>NZ_WQGH01000002.1:0-523762 GCF_013034585.1 Ruegeria sp. HKCCA5426
CTTAGTCCTCCGTTTCCTGAACATAACGGTGGACCCGTTCAGTTGGGGAGGCTCAAGGATGGGCAACAGTGCGAAAGAATACTTGTATAAGAACTTGTATCTGCTAGCCCGCTTTTTTGACCTTAAGAACTCGCCGCTTACGACCAAAAAAACTTACAATTAAAAGAAGGATGCAGGAAATAGCCGAAACAAAAGATCCGATCTTCTCACTGATATGAAGTGGAAGGTAGACGAATATTTCTCCATCATCGAAACCATTTTCGGCTGCCAAGATATCCAGTGTCCCAAATTTCGGATTAGGCTCAATTTCAAGCGCAATGCCATTCTCAGTCTCGGCCCTCCACAAGCTCCAGTATTGTATAGGCAATACTACTCTGTAATCATCTTGCCTCGGCCTCACTCGCAAGTGTCTCGACGAACGAACAATTTCCAGTGGCCCGTTTTCTACGCCCTGCACTTCCTTGGCAAAGACCGATATTTCTTGAACAAGAACGTCAAAGTCTATCAACTCTAGGCTGTCTACTTCCAACCGGCTTTCAAGCGCAGAACGCAGCTCAGGACTTAGATATTCACGGGCTCCGTTCCAGGAAACCAGTTCCGCCTCAGCATCCAGACCTATCGAGTTTTGACTATTTTCGTTCTTTATGGCCAACAACAGAACTAAGTTCAACGCAACCATCGCTATCAAAGCACCAAGATGTGCCTTTGTGTTTTGAGAAAAATGAGCGGCAATGGCCGAAATGCTCAAAGCGACCGCGAGGTCCGAAAAGACGAGCAAACGCCATGGGAACTGAACTTTGGAAAACAATTCAATCTGCCAAAACAGTTCCGCCAACGACGTATTGAGCGCCAAAACCAATATGATAGGCGCAAAGGTCCAGGTTCGTAGAACGCCCCGCGTTATAGCATGTGAAGCAAGGACCAAGGGCAAATAAAAGAAAAATACGAAAACAACGTATTTGGTGTCTTGCCCACTTGGGGTTTCTCTTCCCCAACCTAAAAGCCAATTTTCGGGGCTGAAATACGCTTTGAATAAAATCGCAGATGAAACCGAATCCAAAAGCACTATAGATGGCAGCCAATAGAAGCAGGAAAGTAGCAGTCCCAATGCTGACCAAAAAATTACATTCGTTAGAAATTTTCCCGTTGAGGTGACTGTTGCAGCTCTAGAGAAGGATATCAGCAGAACAATTGTTCCAAAAACAGGAACTGCCAATACCGCAGTCGGTAAATGGCTAAGCGAAGTTCCGGCTACCCCTAGGGCCAGAACCCAACCAAACCCCTCATTTCTTCTTAGTTTCTCTACGCCAAGCGCAACTACAGGAATAAACAAAAAAGCTGTGAGCTCTCCGACGGCTTGCCTTATGAACCAGTCTCCCAAGAGGTGATAGGGCAATAGCGAATAGGCCACAGCTCCCACGGCCGAAGGCCATTTTCCAAAAAAACATCTCGCAAAAACGAAAAAGGTGAGCGAACTCAAAATTAGTATGAACACCATACCAACAGCAATTTGAGTTACCAAAGCGCACTCTGAACAAATGGCAGAGGTGGCGACTGAGATGGGCCAAAAGGGCAGTGGCGCATAAAAAAAGAAGTCGTGCCCTCCAAGCCCAGCCCACATTTCAGGTAAGTGTCTGGGCAGCCAGTTTCCTTGGTCAAACTGTTGAGAATATTGGGTGAACCACGCAAAATTATAGATTTCGCTGTGCCCCTGCGGAACTCCGACGAAAATCATGATAGCAGGCATGATCAACGCTATTGCAACTAGCACTACGACTTTTTGCAGTTTACTTAACAAAAACACTATATTCAAACGAGCTTGTTAGGCGGCGCAAAACCATTATCTTCAGGCGCATCGTGCCAAATATTCGGAATAAAGCAACACTTCATCGACGCCTCACAACTTTTTGGCTTGCACCAATGAAGCATCCGAAAGCGATTTTTGTCACTCCGATTCTCGCGGGTAGGCAACGCTCAAACACGCTCCTTCGCTGCGCAATCCACGCAAAAAGAAATTCTGTTGCATTCAAGGTTTGATGCGAATGACCATCCCAAAAGGGTCGCAAGTTTTCAGACTAAGCTGAAGGACGCTGAGATGGAAAGAGAACAAAGAAAAGGCGACAACATGTTCGTCCTTCTAGATGAAATCAATTCGAAACCTGGCGTATTCAGTTCCTACACCGCCAGTGCACTTTGGGCTGACGAGTACCGATCCAAACAGATGCTGGAGTTTCACCTGAATGAGGCCATCAATTTATCGTCTAGAAAAGCCGACTTCATTGAACGATCTTGTGACTGGATTATAGACCACTTTGAAATCGGAATGGGTAAATCGGTATGCGATTTCGGGTGTGGCCCAGGTTTGTATACGTCTCGCTTCGCAAAATCCGGTGCGCAAGTTACAGGTTTAGACTTCTCAAGAAATTCTATTCAATATGCCCGCCGACAGGCTGAACTCACCAAGCAAAATGTCGACTATGTTGAAATCAATTACCTCGATTTTGAAACGCCCAGTCGCTTTGATCTGATCACGATGATCATGTGCGATTTTTGCGCTCTTGGGCCCGAACAGCGGTCCCGGCTCCTGTCAAAGTTCAGCACCCTACTAAAGGACGGCGGATCTGTTCTATTGGATGTATATTCGATGGCAGCATTCGATCAGCGTGAAGAATCTAGAACTTATGAGAAAAACCAGTTGAACCACTTCAGGCACAAGGAAGATTACTACTGCTTTCTCAACACCTTCAAATACGACGCTGATTCCGTTGTGCTGGACAAATACAGCATCTTTCCTGAAAAGAGCGAACCGGAAACGGTCTATAACTGGTTGCAATATTTCAGCCCCAGAGCTTGTCGACAGAGCTTTCAGCAGCAGGGCTCGAAGTTACGAATTTCTACGGGGATGTGTCAGGTCAAGCTTTCTCGGGACAGCATCCCGAGTTCGCAGTTGTAGCATCAAGACATACAAAGGGAAGACGCCATTGGTGAATTGGCATGTCATAAGCCGCAATATAGCGACCCTTTCGCAAGTGCTTGGTATCCATTAGAGCCATGTGGAGCACTCACAAACTCCGCACCCTAGGCCGTCGATACAACCCCGCAGGCCCAACAACCAACTCATGCAGCGCCCAGACTAACGCGTCGACCCGGTCGGGCGAGCCCTGACCTTCGAATCCACGCGCGGTCATTTGGCACATCTGCTCCTCCAGCGCGTCCAGCCCGGCCAAATGGCCCACCCGCCCCTGCTCATAAAGCGCCGCCACAGGCTCGGCCCGCGCCACCTTGCCGCGTGAGGCCCGCACAGCGCGGAACGGGACTAGAGGGTCCACCTGCCGGACGACCTCTTCCACCAGTTGCCCGCCCTGATTGACCTCGGCCACCAGCCGTTCGGCCCCGAACTCATCCATCGCGTCAATCGCCGCCTGCGCCCAGCCCGCAGGACCAACGCCCTGCACAGTGCGGTCGGCCAGCACATAGGCGCACCATTCCTCAAGCGGCCCCTGTAGTTGCGCGCCGACCACTACGATACCACAGGCATCCGCATGCGCCCCCGCTGTCACCGCAGGGTCCAGTGCCACTACGATACGATCCAAACCGGGCACTTTATCTACCCGCGCCGCATCCAGCATCGAGCCTGTCCACAACGCGCCCTCAGCATCCGAGAGCAAAACCCCATCCAATTCCTGCCGCCCCAGCCGCGTACCAGCATAGCGCGCGCGTACCTCGGCCAGAAACGAGTCCGCCAGATTGGCCCGGTTCGCCTCGGTCGGCGCGTGGGTCTGCACGGTGGACGGAGAGGCCAGCAAATCCTTCAAAACCTTCACATTGCGCGGCGTGGTCGTCACGCAGACCCGCGGCCGCTCACCCAGACGCAAGGCAAACTGCAACATATCCCAGGTCTCTTCGGCCTTTTTCCACTTGGCCAGTTCGTCTACCCACGCGGCATCGAATTGCGGGCCGCGCAGCCCTTCGGGATCATGCGCCGAAAACGCCTGCGCCTCGGCTCCGTTGGGCCAGATCAACTTGCGTTCCGATGCCTTCCAAACAGGTCGACGATCCGAGGGCGAGCATTGCAAAATCCCGCTATCGCCAAAAATCATCACGTCGCGCACCTGATCAAATGTCTCGCCCACCAACGCCACCCGACTGGCCTCTCCCCTGTCCAGCGGCTTAGCCCCTTCGACCATCGCACGCACCCACTCGGACCCTGAGCGCGTCTTACCTGCCCCGCGTCCACCCATGATCACCCACGACCGCCAGTCCCCCTCGGGCGGCAATTGATGCGGCAGCGCCCAAAACTCGAACAGGAAAGGGAGGGCACACAGCCCCCCCTCCCCGATCTCACTCAGAAATCTGTCCCTCACCGCAGCATCGGCGGAGGCGAGCCAGCCTGCACCCGATTTCAAATCGAGCGCGCTCAAGGTCGAGCGCATAGCCCCCTTGGGCAATTCCGGCTTGTCTGTGATGTTGTTCGACAAAGCTTATCTCCACTTTCTGGCAACTTCGGATCAGCCCCTCTAACTGACCCAGTTGCTTGCCTGCTCCGGCAAAGTCTGCATCCTCCCCGGCACCGATCTGCCTGCGCAGTTCTTCCGCTGCTTCGCGCAGATCGCGAATGGATCGCTCAAGCGACTGCAACAAGTCAGCCGTCTGGGTAATCCGCTCTTCCGGGGTAATCAAAGTCATGTGTGCCTGTGACCTCATGCGTGAGTTTTCTCCGCACGAGAGAAGCAAAAATCGGCCACCGGGCTTACCCGCGGCCGATACCCACCTCTTCTAGCATGACACCAAGTCTAAGATAATAAGTTCGTAAAGTCAAATAGTTACGCAACACTCACGCAACAGGAACCGACCTGTAATTTAACTATTTCTCAAGACCTTCCACCTCTGGGTCACGACCCGCCATATCCTTGATAACCAGCACACCGATTGGGAAACTCGACAATTACACAGCGGTAAACTTGACATTCCCTCGCCAAACACGCATGTGCCCCGAAACACAGCGCTGCCGCGTGAGCATAGATGGTCGTATTCGACCTCACAGCGCCCAAACCTCTCCAGTTCCCCTTCACGCAGGGTTCTTGTTGCGATGGCCGGACGGCACAGGGCTCGCCTGTGCGTCCCGAGGCTTCGCGAAACCCTGTAGGCTCGTGCAGTGCGCACGTGTCGATGTATTTGTTCGTGGCTAATAGGCGGCCACGGATTGAAAAGGATGATTACTTGTTCGACTTTGACATGCTGGGCCTTGCCCCGGCCCTGAATGACGCGCTGAAACGCGCAAACTTTACGCAACCCACACCGATCCAGAATCAGGCCATTCCGATGGCGCTGCAGGGTCACGACATTATGGGGCTGGCGCAAACCGGCACCGGAAAAACTCTGGCCTTTGGGTTGCCGCTGATTGATCACCTGCTGGCGCAACCCGGCAAACCTGCCCCCAAGACAGCCAAGGCGTTGATCCTTGCGCCGACGCGTGAGCTGGTCAATCAGATCGCGGAAAGCCTGCGAACCCTGACAAAAAAAACAAAAATCCGCGTCGCAACCGTTGTGGGTGGTCAGTCCATCGGCAAGCAGATTTCCTTCCTTGCACGCGGAACCGATATCCTTGTCGCAACACCCGGTCGCCTGATTGATTTGATGGAACGCGGCGCAGTTGATCTCAACTCTGTCCGCCATCTGGTGTTGGACGAGGCTGACCAGATGCTGGACATGGGGTTCATTCACGCCTTGCGCCGTATCGCGCCCGAACTTGGCACACCGCGTCAAACCATGTTGTTTTCCGCCACGATGCCCAAGCAGATGGAGGAAATCAGCCAGACCTATCTGACGAACCCCCAGCGCATTCAGGTCTCTCCTCCGGGGAAGGCGGCTGACAAGATCACACAGTCGATCCACTTCCTGAGCCGGGCGGAAAAGCCCGCCAAGCTGCGCGAGATTCTGTCTGAAGACGCCGATGCTCTGACATTGGTATTTGCGCGCACCAAGCATGGCGCAGAGCGATTGATGAAAGACCTCGTCGCTGACGGCTTTAACGCGGCCTCCATTCACGGCAACAAAAGCCAAGGCCAACGCGACCGTGCAATCAAGGCGTTTCGCGCGGGTGAGATCAACGTGCTTGTGGCAACTGACGTGGCCGCGCGCGGCATCGACATTCCCGGAGTGGCATATGTAATTAACTATGACCTGCCCGAGGTGCCCGACAACTATGTGCACCGGATTGGCCGCACCGCGCGTGCAGGCCGCGAAGGTGAAGCTATTGCATTCTGCGCGCCGGATGAACTGGATCAGTTGAAGCAGATTCAAAAGCTGATGAAGATCGAAATCCCCGTCGCCAGCGGCACAATGCCCGAGTTTGCAGAGCCCAAAAAACCGCGCAAACGTGGCGGGTTCCGCCGTCGTGGGCCAAAGCCACAGGCAGCCAACGCGTCGGCCAAGCCCAGGTCAAACCAGCGTCGGCGGCAGAAAAGAAAACCGGCCGCATGAATTGAAAAAGGTGCCGCAACACGCGGCACCTTTTTTAGTTTCCTGAACTTTGGCGTTCGGCTTCTATCTCACGCCATTTGGCGACATTACGGTTATGCTCGTCCAACGTTTCCGCAAAAGCATGCCCGCCTGTACCGTCCGCAACAAAGAACACATAGTTCGTGTCTTCCGGGGCTACGGCGGCTTCCAGGCTTGCTAGACCTGGACTTGCAATCGGAGTTGGCGGCAAACCGTCAATTACATACGTATTCCAAGGCGTTGCGCGGCGAAGTTCGCTCCGACGCAAGCCGCGACCCAAGGTCCCTTGACCTTTCGTTACGCCGTAAATGACGGTCGGGTCTGTCTGCAACTTCATGCCACGCTCAAGGCGGTTCACGAAAACACTGGCCACCTGTCCACGCTCATGCGGAACGCCTGTTTCCTTTTCGATGATCGACGCGAGAATTAGCATTTCTTCCGGGCTGCTGATTGGCAGATCATCCTGTCGCTTTTCCCAGACCGCGTTGACGCGCAACTGCTGCCTGTCCTGCATACCCTGCAGAATGGCGTTCCTGTCAGCGCCGCGTACCACATCATAACTGTCGGGTGCCAACATTCCCTCTGCAGGAATTTCGGTAACTTCCCCGGTCAGCGCATCAATCTGCTTCAGCCCTTCGACCACCTGCCACGCGGTAACGCCTTCGGCCACCGAAACCCGATAGCGCGTATCAGCGTCATTGCGTTTCTCGGTATAGGCCGCGGGTGCCTCCTCTTCGGCGACATCGAATGACGCAATCTCATCAAAATCGAGCGTTGCGGGATTCAACTCACGCACCCGAGTCTGGATACGCGTCACACCAATGCGGTACTCAATTTCGGACCCGCAGGTACTGGCACCGCTACGCGTGATTTCGTCGATGATCTGCTCCATCGACGAGCCTTCGCGCACCAGGAAACTGCCCGCTTTCAACTGCGGGGCTTTGTCCGTGTAATCTGCCGCCATACGAAAGATCATCGCGCTACTGATCGCGCCCTGATCCTCCAGTTTCTGACTGACTTCGGTCATGTTGGACCCGCGCTCGACCTGAAGGCAGATCGCGGTTTCCAGTGGGCCTTCGTTTTTGTAGCGCGACTGCCCCCAAAGAATAAGTCCGCCCGACAAGAACAGGCCGACCACCAGAACGGTCAGCATATTGGACGCCAGAGCGCGCCACATTTAGCTGGCCTTTCCGAAGATCACGCTGGCATTCGTGCCACCAAACCCGAACGAGTTGGACAGTGCCACGTTGATCTCACGCTCTCGCTTGGCGTTCGGAGCCAAGTCGATAGGTGTTTCAACAGCGGGATTGTCCAGATTGATCGTCGGCGGGGCCACCTGATCCCGGATTGCCAGGATAGAAAAGATCGCCTCAATCGCGCCAGCAGCCCCAAGCAGGTGGCCTGTGGCGGATTTGGTCGAGGACATGGTCGCGTTTGCGGCGTGTTCGCCTAGCAAACGTTCAACTGCGCCCAGCTCAATTGTGTCCGCCATGGTCGACGTGCCGTGCGCGTTAATATAGTCCAGATCCTTTGGCTCCAGCCCGGCACTGCGCAGCGCGGCCTGCATTGAACGCTCTGCACCATCACCATCCTCGCTGGGGGCGGTGATATGGTAGGCGTCACCGGACATGCCGTATCCCAACACTTCGGCATAAATCTTCGCGCCACGCGCCTTGGCGTGCTCGTACTCTTCCAGAATGACGATTCCGGACCCCTCACCCATGACAAACCCGTCACGATCAACATCGTAAGGACGGCTCGCGGCTTTGGGGTTATCTGCATATTTGGTCGACAGCGCCTTACAGGCATTGAAGCCCGCGATGCCGATCTCGCAGATGCAGCCTTCGCCGCCACCTGCGACCATGACATCGGCGTCTCCTGCACGGATAATCCGGCTTGCGTCGCCGATTGCGTGGGCGCCTGTCGAACATGCAGTCACCACCGAATGGTTCGGCCCCTTGAAACCGTGGCGGATGGAAACCTGACCCGAGGCCAGGTTGATCAACGCGCCGGGAATAAAGAAGGGGGACACCCTGCGTGGCCCCTTGTCACGGATCAAGTTCGCCGTTTCCGCAATGGATCCCAGACCACCAATCCCCGAACCGATCAGAACACCGGTACGTAGGCGCGCCTCTTCATCTTCGGGAAGCCAATCCGCGTCCTTGCAGGCCATTTCAGCAGCCGCGATCGAATATAGAATGAAGTCTTCAACCTTACGCTGCTCTTTTGGCGACATCCATTCATCGGGGTTGAACGTCCCGTTTGTTCCATCGCCGCGGGGGACTTCGCAGGCATAGGTCGTCGTGACCCCACTTGCCTCGGCGTCGAACAGCGTGATTGGTCCCGCGCCGGATTCTCCATCCAACAGCCGTGACCAGGTTTCCTCGACCCCGCTGGCCAACGGAGTGACCAATCCCAGACCGGTTACAACGACTCTGCGCATGAAGTGCCTCTTGCCTGCTTCGTGTTTAAGAAACGCTCATACCCCGTGCCGGGGTGCGGGGGCAAGAGCAACAGCAAATTCTGCGTTGAACACCTGACGCTGCGAAAGGCAAAGAAATGCCGAAAGCGGTAACCCCAAGCCTAAAAAATAATCCGCCCCCTCAAAATAGATGAGGAGGCGGACAGAGGATTCGGACTTATCTTACTGAAATTCCGCCACGGGCTCATGAGCCGCGCTTGCGACGCTCAGGGCTTCTGACAAGTCAATTGTCTTGCGGAACAACGCCCGACCGACAAGTGCACCCGAGATATTGGGGATGTAGGCCAAACGAGAAATGTCATCCGCAGTACGCACAACGCCGCTTGCGATGATAGGCGTACGAGACTTTTCGGCCAGACCCGAGATCAAACCCAACTGCGCCTCAACGTCTTCCATATCGCTGTCGATATCGGTCACGAGAATGGCGGCGAAAGGCGTGTCGGCGAATGCCTCAATAAATGCCTCGGGGGTAAAGGCGCTCTGACTGCGCCAGCCCTCGGTCATGACCTGACCCTGCCAGACGTCCACGGCCAAAACGATCTGGTCCGGATGCAGCTTGGCAAGCTCTTTGACCAGATTGGGGTCCCAGGCCGCCAAGGTACCGATCACGATCCGCCCGGCGCCCTTGTCGATCCAATATTCAACTTGCTCGCGGGTCCGCATGCCACCCGCCAACTGCACGGGAATCTCTGCCGAACGGATAATCTCTTCGACCAGTTCCGAGTTCGTGTCGCGCCCTTCGATTGCGTCGAAATCCGTCAGGTGCATCCACTCAGCTCCGGCGGTGGCCCAGCCATGCGCCGTTTCTGAAGGATTCACATGCCAAATCATCGCCTCGTCCAAGCGGCCCTTGTCCAGCGTAACGCACCGGCCGCCCTGCAGTTCCATCGTGGGGTAAATCCTCATGAGCTTGCTCCTCCGCCCAATCAATCTGGAAATTCAGAATATCATAGTCAGAGAACAGGGGCCGCGTTCTTCCAGTTTCGGCAAACTACGGGCAATTTGCGGCATCGCACCTTGCGTTTCAGTGGCGCATAGGAGGTCCGTTTCGACGCAAAAGATGAACGGGTGAACCTTGGAACTCGCTTTCTCTGATCAACTTGTACCCCAGCTTTTCCGCCAGCTTCTGAGAAGACGAATTTGAAGAATTCACCAATGCAACCAATGGCCCAGGCATAATTCGATCAAACCAATCATGCGCGGCCTGCGCCGCCTCCAAGCCCAAACCCCGACCCTGCGCTTCGGGGGCCAGAACCCATCCAGCCTCAGGAAAACTGTCAAAGTCGTCGCCCAAGGCACGATTTCCATAGAAAAACCCCGCCTGCCCGATCATCTGACGATTCGATTGTTGAATGACCGCCCACTGGCCAAATCCGGCCATTTGCCAGTGCCCTGCGTTTCTAAGGAACGAATCCCACGCTTCGCCACGGGATCGAGGCGTGCCGCCGATATGGCGCACGACACAGGGGTTGCGCCAGATTTCGGCGAACCGGTTAAAATCCTCGGGCCGCATGCCGCAAAGCGTCAGACGTGCCGTGTTGATCATCGGGGTGGATCGTATCATGCCCTGCCCGCTCAGATATTTATGCCTCGCCCAAATGGTTGCGTAGGAATATCACGGCTGACAAGCAAGAATTCCGCTGGGGCACAAAAAACGGCGCCTCCGTTGCCCGGAAGCGCCGCTTTTTACTGAATTCGAAGGTCTTAGGACGCTTCAGAGATGAACTTGACGGCGTCGCCAAAGGTCTGGATGGTCTCGGCTGCGTCATCGGGGATTTCGATGCCGAACTCTTCTTCGAAGGCCATGACCAGTTCAACAGTGTCCAGGCTGTCCGCGCCCAGATCGTCGATGAAAGAAGCGTTTTCCGCTACTTTGTCTTCTTCGACACCCAGGTGCTCAACAACGATCTTTTTAACGCGATCTGCGACGTCGCTCATGTCTATTCCTCATTCCGTTTCAGGGCGTAGTGCCCGGTTCTGCCCTTGCCCGCTCAGGCTGGCTTTGATTTGCCCGATCCGGGCGGTTAAGGTCCCCGATTACCGGGAAAGTAGAAGGCCGACCATGTGGCCGACCCCTGCATTTATGCGCCGCCTATAGCACAGACAACGCCCGAGGCAAACGCTTTCGCACCTGCCCCGATCCGCGCTCACAACATGGCCATACCGCCGTTAACATGCAAGGTGGTTCCGGTAACATATCCAGCTTCGGGGCTGGCAAGATACAGAACCGCCGCCGCAATTTCCGAGGCATCCCCCATGCGACCTGCAGGAACCTGTCCCAGAATTCCCGCCTTCTGGTCGTCTGTCAGCTTGTCGGTCATTGCGGTCGTGATGAACCCCGGTGCCACAGCGTTCGCTGTAATCCCGCGGCTGGCAACCTCATAGGCCAGAGACTTGGTCATACCAACCATTCCCGCCTTGGACGCGGCATAGTTCGCCTGACCGGGGTTGCCCGTGGCCCCCACAACAGACGAGATGTTGATGATCCGGCCCCAACGCGCCTTCATCATGCCACGCAGCACGCCTTTGCACAGCTTCGCGGTCGAGGTCATGTTGACGTCGATCACACTCTGCCATTCCTCGTCCGACATACGCATAAACAGGTTGTCGCGGGTAATACCTGCGTTGTTGACCAGAATATCGACCGACCCCATTGCATCGGCCGCCTGCTTCGGCAGGGCTGCCACAGCCTCGGGGTCACTCAGATTACAGGGCAGCACATGGGCGCGACCACCCAGTTCGCCAGCAAGGGCTTCCAACGGCTCAACCCGAGTACCCGACAGCGCAACAGTCGCGCCCGCAGAATGCAAAACGCGCGCGATCTCACCGCCAATCCCGCCCGAGGCACCGGTGATCAGTGCGTTCTTACCTGTCAAATCAAACATTCGATTATCCTTTTCATACGCATCCAGCGATGCGCTGTGTCTTACGATTCGGCCTGGGTCACATTCTGCACGTCATCCGGCGTGCCAACAGCTTTACCCGCGATCGCGCGGTCGATTTTGCGGATCATGCCCGACAAGGCTTTGCCTGCCCCGATCTCCCACGTTTCGGTCACGCCCTGCGCGGCCATGTACTGAACGCTTTCGCGCCAGCGGACCGAGCCTGTGACCTGTTCGACCAGCAACTGGCGGATCAGATCCGGGTCACCAACGGCCTCGGCGCGGACATTGGCGATCAGCGGCACGGCAGGCGCCTTGATTTCAACCCCGGCCAGAGCTTCAGCCATCACATCCGCCGCAGGCTGCATCAACGCGCAGTGGAAAGGCGCGCTCACCGGCAACATCACGGCACGCTTGGCACCTTTTTCCTTGGCAATTTCAGCAGCGCGTTCCACAGCGGCCTTCGCGCCCGAAACCACAACTTGCGTCGGATCGTTGTCGTTTGCAGCCTGACAAACCTCACCCTGCGCGGCTTCGTCGGCCACAGCGCGGACGGCATCCAAATCCAGCCCAAGGATCGCGGCCATTGCGCCCTCGCCCACTGGAACAGCGCTTTGCATCGCTTGTCCCCGGGTGCGCAACAGGCGCGCCGTATCCGAAACAGACAACGCACCAGCCGCTGCCAGAGCAGAATACTCGCCCAGCGAATGACCCGCCACACATGCGGCATCCGTGACGGAAACGCCCTCAGCCTCCAATGCGCGCATCGCTGCGATCGACGTCGCCATCAATGCGGGCTGTGCATTCTGGGTCAGAGTCAGTTCAGCGATATCGCCTTCCCAGATCAGGCTGCTCAGCTTTTCGCCCAATGCCTCATCGACCTCGTCGAATACCGCCTGCGCGGTGGGATACGCCTCGGCCAGAGCCTTGCCCATTCCGATGGTCTGGGCGCCCTGCCCGGGGAAAACAAATGCGCGTGTCATTGCAACCTCTTGGATGACGTTAGGTTGCGGCGGGGTGTAAACCGTGTGACCGCGCGGCACAAGCACTGCCTTGGGTCTGCGCCTTGGCACCATAGCTGTGCGCGGCCCGCTATTGTGTCCTGACTGTATGGCGATAGGTTGATCAAAGCGATACTACCTCCGGAGCATCAGATGTCCGCGACGAATACCTTCTCCAGTTATGGCAGCGTCACAAAGACCTTTCATTGGCTGACCGCCCTGTTGATTTTGACCGCCCTACCGCTGGGCTGGATCGCAAACGACATTGCCCATGCCATTTATGATCCGACGGTCCCAACCACCGAGGACGACATCGCGCGGGCTGCTCGTCTGTTTTCAATGCACAAGACTGTGGGCATCACGGTTTTCTTCGTCGCGCTCGCCCGTATCCTTTGGGCTTTCTCACAAACCAAGCCCGGCCTCTTGAACGCCGATAACAAACCCGAAGCCTTCGCCGCCGAGACCGTTCATTGGCTTCTCTATGGGTCATTGGTTCTGGTCCCTCTGACCGGTTGGGTGCATCACGCAGCGGCGGAAGGTTTTGCGCCGATCCTGTGGCCGTTCGGGCAAAACTTGCCATTCGTTCCAAAATCCGCGCATCTGGCAGAGCTCACAGCCAGTCTGCATTGGCTGTTCGTCTGGACACTTGCGGGATCTCTGGTCCTGCACATTGCCGGGGCGCTCAAGCACCATGTCGTCGACAAGGACAGCACCCTTCGGCGAATGCTGCCGGGCAACGCAAAGGCACCTGAATCACCTGCGCAACATCACTCGGCCATTCCGGCTTTTACAGCACTGGCTGTCTGGGGCGCAGTTCTGATCAGCGGATGGAGCATCGGTGCATTCGACCATCATTCCCACGCCGACACCGACACCACCGAACTGGCCGAGGTACAATCCGACTGGCAAGTTCAAGAGGGCACCCTAGCCATAACGATCGCACAATTGGGCAGCCCCGTGACAGGTCAATTCGAGGAATGGACCGCCGCCATCGCGTTTGATGAGCCGGAACAGCCCGGGCTAGCCGGGTCAGCCGAGGTGACGATTGCTATCCCATCGCTCAGCCTTGGCACTGTCAGCGGTCAGGCCATGGGCGCGGATTTCTTTGACAGCGCGCAGTTTCCAACAGCCCAGTTCAAAGCAGACCTGTACAAAACCGAAACCGGGTATGAGGCACGAGGGCCCCTGTCAATCCGTGACAAATCCGTAGATGTCATTCTGCCATTCACGCTGGACCTTGAAGGCGATCGCGCAACCGTCAACGGGCAATTAGAGCTGAACCGTATGGATTTCGACATTGGCACATCACAGCCCACCGAAGAGTCCTTGGGCTTTGCAGTTGTTGTCTCGGTGGATCTGACCGCGACACGCGGCGAATAATGAAAAACCGCCGGAGCTTATGGCTCCGGCGGTTTCGCATTCGATATCTAAGGTCGCCTTAGTCGGCTTTCTGAGCCTCAACGGAAATGCGCACCTCAACCTCATCACCAACGAAAGGCGCGAATTGGCCAAGGTCGAACTCGCTGCGCACAAGTGTCGTTGTTGCGTCGAAACCCGCCCAAGGCTTGCCAGCCATCGGGTGTTCGCCAACCTGATTGAGCTTGGCGTCCAGTACAACCGACTTGGTCACGCCATTCATGGTCAGGTCACCTGTGATATTCGCAGTATTCTCGCCAGTGACCTCGATACCAGTCGAGGTGAATGTCACCAGATCACCTTCAGCTGCGCCAAAGAAATCCTCGGTCATGAAGTGATCTTCGCGCGGCTTCCAACCTGTGAACATCTCGACAACAGGCATGGACACGGTCACGCTCGAAGCTGCCGGGTTTTCCTGATCAAACATGATCTCGCCTTCAAAACCCGAGAACATGCCGTAAGTGGTCGAAAAGCCAAGGTGGTTATAGCTGAAGATGACTTGGCTGTGGCTGGGGTCCAGAACGTATTTTTCAGCGCTCGCAAACACCGAAGTCGCTGATACGGCCAGTGCAGCAGCAAGAAGTGTGGATTTCATGACAATCTCCGCAATGTTATGGATGCAAACCTGTTGGGTTGCTCGATAACGAAAATGTGCTGCCCAAGGGCGGCACACAAGTCTTATTCTCTCACAACATCTGTTCCTTTTTGAACAGAGTGGAAATCACGCGAAGATTGTTACACTTCCGCTCAATTGACCCTTGAGCGCTCGGCTGACATCCGCCGACTGCAGCGGCAACTTCATCAGCAGGCTGCCATCGACATCGAAAAGCTCAACCTGATCGTCGGAAAATTTGGCACCACCCAGTGTGTCATAGCTACGACGCAGTACGGTCTGAGGGCGTCCGTTTTCGTTCTTTTGCAACACCCGAACCTCGCGGCGGATTGGGTCGAAATAGGCATCAGGCCGCGCATCCAGAACCTGAATTGTCAGCAGACTGACCCCAACGATCAAGAAAGCAAGCGATGCAACCAGTTTGATTGGCCATACTTCCGCAGCCATGACCGAGCCCGGTGCCAGCCACATCGAAAAGGACATTACAATCAGAAAGGCGCCTACAACGCGGGCCAGAACCATCCGCACCTTCCAGTTGGGGGCGAAAGTGATGAGGACTGGAACTGATTTTTCAAAAGCCGCGTTGCTCGCGGACTGTTCAAACGTATTCGTATTAATCGCGGTCATTTTTCTCACCCTGTTTTCAGGTTGCCGACTTGGGTCCGGTGTGTGGTCCGGTTTTTGTCCCGGTATGCAATTCAATTTCGAATTGAAAAGCGTCAGGAATTGGGCAACCCAAAGGAAATAGCAGGACTTCACCATGGCATATGTGACGGGACTTGCCCCCCGGCCATAAACGTGTATACGGGGCCATCCTTCGCTAATCGTATGAATCGCGCAGCCTCTCGTGGCAGGGTCGCGAAGGGTTGAATGGCCCCGCCTTTGAAGTGCGCCTTGATATAAACAGGAGTGCACATGCCACTGTATGAGCATGTAGTG
This sequence comes from Ruegeria sp. HKCCA5426, assembly GCF_013034585.1. NCBI lineage: Bacteria > Pseudomonadati > Pseudomonadota > Alphaproteobacteria > Rhodobacterales > Roseobacteraceae > Ruegeria > Ruegeria sp. HKCCA5426. Next base: position 15,835 of record NZ_WQGH01000002.1, read on the forward strand.
ATCGCGCGTCAGGATCTGTCCAACGCGCAGGCAGAAAGCCTTGTCGAACATTTCGGCACCGTTCTGGCTGACAACGGCGGCAGCGTCGTCGACAGCGAGTACTGGGGCGTCAAGACGATGGCTTACAAGATCAACAAAAACCGCAAAGGCCATTACGCCTTCCTCAAGACTGACGCGCCTGTGGCTGCGAAAGACGAGATGGAGCGCCTGATGCAACTGCACGACGATGTTATGCGCGTTCTGACCATCAAGGTCGACGAGCATGCCGAGGGCCCTTCGGTCCAGATGCAGAAGCGCGATGAGCGCGAAGGCCGCCGCGAGCGCCGCTGATCAACGCCTGACGAAAGGACATAAACCATGGCCGCAAAACCATTTTTCCGCCGCCGCAAGGTCTGCCCGTTCTCGGGTGAGAACGCGCCGAAGATCGACTATAAAGACACCCGTCTGCTGCAGCGCTACATCTCTGAGCGTGGCAAGATCGTTCCCTCGCGCATCACCGCCGTTTCGGCCAAAAAGCAGCGTGAACTGGCCCGTGCTATCAAGCGCGCCCGCTTCCTCGCCCTGCTGCCCTACGCCGTGAAGTAAGGAGAGACTGACATGCAAGTTATCCTGCTGGAACGCGTTGCGAAACTGGGTCAGATGGGCGACGTCGTTGACGTAAAGCCCGGCTTTGCCCGCAACTTCCTGCTGCCCCAAGGCAAAGCCCTGAGCGCATCGGACGCCAACATCGCGTCGTTCGAAGCCCAGAAAGCACAGCTTGAAGCACGCAACCTGGAAACCAAGAAAGAAGCTGAAGCGCTGGCTGAAAAGCTGGACGGTCAGCAGTTCATCGTGATTCGCTCGGCATCGGATGCTGGCGCGCTGTACGGCTCGGTCACCCCGCGTGACGCCGCAGACGCCGCGACCGAAGCTGGCTTTACCGTCGACAAAAAACAGGTCGCTCTGGTCGCCCCGATCAAAGAGCTGGGCCTTCATGCGGTTGCAGTCAAACTGCACCCCGAGGTCGAAGTTGAGATCAAGATGAACGTCGCCCGCTCGGAAGAAGAAGCCGAACTGCAGGCTTCGGGCAAATCGATTCAAGAACTGGCGGCTGAAGAAGAAGCCGCCGCAGAGTTCGAGATCGCCGAGCTGTTTGATGATATTGGGTCCGCTGCGTCTGAAGACGAAGATCTGGTGGCCGAAGAAGCTCCGGCTGAGGAAGAAGACGAAACCAAAGCCTGATTTTGGTAGTCTAACCCATGAAAAGGCTGCACGGTTCGTGCGGCCTTTTTTTGTCGGCTCGTTTTACGGGCAAAATTCGGCCAGATTTTTCACCTACGCTTGCAGTCTGACGATTGATTCCTATCATCACGCCCAGAATGACCGGAGACCTTTTATGCCCCTCCTCCTACGACGCAGCGTTTTGGCCATGCTGCTTGCCGCCCCCCTAGCCGCTTGCGGTGGCCCTGAAACGCCAACCCGCGCCCAGTTCGATCCGCCGCTTTACCCCAACGAAACGCCCGAACTGCGTGCTTCGATCAACAAATGGGCCGATCATTATGAATTGCCGCGCGAGCTTGTCCACAAACTGGCAATCCGGGAAAGCACCCACCGCCCATGGGCGGTAAACCGGCCTTATTATGGCTTGCTCCAGATCCTTCCCGCGACTGCAAGGTCAATGGGATATACCGGTACCCCCAAAGGCTTGCTTGATGCGGATACCAATCTGGAGTTTGCAGGAAAATACCTGCGAGGCGCTTGGCTTTTGTCTGACGGCGATCAGCAGCGTGCAATCTTTTTGTACGCGAAAGGGTATTACCCCGAGGCGAAAGCGCGCGGGATGCTTGTTGAGACCGGCCTGAGGTCAGAATAGCGGCGTCGCGACAAGCAAAAATCCACCGACAGAATGTCACGTTGGCCCTTTGTTCGCAGCTAATTCACTGCGACACACCTGCCGAAGCCTCACAAATTGCTTGCCCTTCATGGCATAGGTGACACAACGTATGATTTAGTATGGACAGATATGGCTTTTCTTTGGGGAAAGAACTGCCGCCACAAAGGTTGGACAAGTGAAACTAATAGACTTGGCCGCGATCGACCATGAGGAGAAGTCGGCCGCCGACATATTAAATGCCGTCTGCCAGGAGCTCGGCTTTGACTATGCGTCTTACGCCACGTTCAATCCCGTCAAGGGGGATGTGCAGGGGTACGCGAACTATCCCGATGAATGGAAAATTCACTATGGGAACCAAGGTTTTCACCATTTTGACCCCACCCTACATCAATCCCTCCTCAGCATCGCACCTGTGGATTGGAGCCGGTTCCATCACGACGAAAAATTCCACACCGTATTTCGCGACGCGCATGATTTCGGGATTACGTCCCGCGGATTAACGGTGCCGGTGCGGGGGCCTTACGGCGATTGTGGGCTGCTAAATGTTACCCGGGACTGCTCGGATGACGAGTGGGAAAGGCTGAAAAGACATATCATGGGCGATTTGCAACTGGCCGCGGTGCAAGCCCATGACACGGTCATGCAATCCGGCCTGTTGGCCAAAGCGCTATACCTGCCCGCCTTGTCGACGCGGGAAAAAGAAATCCTGCAATGGGTCGCGGAAGGTAAGTCTCAGCAGGACATCGGCGACATCCTTTCAATTTCGCATCGTACCGTTGAAGTACACATGCGGTCTGGTCGAGAAAAGCTTGGGGCCTTGACGACTCCGCAGGCGATTGGGCGCGCAATTGGTCTTGGTTTGATAGCTCCTGGTTAACAAAACCACAAAACCCTACGGGATACCCCCAATAGCCTAAGATTCGAACATGGTTAATTTTGCCTCCACGGTAACCAGACTGTAGGGGGATGGATATGATCATCGTAATTGATGGTATCAACCAACATAAATTCAAAGATGTCCTTGATGAAATGTACCAATTGCGGGCGCGTGTATTCGGCGACCGGTTGGGATGGGATGTAAACATTGAAAACGGGCGCGAACGCGATCAGTTCGACGATTTGCACCCTGCACATGTTGTCAGCATCAACGACGATGGGGATGTCGTTGGCTGCATGCGGCTGTTGCAGACCACGGGGCCACACATGCTGTCCGATGTGTTTCATTCGATTTTGGACGGTGAACCTCCGATCCGCAGCGCGCAGGTCTGGGAAGCCACCCGGTTTTGCGTCGACACCAAAAAGTTATCGCATGGTCGTGGCAAGAACACCGTTTCATATGTCACCAGCGAAGTCATGATCGGCTCTTTCGAATATGCGATGGCCGCCGGGGTATTGGACTCTGTTGCCGTGATTGATCCCGTCATGAACCGGGTTCTGCAACGGTCCGGCAACGCACCATACGACTATGTCGGCACTGCCAAGCCGATGGGTAAAGTGGTCGCAATGGCGGCGTTGATGGATTGCTCCGAAGAGCGGATTTCAGGAATTCGGGACTACGCGGGTATCAAACATGATGTCTTTCTAAGCGACGAGGCTGCGCTGGATCTGTTCGCCGGAACGAAAATCAAGCCAAAGCAGGCTGCAAACTTCGACCGCAAGCCACTGACCCAATTGGAAAAATATTCTGTGGAACAGATGAAAGCCGCCACAACCAAAGCAGAGGTCAAATCCGTTCTGCAATTGATTGAAACGCTGTCCGCGAGTTTCACGCCAGAGCAAAAGATCGCTCTGCTGAATACCCCCCGTGCTTTAGCTTATGAGGCCTAACCCCCTTACCTCATTCAACTAAAGCCACTCAAGCGGAGCCGTCATTACCAGACGGCTCCGCGTTTTTCTTTGCCCACCCAAGATGGGCGGAAAAGGATTACTCCTCTTCCAGAGCCTCGACAGCTTTTTGCAGGTCGTCTTTGCTGACTTCTTTGTCAGCCACCTGAGCCAACTCGACAATGTAGTCGATGACTTTGTCTTCGAAGATCGGCGCGCGCAGTTGCTGCTGCATCTGGGCGTTCTGCTGAACGAATTCAAAGAACTGACGTTCCTGACCCGGGTACTGACGTGCCTGGTTCATAATCGCCTGAGTCATCTCGGCATCAGTCACCTCAACCTCGGCTTTCTGGCCCAGCTCCGCCAGCAGCAGGCCCAGACGTACGCGACGTTCAGCCAGCTTGTTGTGCTCGTCTGTAGGCTCGATCTCACCATGGTCGTGGCCTTCCACGTCCGGGTTTTCCTCATGCCAAAGCTGATGCGCGATCTGTTTAGCTTCGGCTTCCACCAGCGACGGTGGCAGGTCGAACGAAACCTTCTCGTCCAGCACGTCCAGCAGCGCACGTTTCATCACCGCGCGCGAAGCACCCGCATATTCAGCTTCCAGACGCTCGGCGATCTGTCCCTTCAGGGCTTCCAGATCTTCGGCACCGAACTTAGTGGCCAGCTCGTCGTTTACTTCGGCTGCGACAGGCTCTTTCACTTCTTTCACAGTGCAGGTAAAGACAGCCTCTTTGCCCGCCAGATGCTCGGCACCGTATTCTTCGGGGAAAGTGACGTTGACGTCTTTTTCTTCCTCGGCTTTCACACCAACCAGTTGATCTTCAAAACCAGGGATGAAGCTGTTGGAACCCAGAACCAGCGGGTAATCTTCGGCCGAGCCACCTTCGAATTCTTCGCCGTCCACTTTGCCGACAAAGTCGATCACGACCTGATCGCCATCCTTGGCTTTTGAACCCTTACGGCGCGCTTTGAAGTCTTGCGCGGTTTCGGCCAGATTGTTCAGTGCTTCTTCGATGGCCGCGTCGTCGGCTTTGACGACCAGCTTTTCCAATTCAACCGATTTCAGGTCAACTTCGGGGATCGCAGGCAGCGCCTCATAAGACATCTCGACATGGACGTCGTCGCCTTCTTTCCAGTCCTCGTTGGTCATCTTGACCTCGGGCTGCAGGGCAGGACGCTCACCGCTGTCTTCAAAGTGCTTGTTCATCGCACCGTCGATGCTTTCCTGCATCGCTTCGCCCAGCAGGCGCTGACCGAACTGCTTTTTCAGCAGCGCCATCGGCACCTTGCCTTTACGGAAGCCTTTCATTTCGACTTCCGGCTGCGCTTCGGTCAGCTTTTCGTTGACCTTTTCATCCAGCTCAGCGGCGGATACGACGATGTTGTAGCCGCGTTTCAGACCTTCGTTCAGCGTCTCGGTAACCTGCATTATGGTAGTCCCCATAGGATTCGGGGCGCGCAAAACGGCGCGCCGGGCAAATTTGACGCCTTCTATTTGTCCTGTAGCCCGCGTGCAAGAGGCAAAGCCGGGATCAACCTTGTTTTACCGCCGAAAAGGGCAAAAAAACGCCCCGAAATGCGCTGGGACGTTTCAGGCCGTTTTACAACAGATCAGAAGCGCCAGCGCGCACCCAAGGCCCAGGCTTCGTTGTTGTCAAAATCCACAGTTCCATCGAAATCATGGCTGCGATATTTCAGGTAAGCATCGGTATTGATGCTGTCGATCCGCTGAACGACCGCGATCCCCCAGGACTTGGTGCTGGACCCTTCATTATTGAAGTCAGAACCGTCGAAATAGTCGATGCCGATCCCGGTTTGCCCCCACGAAATCCAGTCGTCTTCATAGGCAACCTTGGCATACCAATAATCGGGGTCGCTTGCGCCTGCGGCTGTGTCATCACGTGTACCCAAGGCCGCCGTAAAGCTAAATCCGCTGGGCAACAGAACAGAGGCCGACCCGATCGTGTCCTTCCGCTCTCCGGAACTGTCATCGAAATCACGTACCGCGTAAGCAATGCTTGCGGCGAACTCTACCCCGTTGGCAAAGGTGTTCCCGTATGAGACCGCGAGATCGTAATAGTCATCATCATCGCTGTCGGACAGGATATTCTGGCCGTATGCGATGGCCGCAGAAAACCCGTTGAAATCCGGGGTGTCATAGCGAATTCTTCCCCTGCGACCACCGTCGAAGTTGCTGGCTGAATCGCCAACCGTGATCGCACTCAGCAGACCGTCAGGCTGCCTGTAGAAGAACGCCCCGTTTTCATCGTTTGTGAACGAATAGAGCGTCGTACCGACATAAGACAGATCAACTTCGGCAGCGCCGTCCGACGCCATGCTGCCCTGTCCTGCCGAGAATTTTCCATAGCTTCCCCGCAGCGCAAAATCCACGTGGCGCAGATCTTCTCGTGACCAACCATCGTTGTTGGTTCCATCCTGGTTGGCCGAACCTGTGCTGGGCAGGCCAAGGCCGGTTTCGAACCAGAACGTAAACTCGTTGCTGCCATAGGGTTGCATCAGACGCAGCCCAACGCGGCTGTTCGACAGATCGTTGTCAAGCAGGCGCGTTTCCGTTTCCTCGCCATCGTCAACAGAGACAATCACCGGGTGGAATTGCCCGTATAACTCGACATATCCACCACTGTTATTTTCATACTTAAGCTCTGCCACAGCAGGCGCTGCTGCAGACGCCGCCAAAACAGTTGCCACTGAACTAAGCACAATTCTCTGGGTCATTTCACTCACCATGAAAAATTCCGGTTTCCGGCACTGCCCAATCGCGCACCAATCCCCATTTTTTCACAAGCATCCAGCCATTCAGATCAAGTCGCGTAAGTCGAGCGCAACCGCTGCAACCAAACGCCTGTAATATTTATATTATTTAAAATCTCAAAAGGTGTTTCGTTTATTCCCTCCCTACGCTTAAAGAGTGCCGCCCAGCCACGCGTGTTGCAAACATTCGCTGCTGATCCGCAATGCTTCGGTAAGCCAATAGCCGCCGAGATTGATTACGCTCGGCCAAATACCGCCGAAACAATCACATATTCATTTTTTTAAAAACGCAAGGCAATTGTTCGGACAAATCCTCTGCAATCAGCCCGGGACCGAATGTCAGCGCGCATTCAACATGCAACCGGGCGGCAAATTCCGCTGCCTGCATCGGGTCAAATCCCCGCGCCAAAAGCCCTGCGATGAACCCTGACAGCACATCCCCCGACCCTGCCGTCGCCAGCCAGGGCGCCGCGCGCTCATAGAATGCCCCGTTGATCGAGCACCTCCCGTCCGGAGCAGCAATGACTGTATCCGGCCCTTTGAACAACACGACACATCCCGCCCTTTCGGCGGCTTCGCGGGTGGCGTCTACTTTGGAATAGGCCGGGCCTGTGGTCGGGGTGGCTGCCAGTTTCTCGGCAATATCCGGGAACAGCCGCGCGAACTCTCCCCCATGCGGGGTCAAAACGCAATTTTCATGCAGAAGGGTAAACAAGGCCGCCGGATCATCCGCAAAAGCCGTCAGCGCGTCAGCATCCAGCACCGTTCCCCGCCTTGCCTCAAGCGCAACCGGTACCAATTCCCGCGCTCGCTCAACCCCAATACCGGGACCAAGACACAAGGCATTCAGACGTTCATCCCTCAGCACATCGGACAATCCGTCCGCCCCTTCGACCCGCCGCAACATGATCGCCGTCACCTGCGCCGCCACTTCCATCTGAGCACCCGGAGGAACACCCAGCGTCACCAACCCCGCCCCAATCCGCAAAGCCCCCCGCGCAGCAAGCCGCGCCGCGCCAGTCTTGGCTGGACCACCTGAGAGAATAAGGGCGTGACCGTGGGTGTATTTGTGCTGTCCAGTCCACTTGCCGTGGAATCCCCTACTTGCAGGATCAGACGCCAACTGAACAATACTCTTGGCATAGGCGGGCTTTAGGCCGATATCGGAAATCACAAGTTTACCCGAAAGCCCCGGTCCTCCGCCATAATGACCATCTCCCATCAAGAAAAGTCCCAGTTTTGGAGAGTGAAACGAAACGGTCAAATCCGTTGGCAGAGCGCCGAAATTCATTCCGGAATCGCAGCACAGCCCGCTAGGGCAGTCCACTGCTACATATTTCGGCCTGCGATCCTTTGGATGAGTACCGGTGACCGTTGGAACGAACCCATTCCATGTTCGATATGTATCATCCGGCATTGATCTGGTTATTCCTGTCCCAAACAACGCATCGACAACTAGGTCATGCTCTTGCTCATCCAAAATGTCCTCGATTTCTTCATCATCCCAATCATGAACGACGTTGGAGACTGACCAATTTGCAAAATTCTTCTTTGCATCCGGCGGCAGCTTCTCGGCGTCCCCATACAAAAACACCTCAACCTGCCACCCCAGCCCATGCAACAGCCGCGCCACGACAAACCCGTCACCGCCGTTATTTCCCGGCCCGCACAGCACCACAGCGCGCAGCGGATCCTCTTCATCTGGCCCCAAATATCCCGGGGAGCGCGAGGGGCTGGCCCCTCGCCTGCCCAACTCCGGCCATTCCTCGAAAATTGCCTCGACAACACCCTGCCCGGCGCGCTCCATCAACTCCAGCCCGGTGACTTCACCAGACTCAATTGCTGCCTGTTCAATGGCCTTCATCTGCGCGGCGGTCAGTAATTCCGTCATCTCAATCCCCCAGTCGATTCAATACTGATTACTTTTTGTGCAAGTCGATCAAAATTTAACCGACGCACTATTTTCTCTTCACCCAAACAGGGGCAATTACGCAATCAGATTGCCGACCGATCTTAGACGTGGTCAGTCCCAATCTGACAAGAGTTAAAGGGAGCCCGGGATGAAGAAGATCGAAGCGATCATCAAACCGTTCAAACTCGATGAAGTGAAAGAGGCATTGCAGGACGTCGGCGTCCAGGGCCTCAGCGTGATCGAGGTGAAAGGGTTTGGTCGTCAGAAAGGTCACACCGAACTGTATCGCGGTGCGGAATACGTGGTCGACTTTCTGCCCAAGGTGAAGGTCGAAGTCGTTTTGGACGACGATCAGGTCGATGCTGCCATCGACGCCATCGTCTCAGCCGCTAAGACCGACAAGATCGGCGACGGCAAGATCTTTGTCTCGCCCGTTGAACAAGCCATTCGCATTCGGACCGGTGAGACCGGCTCGGAAGCACTGTAATCGAACGCACTCAAATCAGAGGAATAGAAAGTATGAGCAAGGACGCAGTTCTTCAGCTGATCCGTGATGAAGACGCAGAATACGTCGACATCCGCTTTACCGACCCGCGCGGCAAGCTTCAGCACGTCACCATCATGTCCGATCAGGTTGACGAAGACTTCCTGGAAGAAGGCTTCATGTTCGACGGTTCGTCGATCGCTGGCTGGAAGTCGATCGAAGCATCGGACATGAAACTGATGCCCGACACCGAAAGCGCTTATGTCGATCCGTTCTACGCGGAAAAGACCATCTGCCTGCACTGCTCGATTGTTGAGCCCGACACCGGCGAAGCCTATGAGCGTGACCCGCGTGGCACCGCCCAGAAAGCCGAAGCTTACTTGAAATCTTCGGGTATCGGCGATGTGGCTTACATGGGCCCCGAAGCTGAATTCTTCCTGTTTGACGACGTCCGTTTCTCGAACAGCATCAACAAGGTATCCTACGAAGTTGATGCAACCGACGCGTCGTGGAACACAGACACCGAGTACGAGATGGGCAACATGGGCCACCGTCCGGGCGTCAAGGGTGGCTACTTCCCGGTGAACCCGGTTGACGAAGCGCAGGACCTGCGTTCGGAAATGCTGTCGACCATGAAACGTCTGGGCATGAAAGTCGACAAGCACCACCACGAGGTTGCGTCCTGTCAGCACGAACTGGGCCTGATCTTTGACAGCCTGACCAAACAGGCCGACGAGCTGCAGAAGTACAAATACGTCATCCACAACGTTGCACATGCCTACGGCAAATCGGCCACCTTCATGCCGAAGCCGATCGCAGGGGACAACGGCACCGGTATGCACGTGAACATGTCGATCTGGAAAGACGGCAAACCGCTGTTCGCTGGCGACAAATATGCCGACCTGTCAGACGAAGCGATCTACTTCATCGGCGGCATCCTGAAGCACGCGAAGACGCTGAACGCCTTCACCAACCCGTCGACCAACAGCTACAAGCGTCTGATCCCGGGCTTTGAGGCCCCCGTTCTGCGCGCCTACTCGGCCCGTAACCGTTCGGGTTGTGTCCGTATTCCGTGGACCGAAAGCCCGAAAGCCAAGCGCGTCGAGGCCCGCTTCCCCGACCCAGCCGCGAATCCCTACCTGGCGTTTGCTGCGCTGCTGATGGCTGGTCTGGACGGCATCAAGAACAAGATCGATCCGGGCGAAGCCATGGACAAGAACCTGTACGATCTGCCTGCCGAAGAACTGGCCGACATCCCGACCGTTTGCGGTTCGCTGCGTGAGGCTCTGGAAGCTCTGGCATCCGATCACGACTTCCTGCTGCAGGGCGACGTGTTCACCAAAGACCAGATCGACGGCTACATCGCACTGAAGATGGAAGAGGTCGAAACCTACGAGCACACCCCGCACCCGGTAGAATACGGCATGTACTATAGCTGCTGATCCGGATTGGGTTTACATCTACAAGGGCGTCCGTTCGGGCGCCCTTGTTTCATTTGGGGCGATCTTCCAGACTGGGACGACAGGAGGAGATCGCATGGACACTGAATTTTCAGACTTCGTGACCACCACCGAAGAGTTAGAGCAGATAACCGGCGCTCCTCTGCCTCAGGTTATCGCCAAAGAGCTGCTTGCGCTGGATCAGATGTGTCGTGACTTTATCGCCATGTCTTCCTTCTGCGTGATCGCTTCGGCCAACCCCGACGGACATTTGGATGTTTCACCGCGCGGCGATCCGGCAGGTTTTGTTCACGTGTTGTCGGACAGTTTGATCGCAATTCCCGACCGGCCCGGCAACAAACGCGTGGATACGTTTCACAATGTTCTGAAAGACCCCCGCGTTAGCCTGATTTTGTTTGTTCCCGGCAAGATGGAAACACTGCGGATCCGCGGTACAGCCCGTATTTGCGCGGACCCTGCGTTACTAGGGAAAATGGCGGTGCAGGATCACCCACCCAAACTTGCCCTGCTGGTTGAGGTTCAGACCGTTTTTGCCCATTGCCCCAAATGCGTCATCCGATCAGGCATCTGGCAGCCAGACGCTTGGCCCGACTCGTCGGACCTGCCCAACATCAACGCGATGATGGTCAAACACGCGAAGATCAACAAAACGCCTGATGAGTGGTTTGAAAGCCTGAAGGGAACAGGTGAACTGGACCTGTATTAAACTTCTTTGCGCATCGGGGAATACGGCATAGGCTTGGATACAGTATTTCAGCCGACCGGATTTTGACCGTGCTTCGATTAGCCTTCATCCTTGCCATGTCGCTTCCAACGATTGGCGCAGCAGCGCCCTGCGGAAATACCGGCGCAGGTTTTGAGACGTGGAAGTCCGACTTTGCCCGGACAGCCAAACGCGCCGGAGTGAAAAAGCGGGGGCTGCAAGCCTTATCCCAGACAACTTACGCGACGCGCACCATCGCTGCTGATCGCAACCAAAAGAGCTTCAAGTACTCGCTGGACAAGTTCATGCAGGTGCGCGGCGCAAATGCGATCGTCGCACAAGGCCGCAAACGCAAAGCCCGGAACCCACAGTTTTATGCAGCTCTTGAGCGGCAATACGGGGTGCCGGCGGGTGTACTGATCGCGATCCACGGTATGGAAACCGGCTTTGGTAACTTTATGGGGGACAGTCAGGTAGTGTCAGCAATAACGACGCTTGCCTATGATTGTCGCCGATCCGAGTTCTTTGTTCCTCATGCCATCGGCGCCCTTAAACTGGTCGATCAAGGCAGCATTACGACAGCGACACAGGGGGCGAAACATGGCGAATTGGGGCACACGCAGTTCCTGCCCGGTAACGCTCTGACATATGGGGTCGACGCCACAGGCGACGGCAAGGTCGATTTCTACAATATGACTGACGCATTGGCCTCAACCGCCAATTTTTTGCGCAAGAAGGGTTGGAAACCTGGCCGGGGCTATCAGCCCGGACAACCTAATTTTGCCGTCATTCAACAGTGGAACGCGGCCACTGTGTATCAGCAATCTATTGCGATCATGGCCGCCCGAATCGACGGCTGAAGGCGCCACAATTTCAAGCCAGACCTCCTCAATTCCGCCACATTGCTGCCATATACATTAAAAGGCCCCTAAAATGCCTAGGTTTCCAGAGCGTAATCAATCTTGGCGTTTTCTGATTTTTTTCCATTTTCGCCTAAATCTGCCCAATATCGCTTGGTAAATTTGTTTGCACGACGGGATGCGACAAAGGAAAAAGCAGTGACACCGAAGCACAGCTACCATGGCGGTCTGCAATTCAACGGTAATACCGATGGCGCGATCGAGCGGTTCGCAGCAATCGTCGCGGCCACGCTGGAGGACTACGGTCATCTGGTCGAGCGCAAGACCGTTCGGGACACGACCGAAGCCAGCATCGTATCCAGCCAGTACCTCGTGCGCATGACTTTGGACACGCAGGTTGTTCAGACCGAAGACCGCTTTGAACGTATGGATCGTGCGGCGGGTTTGAAAACCATTGAAAGACCCGCTGTAACGCTGCCTGAAAACCGGCTTACAATCACGATCAGCCCGGTATCCGCCCTGTTGGACGACAGTGAGATCTCCGAGCTTATGCTGGTTGTGATCCTGTACCGTATGGTCGACATTTGTGCGACACAGCGGGTTGAATGGCTAACGCCCAATACCGTACTGACAATCGAACAGTTCCTGAGTGCCTTTGACACTCTACCGCCCGCAAAAAAGCGGAATAGAAAACAGATTTTCGAGGCAGTTTCCGGCCCTTTCGCGGGGCAGAAAATTAATGAAGAAGTCCTGGACGAGCCACAAAAAACGGCGCTGAAACCAGCAGCCCGGCCGATCCAGTTGTCGGATGAGCAGTTGCTCAGCATCGCTTTTCGGACAGAAACAGAAACAACCGAGCAGTCATCAGATCGGGACGACACGCCCCCCCTCGACCACGACCAACCCAGTGATATCCTCCGGCTTACAAGCTGGGGGCTCACGGGTGCCGTGGCTAGTGTGTCGGTCCCGATTGCGGCGTCCATGACCGCTGTGAACCTGATCAGGGGCGAAGACTTTCGTCTGAACACGCAGGTACTTGCCTATACGGTCGCGATATCCGCTCTCAGCACAAGCGGTGCGTTCGCCGGCGTTGCCAGCGCCTTGGGCATGTAGTTCACACTCCAAAGACCCTCCTAGGAGGCCCCGCCATCAGGCGGGGTTTTCCATTTTTGGCAGGCTGCTTGCCTCCAGAACATAGGTATGAATTGAAAACACCACCGCTCGGGTCTTGGGCAGTCGCAATAGGGTTTGCCGTTCACTGCGTAAATACCGGGCGTCGCCGGGCGTCGTTGTTTCGCGCCGTGCCTTTTCACTTCGGGGTTGGTGCAACTCGGCATCCTCATACCACAACGCATTGAACCGCCAGAGCGGGCGGTCAGGTTGAATCCCGTCGAACAAACGCTGGACACGACGCGCGATATTCTCGTCATAACTCGCAACCGGCACGTGGATATCGACCAAGGGACGCATGAACTTTTCGGACAAGCGCCAACTGGCAGGAAAACACAGAATTGCACCCGTCAGTACATGCTCATCCCCATGTTTTTGCAGAATGCAGATGTCCTCTTGAACCAGGCGGCACAAAGTATCCATCGGATTTTTATGGTCGACCGACACCTCTTTGCCATCCGGTCTAACGACGTGATCCGAACACCCCGGATAGGCGTGTTGCAGCACGAGGTCCAGAACCTCCTGCGCTGCGGGTTCGGCGGAAGTATCCAACGCCAGAACATCGTCGCGCCTTTCCCTTAGCAGGGCTTCCCGGTGCTGCATCTGGGCGGCAAAGGCGTCATCGCGGTGCAGCCAAGTGTCCAGCGACGTTGGCTGAATGCCCGGCAAAGGCCGGGGGGTCAGCGGGTCATAAGGGATCGCGTTTTGCAGTATGATCGTCATGAGATTCACCTATCACCAGAAGCCCTCCCTGTCGGTCAAAAAGCGACGAACAGGTCGTCGCATTTTTTCCAGACGAGACAGTAATGTTTCTCCACGGTTTACGAACAAGCAGGGAGGCCCAACATGAACGAACACTATCGGGACAACCGCAAGATCGACCCGACAAAAGGAGCCACTCTTGGGGACGGCACCCCGAACGATTTGGACCGGATCGAGATCGGCCCCACCCAACTCGCCTTCGCCGAGTGGGAGGCAGCGGGCCTGAGCCTACCCAACCTGAGCCAGATGCGAGAGTTTAGGTGGAAACGTTTGACGCAAGCAATCGTGGACCGGGGGTATGGCGGTTTGCTGATGTTTGACCCCCTCAACATCCGCTATGCGACCGACAGCACGAACATGCAACTTTGGAACACGCATAACCCGTTCCGCGCGGTTCTACTGTGCGCCGATGGCTACATGGTGATCTGGGACTACAAAAATTCACCGTTCCTTTCGACGTTCAACCCGCTGGTGCGCGAGCAACGATCCGGTGCTGATCTGTTCTACTTCGACCGAGGCGACAAGGTTGATATCGCAGCAGATGTGTTTTCAAACGAAGTACGTGTGTTGATCGAAGAGCATGGCGGCGGCAACAAGCGGCTGGCAGTCGACAAGATCATGCTGCACGGCCTGCGCGCGCTTGAGGCACAAGGGTTCGAGATCACGGAGGGCGAAGAGGTCACCGAGAAAACCCGCGCGATCAAAGGCCCTGATGAAATACTGGCCATGCGCTGCGCCAACCATGCCTGCCAAACCGCCGTGGCCGAGATGGAGAAATTCGCCCGCGCCAATGTGGGCGATGGAAAGACGTCCGAGGATGACATTTGGGCCATTCTGCACGCGGAAAACATCCGACGTGGCGGTGAATGGATTGAAACCCGCCTGTTGGCCTCGGGGCAACGCACGAACCCGTGGTTTCAGGAATGCGGGCCTCGGATCACGCAAAAGAACGAAATCATCGCCTTTGATACCGACCTGATTGGATCTTACGGCATCTGCATCGACATCTCGCGCACTTGGTGGGTTGGGGACAAGAAACCTCGGGCCGATATGGTCTATGCCATGCAGCACGCGCACGAGCACATCATGACCAACATGGAGATGCTGAAACCCGGCGTGATGATCCCCGACCTGACCGCCAACACCCACAGGTTGGACGACAAATTTCAGGCTCAGAAATATGGCTGCCTGATGCACGGGGTCGGACTGTGTGATGAATGGCCGCTGGTTGCTTACCCGGACAAGGCGGTGGAAGGCGCTTATGATTACCCACTGGAACCCGGCATGGTGCTATGCGTCGAAGCCGCAGTCGGAGAGGTTGGTGGTGACTTTTCAATCAAACTCGAAGATCAGGTTTTGATCACCGAGGATGGGTACGAAAACCTCACCACCTACCCGTTCGATCCGATGCTGATGGGACAAAGCTGACCCCTTAGCCAGGCCAGTTTGAACGCCGCACATTGCCGTGCCAGTCTTCGACTTCCGTGCCAACCGACGGGGTCACCAAAGGTTGCGACGAATACTGACCGGCAGCGAAGCCGATAATCCCGGTCAGGACAATCGCGATCAAAATGTCAGGACGCGGGGCAAATCCGCGTGATGCTGTGATGATATGCGCCATGATACCCTCCTTGGCTGCAAACTAATGACAGGCAAAAGATGAGGGTGAGAGATCAATTTTAAAAACGAATATTTATTCGCATCAACATCACAAGCATTGATACTTTAATTTACTCCCCAACATCAGGCGTCCCCGACCTCCCACTGTCGGCTCACCTTCCCGTGACGCTTCCTACATAGGGGTTGAGCAGCCTACTTGTTGACCACAATATTGACGGCATCAAGAAGTGTAAGGAGCCGCCATGCCTACGGAACGCATCACATTCGCCGGTCACGACGGCAACCAGCTGGCGGCTCGCCTTGATCTTCCGGACGGACCAGTTCTGGCAACAGCCTTGTTCGCGCATTGTTTTACCTGTTCCAAGGATATTCCTGCGGCCCGCCGGATTGCGGCGCGCTTGGCGGGTATGGGTATTGCCGTTCTGCGTTTCGACTTTACCGGCCTTGGCCATTCGGAAGGCGAGTTTGCAAACACCACTTTCACGTCGAATGTCGAGGACCTGATCGCCGCAGCCCAGTATCTGGCCGGACGCAACATGGCTCCGTCGTTGTTGATTGGTCATTCGCTGGGGGGCGCAGCCGTATTGCGCGCGCGCGCGGGCATTCCCACCGTCAAAGCCATCGCAACACTGGGTGCCCCGGCCGATCCGGGGCATGTGTCGCACCACTTTGAAAACGCCCTACCCGAGATTCAACAGCAAGGCTCTGCCGAGGTCACGCTGGGCGGGCGCCCTTTCCGTATTGGCAAAGCCTTCGTAGACGACATCTCGGAATCCGCTTTGACACCTGCCATTGCTAATCTGAAAGCCGCGCTTTTGGTTTTGCACGCCCCGTTGGATGAAACGGTCAGTGTAGACAACGCCAGCACGATCTTTCTAGCAGCCAAACATCCCAAAAGCTTTGTGACGCTGGACGATGCGGATCACCTGATCACTCGAGCAGCGGATGCTGAATATGCCGCTGACGTAATCGCGGCATGGGTCACACGTTATGTTCCTCTGTGTCCGCCAGCCCCTCCGCCGGGCGCGCCCGAAGGTGTCATGCGCGTGACCGAGGCTGATCCCGCGGGGTTTCTGCAGGATATCCAGTCCGGCCCCCGGCATCACGCCGTAGCCGACGAGCCCGCCTCGTACGGAGGCACCGATCAGGGCATGTCGCCCTACGGCTTTGTGTCGTCAGGGTTGGGTGCCTGCACCTCGATGACGATCCGCATGTATGCGCGACGCAAGGGTTGGCCGTTGACCGGCATCACTGTCGATGTCTGCCACGACAAGGTTCACGCGCAGGACGCTGGATTGGTCAGTGATGGCAAAGTCGACTTGTTTCGGCGGAAAATCCGTCTGGAGGGTCCGCTTGACGAAGCCCAACGCGCGCGCCTGCTAGAGATTGCCGACAAGTGTCCTGTACACCGGACACTTGAGGGCTCAGCTCAGATCACGACCGAGCTCCTGACCTGACGAACTCAGCGCCGTGGGGCCGGACGGTGAATTGGCGGTCGGGCTGCGGGTGGCCGCGCGACAGGCGGGCGGGGACGCGCCGGTGGTTTGGCCACGGGAGGTCTGGGGCGTGCGGGCGGCTTGGCCACGGGCGGTTTGGGACGCGCTGGTGGTTTGGCCACGGGCGGACTTGGACGACCTGGGCGGTCTACGTCAATGTCGATGTCCACGTCGTGATAATAGTCGTTCCACAGCATCGAGTCGTAGAACGGATCGTACCCGTACCCAACCCCGACCGTCACGCCATCACAAGCCGACAAGGTAAAACTTGCAGCACCAAGACCCAGCGCCAGAATAGACCGTTTCAACAGTTTATGTGTCATCCGAGCCTCCTTACTGCGCGGACCGGAACGATGCGAACACAGCGTTCAGATCGTCCACATAGGCCGGATCAGCGCCGTCGCGCAGTACGGCTATGATCACCGCGACACGGTCGCGCGGCAGGTCAATCACGGTAGCGGTAAAGTTCACGCCACGCCCCTCGCGCGTGCCTGTCCCTCGGATCACTCGGGCAGGCAAACCACCGATCTGCGTAGTGACGGTCTCGGAAACGTTGGGGTCTTTTACAAGGAACTTGTCTATATCCTGCAGGTAACGAAGCCCTCCGTCGATTGAGGCGACACCGGCAGGCGAAACAAACCCCATCCACGCGCCGTCATCGGTCACGGGGCGAACGCCAATCACGCGCGCAACGGCGCGCGGGTCGCCCAGTTCGGTATCCTCAATCTCGCGCGGGCCGCCGGTACGGACCGCCCAGAAATCAGGGACTGCAAAGCTGAACAGGGCACGCCCTTGGTCTGTGTAAGTGATCGGAGTATCCGCAACAGCCGGAGCACCGCCCAACAGCAATGCCGCGCACGTGGGCAAGACGGCAGCCAATCGAATATGCATGTCTCAAAAACCTTTTGTTTCAGTCAATTTAAACTGAACTGTGGCGGTGCGACTTGTCCAGTATCTGAATGCAACAAAAAACCCGCGCCGGGTCTTCCCGGCGCGGGTTCATTCATTGCGAATATGCCGTGGATCAGGTGCGGGCGTCGCCGATCAGCTTCCACAGGCCAGGGATCAACAGCGCAGCCAAAGCCAGCTTGATCGCGTCACCCACGAGGAACGGTGTCAGACCCCATTCCAGGATTGGCTTGTCCCAGCCATAAAGCTGACCCAGCCACAGCAGGCCGGGGACATAGATCAGGACGTTGGCCAGAACCAGTGCCAGCGCCAGCTTGCCAACCGAACGGTCCCAGCCGCGCGCAGCCAGAGCGCCCAGCAGGACGGTCGCCATCAGGTAACCCACCAGATAGCCGCCAGTGCCACCCATCATGTAAGTCAGGCCGAATTTTTCAGCCGAAGACCCGGCGAAAACGTCAAAGCCCAGCGCCCCAACCAGCAGGTAACCCAGCATCGTCACCAGACCCAAACGGGCGCCATAGGCGGTGCCGATGGTCAAAACAGCAAAGGTACCCATCGTGATCGGCACTGGCCACATCGGTACTTTGATTTTCGCGGCAACGGCCAGGGCAACGATGCCCAGCGCAACCAGAACAACCTGCTTGACGCGCAGCGCTGTTCCCTCGCGCGGACCAATCGCGTTGGCCAGAACATTTGCATTCATCTTCACTTCTCCCAATTCGGACCGAAATTCTGCGACAGCAATGCCCTGTCGTAGCTAATTCTGCAAGATGATTACGCTACCGCAGCATAAATTCCGTGTCCATTTCATAGGATTTTCGAGGTCCGGACACGATCCACCGCACCTTCCAATGCGGCCAGTTCGAGAAATCGTACTCTGCATCATAGCTGTCCGGCGGGCAGTCATGGTGATCCGACGCAAACGTCTTTCCTAGCTTTAGCGTGTGGAAAAAGCGGCCGTCGTCGAAATGCACGGCGATACCATCGCCGCCATCACGCCAAAGATAGCGACGCGTTCCCTTCATAGCTGGTTGCCCCGGAAGGCGCAAAGTAACGTCTTCATCATAGACCAGCCCATCGTCAGACCGGCTCAGGATCGCTGTTCCGTCTGCGCGCACGACGTGCCCTGCCCTGGCATCGCGAATGACACGGGTCAGGCTCCAGCGGCCCTCAAAGTCCGAAAGGCTTTGCGGCAAGGTCATTTAGCGTAAGTTCCGTCTGTTAGCTCGCCATTGCTGTCGACAAACCGAATGATATGCCCCGAACGGTGCACGTCATAACAGGCCCAAAGCTCTGACGGGGGCCAGACCGAGCAGTATTGGTCCCCCCGCACAACCCAACGCCCCGCGCTTGGACCGCCTGAGAAGTAGTTTGTCACCCCAGATGCGTCGAATGTCTGCCAGATGCCTTTGCCGTAGCCAAGCTTATGGCCGGTCAAAGCCTCCAGAATCTCATCTCCAGTCAGCGCGCGGAACTCCTCTGCGGCCAAAATACTAGGCCAGAGCAACAAAATCAGGGCAAACCGTCTCATACCTGCACTCGTACCTTGTTCCCACAGACCTGCACGGCTAAACCCCGCGCCAACGCCTCATCCCAATCACAAAAAGGTGCTGCCGCCAATGATTCCCCGCTATTCCCGCCCCGAGATGGTCGCCATCTGGTCGCCCGAGACCAAGTTCCGCATCTGGTACGAAATCGAAGCCCATGCCTGCGAAGCCATGGCCGATCTGGGCGTGATCCCGCGCGAAAACGCCGATGCTGTGTGGAAAGCCAAGGACGTGGAATTCGACGTGGCCCGCATTGACGAGATCGAGGCCGTCACCAAGCACGACGTCATCGCATTCCTGACCCACCTGGCCGAGCATGTGGGCAGCGAAGAGGCCCGCTTTGTGCATCAGGGCATGACGTCTTCGGATGTGCTGGACACCTGCTTCAACGTACAGCTTACCCGCGCGGCAGATATCCTGATCGCTGATCTCGAAGGTCTGCTGGCTGCCCTGAAACGCCGCGCTTACGAGCATAAGGAAACTGTTCGTATTGGCCGCAGCCACGGCATCCACGCCGAACCCACAACTATGGGCCTGACCTTTGCGCGTTTCTATGCTGAGATGGACCGCAACCTGTCCCGTATGCGCGACGCGCGTGCCGAGATCGCCACCGGCGCGATCAGTGGCGCGGTCGGTACATTCGCCAATATCGACCCGCGCGTCGAAGAACATGTCTGCGATCAACTGGGTCTGGTGCCCGAGCCGATCAGCACGCAGGTTATCCCCCGCGACCGCCACGCAGCCTTCTTTGCAACGCTGGGCGTCATCGCCAGCAGCATTGAAAACATCGCCATCGAAGTCCGCCACATGCAGCGGACCGAGGTTCTGGAGGCCGAAGAGTTCTTTTCGAAAGGTCAAAAAGGCTCGTCCGCGATGCCGCACAAGCGCAACCCGGTTCTGACCGAAAACCTGACTGGTCTGGCCCGACTGGTTCGTATGGCCGTAGTCCCCGCAATGGAAAACGTGGCCCTCTGGCACGAGCGTGATATCTCGCACAGCTCGGTCGAGCGCAACATCGGCCCTGATGCCACCGTTACGCTGGACTTTGCCCTGTCACGCCTGACCAGCGTGGTCGACAAACTCGTCGTCTACCCCGAAAACATGCTGGCCAACATGAACAAGTTCCGTGGTCTGGTCATGAGCCAGCGCGTGCTTCTTGCCCTGACCCAAGCTGGCGTCAGCCGCGAAGACGCCTATCGTCTGGTACAGCGCAACGCGATGAAGGTTTGGGAAGAAGGCAAGGACTTCAAAACCGAGCTTCTTGGGGATGCCGACGTTACCGCCGCCCTGAGCACTGATGAAATCGAAGAGAAATTCGACCTCGGCTACCACACAAAGCACGTCGATACGATCTTCGCCCGTGTTTTTGGAGAATAAGTAAGCCTATTCAAACAGCGAAAACGGCCCGGACCTCAAGATCAGGTCCGGGCCGTTCTTTTTGCCAGAACGTTCATTTTCGGGTAACATGTCGGTGTATTTCCGAACAGGAGACCCAAAGATGATCCGCATCCTTCTTTGCGCACTTGCACTTTCTTGCACAACTTCCGCCGCGTTGGCCTGCAGCGGCCATTCAAAGCAAACGCAATCCTGTGCGCCCGGCACCTATTGGGACGCCGATAGCCATAGTTGCGCAAAAATTGTGAATAGCTGAGAATATCTTTCCTACTTGTGAATAAAAGCGAGCGAACTGCTGGTAGCTTTTCGCCAGAACGCGCTAGTTTGGTCAGAACGGCCCAGATAACGGAGTAGGAAAATGCGCATCGTATTCGCTTCAGCTATTGTCCTTCAGGCATTCGCATTCGCACCTGCGTTGCACGCAGCAGGCGGGGACAGCGCAAGCCCTCCCAAGCCGACGAACACCACCAAGAAATGCCTGTTCGGACGCGTTTTTGACAAAGAACGCGGTCGCTGCGTCAAGCCTGACAAAACAAACTTCACCCAAGACGAACTTTATGAGGCCGTTCGCGAATTGGCTTATGACGGGCAGTTTGAGAATGCGCAAAGCATTCTGCAGGTCATGGATCAGAACGATGATCGCGTGATGACATACTGGGGCTTCACCTACCGTAAGATAGGCGAACTAGAGTTGGCGAATGCTTTCTACACCAACGCGATTCAGGCGAACCCGGACAACCTGCTGGCCCGGTCCTACATGGCACAGGGTTTTGTTTCAGAAGGAAAAACCGACCTCGCGATCGAGCAGTGGCGTGAAATCAAAGCACGCGGCGGCGAAGGTACATGGGCCGAAGCGTCGCTGCGCGAAGCGATCCGCACAGGCCTGACATATAGCTACTGAGGTTCAGTCTTTCTTTACCCGACTCTCGCTAACCTGACTGCGGAACAAAAGAGTGGCACCGCAGGCAGATGCAGGACTCGAATACTTTGGTACAGGTGGCATCGGGCGCAAACGCCCCGTTGCCCGAACAAAACCACGAAACGCCGCGTGTAGTTCCACGCAAGCTCAGCAACAGGCAAAAGGCTGCGGTCGTCGTGCGCCTTTTGTTGAACGATGGCGCGGATATACCCCTGGAAGAGCTTCCGGATGCGTTGCAGGAAACGCTGACCCACCAACTTGGCCAGATGGGCTTGGTGGACCGCGTAACACTTGACGCGGTCGCACAAGAGTTTGCTGAGGCTTTGGAAAGCGTCGGCCTGTCTTTTCCGCATGGACTTGCGGGGGCTCTGGACGCGGTGAACGGGAAAATTGCACCCACAACGGCAGCGCGCCTGCGCAAGGTCGCAGGTGTGCGTCAGGTTGGTGATCCATGGGAACGCCTGCGCCAGATCCCGCCCGAGGAATTGGCTGAGATGGTTCAAGCGGAAAGCACCGAAATCGCCGCTGTCATGCTGTCAAAACTTGAAACAGCAAAGGCCGCGCAGCTTCTGGGGCATCTTCCGGGTCCGGTCGCGCGACGTATTACCTATGCCATTTCAAAAACCGCCAATGTCACCCCCGAGGCCGTTGAACAGATCGGGTGGTCTCTTGCGGCGCAGCTCGATCAGCGCCCTGCCACAGCCTTCGCTGACGGGCCCGGGGAACGCGTAGGCGCCATCTTGAACCAATCTGCCGCCGCAATGCGAGACGGATTGCTTGTCGCGCTGGACGAAGAGGATTCGGATTTTGCCAGTATCGTAAGACAGTCGATCTTTACCTTCGCGCATATCCCTGCGCGCCTGATGCCTCGGGATGTACCTGCTGTTTTACGAGGGGTGGACCAGCCCGTATTGGTCGCAGCCCTCGCAGGCGCAGAAACCGACGGGGACAAGGCTGCTGTGGATTTTATGTTGTCCAACATGTCGTCGCGCATGGCTGAAAATCTGCGCGACGAAATCGGCGAACGCGGCAAGGTCAAACAGGCCGAGGCCGAAGACGCCATGGCACAAACCGTTGGCGCCGTTCGGGCCTTGGTGGAAGCCGAAACCATCACATTGATCGAGGAGGAGAAAGAAGAATAGGCCGACGCAACTGCGCAAACCACTGGCTCTGCGTTGAATGCTTGTGGTTACGGGTTCCGGCTTGTATGTCTGACCCGGCAATTTCAAATAGTCGCCGAGACCCCCTGATGCCCGTTGAAAAGTCTGAACTCAGCCGCTTTGAGCTTGGCAAATACTACCTGACAGGCCTGTTTCTCAAGGGCGTCGTGGGAACCATGCGGCTTTTGCCTTATGAACGGCGCATCGCTACGATGGGTGCTATTGTGCGCGGTCTTGCCCCTGTAGTGGGCTTCTCGAAACGGGTCCGCAACAACCTGAACCTGACCTGCCCCGAGCTTTCCGAAGCCGAAGTGGCGCGTATTTGCCGTGCCGTTCCCGACAATGCGGGCCGGGCGATCATGGAGCATTTTTCGCCCGAAGGGTTTACTGAGCGTCAGCGCACTGCAAAAATCTCGGGCCCCGGGGTCGAGGCATTTGATGCAGCCATTGCCGAGGGAAAGCCGATCATGATGATCACGGCGCATTTCGGGCACTATCTTGCAGCGCGCGTCGCGCTACAGGCACGAAGCGGAAAAGCAATCGGTTGCCTGTACCGCCGTATGGCGAACCCCTATTTCAACGACATGTATGTGGATGCCTTCTACAAAACCGGAGCTCCGATGTTCGAACAAGGACGCCGTGGCATGGTTGAAATGGTGCGCTCGTTGAAAAAGGGTGAGATCATCGCGATCGTTTCCGATCTCCATGCCCATGGCGGAGAGGAACTGATGTTCTTTGGCAAACCCGCAGTCACATCAGTGCTGAACGCGGAACTTGCGATGAAGTACAAGGCAGTCATGATCCCCTGTTACGCCGTACGGCAAGAAAATGGGCTGGATTTTGAAATTGTGCTCCACGATCCGGTGCCGCACACCGATGCCAAAACGATGACTCAGTACACCAATGACGATCTGGAATCCGTAGTCAGACAGCACATGGGACAGTGGTTCTGGATTCACCGACGCTGGAAACCATGGAACGGGCTTGGGGTTCAACCCCAAGACATGCCCTGATCATTCCACCCGAGCAGCGGCAATGATGGGGCCGTGCCCCACCCTCTGAACAAAAACAACGGCTGGCAGGTCGGATACCAATGAGACGGAAAACTCTTGCGGGGCATCGCCGGTCCACTGACCGGCGATCTGCCAGCTTTCGACCACGTTTGCGTAATCCAGTTCATGCCCGGCCAACTCACCGCGCCGTATCGACGCGTGACGCATCGGCGAATACTGGACAACCCGAATGTCAAACAGCGCGCCCTTTGGCACATCAACCGGGGTCACGTCGATTGTCACCTGATCCCCTGCATGTTTCGCCGTTACAGATGCCTCGGGCGCTGCCTTCAAATGCGCATCAATCAGTTTGTCCAATTCACGAGATTGCGCGCCAACGACGTCCTGCTGGCCATTGACCACCATCTGCGGCGTATAGATCATTGTCCGACCGCCCTCGCGGGCATAGGCTCTCTGCCGTGTTGTATGACCGGGGTCGGCGTATTCGTCTTTCCAACCAATGTAGTCCCAGTAATCCACGTGCAAGGCCAGGCCGATGACATCCTCTCGGCTTGCAAGATCGTGCATGATCCGATCCGCAGGCGGACACGACGAACACCCCTGAGATGTAAACAACTCGACCACCACCGGATCACTTTCAGCAGCGGCTGACGTAGCCAAAAGCAGGGAAACGAACGCAGTCAACTGAGCGATTCTGGACATTTTGGTCTCAAGATTTTGTACGGTGCCCAGTCGGTTTAAACGGATCGTCGTTCAACCTCCAATCAAGGTTTCTTGAGAGTCTGGAAATAGGCGCCGGGAAAAATGTGTGCAATGGTATACAAAAAACAGGGTGTTGAGCGCCTAGAACCTTGAACCGCGCGCTGTGGTAATGCAGATAACCATCAGCGAGTCCCAAAATCCAAGTCATTTGAGAGGGAGGCCAAAATTATGCCCATCAAAGTCGGACAGGATACCGCCAAGACACGTCGCAGCCTGAACGTGAATGGCAAGTCCATCTCTTATTATTCTATCCCCGCGGCGCAGGATGCCGGTCTGGGTGACTTTTCCAAATTGCCAGCCGCGCTGAAAGTGGTGCTAGAGAATATGCTGCGGTTCGAGGATGACGGGTTTTCCGTGTCCGTCGACGACATCAAAGCCTTTGCCGAATGGGGCGCGAATGGCGGTCAGAACCCGCGTGAGATCGCCTATCGCCCGGCCCGCGTGCTGATGCAGGATTTCACCGGCGTTCCGGCGGTGGTTGATCTGGCCGCGATGCGCGATGGCATCAAGGGATTGGGCGGCGACGCGCAAAAGATCAATCCGCTGAACCCGGTCGATCTGGTCATCGACCACTCGGTCATGATTGACGAGTTCGGCAATCCACGCGCGTTCCAGATGAACGTGGATCGCGAATATGAGCGCAACATGGAACGCTATCAGTTCCTGAAGTGGGGCCAGAACGCGTTCAACAACTTCCGCGTTGTCCCCCCCGGAACCGGCATCTGCCACCAGGTGAATCTGGAGTATCTGGCACAAACCGTCTGGACCGACACGGATCAGAGCGGCGAAGAAGTCGCCTATCCCGACACTTTGGTCGGCACCGACAGCCACACTACGATGGTCAACGGAATGGCAGTTCTGGGTTGGGGCGTCGGCGGAATCGAGGCCGAAGCCGCGATGCTGGGTCAACCAATCTCGATGCTGATCCCCGAGGTTGTGGGCTTTGAACTGACCGGCGAGATGGTCGAAGGCACAACCGGCACCGATCTGGTACTGAAAGTGGTCGAAATGCTGCGCGAGAAAGGCGTGGTAGGCAAATTCGTCGAGTTCTATGGCGAGGGTCTGGACCGTCTGCCGCTGGCCGACCGGGCGACCATTGCGAATATGGCCCCGGAATACGGTGCAACCTGCGGCTTCTTCCCAATCGACGGCGAAACGCTACGCTACATGCGTAATACCGGTCGCGACGAGGATCGTATTGCGCTGGTCGAAGCCTATGCCAAGGAAAACGGGTTCTGGCGCGGCGCGGATTATGCGCCGATCTATACCGACACCCTCTCGCTGAATATGGGGACTATTGTCCCCGCGATCTCGGGTCCGAAACGTCCTCAGGACTATGTGGCGTTGACGGATGCGAAGGCCGCGTTCACCAAAGAGATGGCCGAGACTTTCAAGCGCCCGATGGGCAAGCAGGTCGAGGTCAAAGGTGAAAACTATGGCATGGAATCGGGCAAGGTCGTGATCGCCTCGATCACTTCTTGCACCAACACGTCGAACCCCTACGTGATGATCGGCGCGGGGCTTGTGGCACGCAAAGCAGCGGCATTGGGTTTGGATCGCAAGCCGTGGGTCAAAACCTCACTGGCGCCGGGGTCGCAGGTCGTGTCCGCCTATCTGGAGGCCGCGGGTCTTCAGGAAGATCTGGACAAGATCGGATTCAACCTTGTTGGTTATGGCTGCACCACCTGCATCGGTAACTCAGGTCCAATCCAGAAAGAGATCTCGGAAGCCATTGCCGAAGGCGATCTGGTCGCCACTTCGGTTCTGTCGGGCAATCGCAACTTTGAAGGCCGCATTTCGCCCGATGTGCGCGCCAACTATCTAGCCTCGCCGCCGCTGGTCGTGGTCTACGCACTTGCCGGCACTCTGGACATTGACCTGACGTCGGAACCGATTGGCCAGGACATGAATGGCAACGATGTCTTCATGAAGGATATCTGGCCGTCGACCCAAGAGATTGCCGAACTGGTTGAACAGACGGTGACCCGCGAAGCGTTCCAGTCGAAATATGCCGACGTCTTCAAGGGCGACGAAAAGTGGCAGAGCGTTGAGGTTCCCCAGCAGGAAACCTATGACTGGCCACCCGCGTCGACCTACATTCAGAACCCACCTTATTTCCAAGGCATGGGCGCTGAGCCGGGCACCATCTCGAATATCGAAGGAGCCAAGGTTCTACTGATCCTGGGTGACATGATCACCACCGACCATATCTCACCCGCTGGGTCGTTTGCGACGACAACGCCAGCTGGAAAGTATCTGATCGACCGGCAGGTTCAGCCGCGCGAGTTCAATTCTTACGGGTCGCGCCGCGGCAACCACGAGATCATGATGCGTGGCACCTTCGCCAACATCCGCGTCAAGAATGAGATGTTAGATGGTGTTGAAGGCGGCTACACCAAAGGCCCCGATGGGCAGCAAACCTCGGTCTACGAGGCATCGATGGCTTATCAAGAACAAGGCACCCCGCTGGTTGTCTTTGGCGGTGAACAATATGGCGCGGGTTCTTCGCGGGATTGGGCCGCCAAAGGAACAGCATTGCTGGGCGTCAAGGCCGTAATTGCCGAAAGCTTTGAGCGCATTCACCGTTCGAACCTTGTTGGAATGGGCGTGATCCCGTTCGAATTCACCGGCGGTGACACCCGCAAGACGCTGGGCCTGAAGGGCGACGAGACTGTTTCGATTGAAGGATTGGACGCGGTCGAGCCCCTGCAAGAGGTGCCCTGCACAATCGTCTACGGTGACGGCACCGAGAAAACCATCACTCTGAAGTGCCGCATCGATACCGCGCCCGAGATCGAATACATCGAAAACGGCGGTGTGCTGCAATATGTTCTGCGGAACCTCGCCAAGGCGGGGTGATCGTTGGGTAAGCCCGAACAATAAAGGACGCCTGCGGGCGTCCTTTATTCTTGCGAGGCTCTGCCTCGCGCTCCGAAGTATTTTTCAACAGAAGAAGGGGCGAGGTTTAGTTGGCTGCCGCTTTTTCTAGGGCCGGTCGGATCGTGCTTTCGATCACGCGCTGCGTTATTGGTCCGGGAAACCGCAAGATGATCGTGCCCTGCCCGTCTATGACATAGGTTTCAGGCACGCCGTAAACGCCCCAGTCAAGGCCCAACCGCCCCTGTTCATCCCGACCAATCCCGGCATAGGGATCGCCCAGTTCGGACAGGAAACTTTCGGCATTGTTCAACTGATCTTTGTAGTTGATTCCATAAACCGGGATACCCTCATCCGACAGAGCTTGCAGATTAGGATGCTCGACCCGGCAAGGCGCGCACCAACTGGCCCAGTAGTTCACCAACTTGACCTCGCCATCGCGCAGCGTGGCGTCATCAAAGCTGGCTTTGCCGGGAAATTCGGTCAAAACGACGGGCGGCGCCGGATGCCCCTCCAAAGCCGATGGGAGTGTTTCATCAGACCCGCTTTGCAATTGCACCAAGGCTGTGATCGCGAAAATTCCAAAGATCACTGGCGGAGCGATCATCAACGGCGAGATTTTAGCCATTTCGGGTCATCCTGTCCTCGACCTTCTCAAGTTCGGCCCTGACCTTGCGCCCTCGCATTACGCTAAATGCGACCAGCACCACCAACAGGCCGACGGATACGACATAAGACCAGATAACCGTATCGGCGTATTTTCCAAGATCAGGGATCATCCGTTTACCCTTTCCCGTGCCAGCAGCGCCTTGATCCGGCGCGCGCGAATTTCCGTACCCGTGCGGTACAGCACCAGCGCAATGAACAGCAGGACAAACCCGATGATGCACAGAAGCAGCGGGTAGAAATAGATGTTGCTGACCTTTTCTTCTGTATCCGTTCCGGTAATCGCAGCAGCGCGCATTACCGAAGCCCCTTGATGCAGGCCCTGGTTCCAGAAATTCACCGCATAGCGGCTGAGGATCGCAAAGACCGAGCCCACCAGACACAGGACCGATGTCAGGTCGGCGGCTGTATCAGGGTCTTCGATCGCTTCCCAGAGGGCCACGTAGCCCAGGTAGAACAAGAACAGGATCAGGAACGAGGTCAGGCGCGGATCCCACGCCCACCAGGTACCCCACATGGGTTGGCCCCAGATTGCGCCCGTCGCCAATGCGATCAGTGTCATCACGATGCCGATGGGGGCAGCCGCGCGGGCCGCCAGCGCGCTGACATGGTGACGGCGTACCAGCCAGACCAACGAGGTTACCAGCATCATCAGCCAGCAGTTTATCGCCATCAGCGCCGCAGGAACGTGCAAGTAGATGATCTTGACGGTCGAGCCCTGTTTGTAGTCATCCGGCGTAAAGAAAAACCCCCACACCAGCCCCACCACGATGCTCGCGACAGAGGTGATCCAGAAAAACGGCATCACCCGTTCGCTGGTGGCAAGGAACTTGCGCGGGTTGGCGTATTCCCAGAGGGCGTTGGCTTTGGCTGCGATAGACATGGGCCTTATCTAGTCCGAGTCGGTTTCGTTCTCAATTGACCTTGGTCAATCTTTAAATGGGTCACCGAAGGTTGATACGCAAAACGGCGGCGCTGGCAAAGGGCAACAGCGCAATTGTCGCGGCGGTGATCCCGGCCAGCATGAGCAGTGGGGTCTGTGTCTCCATCCCCGTGGCACCACGCCGGGCGACTTCGGCGCCAAAGATCAGCGTGGGGACATAAAGCGGCAGGACCAGCAGCGACAGCAGCAAGCCGCCACGTTTCAGGCCCACGGTCAGGGCAGCGCCGAAGGTTCCGATAACGCTCATGGCCGGGGTGCCGATCAGCAGCGAGATGACCAGCCAGAAATACCCCGGCACCGGCAGGTTCAGCAGAACGCCCAAAAAGGGTGCGGCCAGAACCAGCGGCAGGCCAGTGGTCAGCCAATGGGCCAGAGCCTTGATCGTCACTACCGATTCCAGTGGCAGCGGCGCGGTGGCCAGCAGGTCAAGCGAGCCGTCCTCCCAATCCAATGCCAGCAGGCGGTCCAGCGATAGCAGGCAGGCAAGCAGCGCGCCTAGCCACAGGATACCCGGCGCGATGGTCGACAACAGCGAGGATTGCGGCCCGACCGAAAACGGCACCAGCACAGTGGCAATCAGGAAGAAGGCCAGTCCCAGGCCAAACCCTCCGCCCGCGCGGAAGGCCAGTTTCAGGTCACGCAGCAGCAGAGCGATCACAGGAAACCTCCGTCGAAATCGTCAATGGGTTTGGGTTTGGCCTTGTTGGGGCCGACATCCAAAACCTCTCCATCCAGGCCGAGGTCGATATGGGTGGCGATCAGGGCCGAGCCCCCCTGGCTCAGATGCGCACGTACGGCATCAGCGAACATTCTCACCGCATTTTTGTCCAGCGATACGGTGGGTTCGTCCAGCATCCAGATCGGCCGCCCCGTGACCAGCATCCGCGCCAACCCCAGCCGCCGCTTTTGTCCGGCCGACAGGTTGCCCGCATGCCGGTCCGATAGCTCATTCAGAGCAAATGCGTCCAATGCAGGCTGTATTCCCCTTGTGCCAAAAACCGATGCCCAAAACGCCAAATTCTCGACCACACTCAGAGTTGGCTTTATCCCGTCAGAATGCGACGCATAGGCAATCTGATCCTCGGCCCCCTCGATTTGACCTGCGATGGGAGGTTGCAGCCCCGCAAGTGTCCGAAGAAGGGTTGTCTTCCCGATCCCGTTCGGGCCGCGCAGGATCAGCGCCTTGCCGGGCTGAAGCGCAAAGTTGAGCCCTTCGAGCACGGGAACGCCCCCTCGGGCGATGGCAAATTCAGTTACAGTCAGTGTCATGTCCTTCGCTTAACGGATTGCACGAACGGACAAAAGGAAGGATTTACAGCAGAACTTGAATAGGGTTTGTAGTGACACTGGAGGAAGCGAGGGGCCTGCCCCGCCGCCAATGGCGCTTGAACCAAAGGCGCGCCTATGCCGGCTCCCCGGGATATTTTTGGCCAGATGAAGACGGATCCCTTAGACAGGGATTAGGGCCAGCGCGACGCGGCGCCCCTCGGACAGCAGTACATTATACGTGCGGCAGGCAGCGGGAGAGCTCATGATCTCGACCCCGATGCCCGCGCTTTCAAGTTTGGTCCGGAGATCGGCCGGAATATGGGCAAGTTCGGCCCCGGTACCGATGAACAGTACATCTATGTGATCGGCCAACGCCAACAATGCGGCTTCGTCCGAATAGCCATTCCAAACCGTTGTCCCCTGAGGGCTGGTCAGAACCGTCCCTTCGTGGACCTCACCGCCAATCCGGAAGAACCCCGGGCCATAGCCGTCAATGGGTACTGCGTTGTTATACGTGATCTCATTCAGGCGCATGGATGCGTTCTAGCCCCAAAGAGGCAGGCCGGACAAGGCCGCAAGCGCGATCGCAAGATAGGCAGCAATGCGATAGGCTTTTTCACGCGAGGG
The DNA here is from genome assembly GCF_013034585.1 of Ruegeria sp. HKCCA5426. Lineage (NCBI taxonomy): Bacteria > Pseudomonadati > Pseudomonadota > Alphaproteobacteria > Rhodobacterales > Roseobacteraceae > Ruegeria > Ruegeria sp. HKCCA5426. The sequence goes on from NZ_WQGH01000002.1 coordinate 46,861, forward strand.
TCGAAACAGCCAGCCACCGAGCCAATTGCCCAAAAAGTTCGGAATCGCCAGCAGAAATCCCAATGCAGCCGCAGACAACGTGACCAATCCCATGCCGGACAAATAACCCAAGATCAGGAAATCGAAGGCAAACAGAAAAAGCAAAATAGTGGCGCGGATAACTTCAATCGGCAGAGGGCGAGACATGTAGAAAAGAATGACGGCTGGCCCTGGCAGCCCCGCCACACCGCCCAGAAAACCTGCCGCGGCACCGATGCTCATAACCATCTTTCGACCGACGTGACCGTGATAGCGCAGCCCCGAAATCAAGATCACCAGCATTGCAATCGCCAGAATACTGACCGTATAGCGAAAAACGTCCGGCTCAACTTGGGTCAGCAGCCACAATCCCACAGGCAGCAGTATCGCGCAGCCTCCGACAAGCCGAAGCAAGTCGCCTCGATCGACAGCCCCCCAAGCGCGGCGCAAATTCGGCAGGGGTCCGAAGATATCCATAATGGTCAGGCCGATCAGCGCCCCAAACGGGCCAAGGTAGGGTGTTGCGATCGGTAAAAAGATCAGCGCGGTTCCAAAGCCGGAAAAGCCGCGAACTATACCGCCCAGAAAGGCCGCGAAAATAATGACGGCCAGCCCCGTCGGGGACTGGCCGAAAACATCAGGCATCGACGTTGGCAAACTGGTTGCCCGCCGTGTTCGACGGCTTGGACCAGTCGCGTTTGACCCCCAGCCACAGCAGGATGGTCGACGCCACGAAGACCGAGGAATACGTCCCCACGATCACACCCCAGATCATCGCAAAGACAAAGCCTCGGATGACGTCCCCGCCCAGTACGTACAGCGATATCAGCGCAAGCAGGGTTGTGACCGAGGTCATGACCGTCCGGCTGAGGGTTTCGTTGATCGAGATATTCAGAACCTCTTTCAGCTCTTTCTTTTTGTATTTGCGCAGATTTTCACGGACGCGGTCGAAGACAACCACGGTGTCGTTCAGCGAATAGCCCACGATGGTCAGCAGTGCCGCGATGATGGCCAGATCGAAGCGGATTTGCAGTTCCGAGAAGATGCCGATGGTCAGGATCACGTCATGCACAAGCGCGGCCACCGCCCCCAGGGCGAACTGCCATTCGAAGCGCAGCCAGATATAGACCAGCACGGCCCCGATCGCGAGGACAACGGCGATCACAGCAGTCTGAATCAACTCACCCGAAACTTTGGGGCCGACGGATTCGACGGATACGAAAACAATGTCCGGGGCCGCCCCTTTTAGCGCTGCTTCTACGGCCGTGACGGTTGCGGCCGAAACAGCCTCGGCATCGGCTTGCGCCTGAATACGGATCATTGCGACGTTTTCGTCTTCACCGAAGGTCGGATCGAAAATCTCTGTGATAGTTACATCACCCAATTCCAGCGGCGCAATGGCATCGCGATAAGCGCCTACGTCGATTTCCTGCGCTGATTGGGTGCGGATCGTAGTGCCTCCTCGGAAGTCGATACCGAAGTTCAGCCCTTGCAACAGGAAAGACGTGAAGGCGATCACCATCATCAGCCCCGAGATGCCAAGCCAGATCTTCCAGCGACTGAAGAAATCGAACGAGGTGTTTTGCGGGACAAGTTTCAGTCTCATGATCAAACCTCGATCGTTTTCGGGCGGCGGCGTTCAAACCACATCACGATCATCAGGCGCGTCACGAAGATCGCGGTGAAGACCGAGGTGAGGATACCCAGACCCAGAGTGATGGCAAAGCCGCGCACCGGCCCGCTGCCCATGGCAAACAGGATCACGGCAGTGATGAAGGTGGTCACGTTTGCATCCAGAATGGCCGACAGCGCCTTTTCATAGCCCAGTTCGATGGCGCGGGCGGGGCCTTTGGCGGATTTCAGTTCCTCGCGGATACGTTCAAAGATCAGCACGTTGGCGTCCACCGCCATACCGACCGTCAGTACGATACCCGCGATCCCCGGCAGGGTCAGCGTGGCCCCGATCATAGACAGAAGGCCAAACAGTAGTCCCACGTTCAGGATCAACGCGATATTGGCAAAGACACCAAACAGACCATAGCTGAGCGCCATAAAGACCAGCACGGCGACGAATGCCACGATGGTTGCGACCTTACCGGCGTCGATGCTGTCTTGCCCCAGTTCCGGGCCGATGGTGCGTTCTTCCAGGAACTCCAACCCGGCTGGCAAAGCACCCGCACGCAACAGAACAGCCAAATTGGTGCTTTCTTCAACGGTGAAGTTACCGGTGATGATCCCCGATCCGCCCGGAATATGGCTTTGGATGACAGGGGCCGAGATGACCTCATCGTCCAGTACAATCGCAAAGGGCGCACCGATATTTTCCAGCGTATAGTCGCCGAATTTGCGGGCTCCGGACGTGTTGAACCGGAAGTTCACCGCAGGGCGACCGTTCTGGTCGAACGCAGGTTGCGCATCCACCAATTCTTCGCCCGTCACCACGGGCGCAGCGTCAAGCGTGTAATACACGCCATCTTCGTCGATGGACGGGACAACTTTCTCACCCACACCAGCAACCGCATCGGGGTTGGTGCCACGGCTGACAACCGGGTTAAACGTCAGTTGCGCGGTTGTGCCGATAATCTCTTTCAACTCACCCGCGCTGCCGATGCCCGGAACCTGAATCAAAATCCGGTCTGTGCCTTGACGCTGAATCGTCGGCTCTCGGGTGCCGACTTCGTCGATCCGGCGGCGAATGATCTCAAGCGACTGACGCACTGTGCGGTCGTCCGAGGCAAGCTGTTCAGCCTCGGACAATCGCACGATGATCGTGTCACCCTCGGCCCGCGCTTCGATATCCGTTGCGCCTACGCCGGTCAGCGTCTGCACCTGACGGGCCAGTCCGCGCACGACTTCCAGCGCGCGAGGCATGCCTTCTGGCTGGCTGATGCGCACCCGAATCTCGTCCGGAGCCGAATCCTGCCGGCGAATGGTGCCAACTGTGCCCCGCTCATCACGCAATGCATCGCGGATTTCCGGCCACATCGCATCCATGCGGGATTCGTAGACATCGCCAACCTGCACTTCGGCCAGCAGATGCGCGCCCCCACGAAGATCAAGGCCAAGATTGACCAGAGATGACGGCAACCAATTCGGCCATTGCCCCGCCTCGGCCTGCATCTCGGGGATGTCGATGCCAAGCTCAATTGCGGCCTTGGCATCGTTGGATTGCTCGACGCGCGTGTAAAACGCATTCGGCAGGGCCATCAGCAGACCGATCACACAGACCGCCCAGATCAGAACCCGCTTCCAGGTATCAATTTGCAGCATTACCCTGCCTTTTCAACGAGATGTCGGGCGAAGTTACTTCGCTGGCTCGGTCTTGTTCAGAACCTGCGCAATGGTCGATTTGACAACACGGACCTTGACGCCTTCTGCGATCTCAACCTCGATCTCGTTGTCGCCTTCCTTGACCTTTGACACCTTGCCGATCAGGCCACCCTGGGTGACCACCTGATCGCCCCGGCGCACGGCTTCGACCATGGCCTGATGTTCCTTCATCTTCTTCTGCTGCGGACGGATCAGCAGGAAATACATGATCGCGAAGATCAGGATCAGCGGGAGAAACTGGGCGATTGCGCCACCTTCCATGGGATATTCCTTTTGGTTTGGTCTTGCGGAAGCGCTCCGCAAATTTGGCGAGAACCTATTCTTTGAACCGCCTGTTTGCAAGGAATGGTGGCGCAGGTTTTTTCAATGATTGGCTCATATTAATCACAGTGGCAGGCCGAAGTTGCGACTGCGTTCTAGGAACACCGGATTGGATAGATATAGTTGAGCCGTGGGAGGGCGAATGACGCAATTAATCCATACCCTTGGCCTGTTTCGCCAACTGCTGATTGCAGTCTTATTCTTCGCGTTGCTGGCACCCTTGGCATTTGCGCAGGAAACGGACACGCAAACCGAAATTGCCGAAGAACAATCTGATACGTTCAAAGCCCCCGTGATCGTGGATGGCGATACGCTGTTTTTCCTAAGGGGTTCAAGCGCCCTTCCCGCGCAAGAGCGTGCCGAAACCGTTCAGGACAACATCGTCAAAGCGGCCGAATCCTCCGACAGCCCGACCGTGACGATTGCCTACGAGGAAACGGATCTTGGCACCCGCATCCTTGTTGACGGTTTTGCGGTTTCAGTGGTCACAGTCGCCGATTCCGAACTGGAACAAATGGAGCTGGACGTTCTCAGCTTCCTCCATGGTGAAGCGATCGAAGATGCAATCGTGGCATACAGGGCCAATCGGACCGACCAGGCGCGAGTGTCCGGCGCAATCGAAGCCATCGCGTGGACTGCCGGTTTTGCAGCATTCGTCGCCCTGATCCTTTGGATACATCGACGGATCAGACGCCGAACCGTAAAATTCGTGAAGCGTCATCTGAGAGATGTCGAGACCGCCACAGCCAAAAGCGTTCAGGCCGAAGCAATCGCAGCCTTAGTACGGTACGGGCTGAACTTCGTCCTGCTCGTGATTTTCTTCCTTGGGTTCTACTACTACCTGTCTTTCGTCCTGCTGGCCTTTGCCGAGACTCGTTATTTCGCCCAATTATTGCTGACGTACCTGACCGAGCCGGTTCTTCTGATCTTCAAGGGGATCATCAGCTATATCCCCAACCTGATCATGCTTGCGCTGATCTCGTGGGTGGCGATGTACATCATCAAGGGAATGCGCGTTTTCTTCGATGCCGTCGAGGCTGGCACATTCGAAATGGGCGATTTCGAGCGTCACTGGGTCAACCCGACCTTCAACATCGCCCGCGTCGTCGTCATCCTGATCGCGCTTGTGTTTGCCGTGCCTTACATCCCCGGTTCAGATTCTGCCGCCTTCCAAGGGCTGACCATTCTGGTCGGCGCGATGCTGTCACTGGGCGCAAACTCGGTCGTGTCAAACATGCTGGCCGGGTTGTTCGTGATCTATCGACGGTCAACCTCGATCGGGGATCGGATTCAAATCGGCGATCACATCGGTGATGTCGTCCAGATCAAGCTGATGGAGACACATCTGAAATCAATAAAGAACGAGCTGATCTCGATCCCCAACGCGCAGCTTATGAATTCGGATGTGGTGAACTTTTCCAAGAAAACCGACGGCAGCGGGTTGCTTTTGCACACCACCGTGGGCATCGGATACGAGGAACCGCCTGAAAAAGTTGAGGCCATGCTGATCGAAGCAGCAAGCCGCACCAAGGGGATCAAGGCCAAGCCGGAACCTTTTGTTTTATGGACGGCTTTGGCCGATTACGCGATCAACTATCAGATCAACGGATATTCGACGCGCGGCAGTATTATCCCAAAGATCCGCTCGGACCTGCATCGCAACATCGTCGCTGTGTTCAATGAGAACAACGTGCAGATCATGACGCCCTCTTACATGGCTGACCCGCCCGAACCGAAAATCCCGACCGAGGACTGGAACGGGCATCTGGCGCATGAAACCCACGAGGACACCGATAAGTCGTAACCGGTGCTACACCCCGCCTTTCAGATGGTGCATAAGCGGTTTCAGTGATTCACGCATTCAAGGACCTGAACCATGCACGACATCCGCGCCATTCGCGAAAACCCAGCCGCCTTCGACGCCGCACTTGCGCGCCGTGGGGACGCGCCGGTGTCGTCAGACCTGTTGCGGTTGGACGAAAGCCGCCGCGCCAAGATTTTGGCGGCTGAGACCGCGCAGGCCGAACAGAACAAGGCCAGCAAAGAAGTCGGCGCTGCCAAGGGTCGCGGTGATGAGGCCGAATTCGAGCGTTTGAGGGCTCTGGTCGCCGAAAAGAAGGCCGAAGTCGCCCGGATGCAGACCGAAGCTAAGGATCTGGACGCGCTGTTGACAGATCAATTGATCCGCATCGCCAACCTACCCGCCGAGGATGTGCCCGAAGGCGCAGATGAAAACGACAATGTCGAGGTGAACCGCTGGGGCACCCCGCGCGAACTGGATTTTGCTCCGAAAGAGCATTTTGAGGTTGAGGCCGTCCAAACCGGCATGGATTTCGAGACCGCTGCCAAACTGTCCGGCTCGCGCTTTGTATTGCTGTCGGGCGGCGTTGCACGCATCCACCGCGCGTTGGCGCAGTTCATGCTGGACACGCATATCAACGAAAACGAGTTGACCGAGGTCAACGGTCCCGTTCTGGTTCTGTCCGAGATGATGCAGGGCACTGGCCAGTTGCCGAAATTCGGCGAAGATAGCTATCAGACCCGTGAAGGTTGGTGGCTGATCCCGACCTCCGAAGTCTCGCTGACCAACATCGTGAACGATACGATGATCGAGGAAAGCTACCTGCCCCGCCGCTATACCGCGCATTCGCTGTGCTTCCGGTCCGAGGCAGGCAGCGCGGGCAAGGACACCCGCGGGATGTTGCGCCAGCACCAATTCGAGAAAGTTGAGATGGTCTCGGTCACGCACCCGGACAATTCCGACGATGAACAAAAGCGTATGTTGCGGTGCGCTGAAGGGATTCTTGAGAAACTGGGCGTCCCGTATCGCACCGTGATCCTGTGTACCGGCGATATGGGCTTCGGCGCACGCCGTACCTATGACATCGAAGCATGGCTGCCCGGTCAGGGCACGTATCGCGAGATCAGCTCGGTTTCGACCTGCGGCGATTTTCAGGCCCGCCGCATGAATGCGCGCTTCCGGCCCGAAGGTGGCGGCAAACCGGAATATGTCCACACGCTGAACGGCTCGGGCCTGGCGGTGGGGCGCTGCCTGATCGCGGTGCTGGAAAACGGCCAGAACGCCGATGGCACCGTCACCCTGCCCGAGGTGTTGGCCCCCTATCTGGGTGGCAAGCTGACGCTGCAACTGGACGGCACATTGGCATAAGAAAACCGACGCGCCACAGCCGCCGGTTTCTATTCGATCAAAGGCGAGGAAGGCCTACTTCTTCGCCTTTTTCTTATCCTTCTTCTTATCGCTCTTTTTGGCGTCTTTCTTCTTGTCGCCCTTTTTCTTATCGTTGTTTTTCTTATCGTCTTTCTTCTTACCGTCCTTTTTGGACTTTTTATCCTTTTTCGCCTTGGCCTTTACCTTGTCCTTGGCTTTCGAGAACACAGCCTCCATTTCGGCGCGCTTCTTGGCAGCTTTCTCAGCCTTGGCTTTGGCCTTTGCCTTCTTCTTGGCTTTAGCCTCTGCCATCGCAGCCGCTGCTTTTTCTTCGGCTGCTTTACGGGCCGCTTCCTCGGCTCGCTTTTCTGCTGCGGCGGCGGCCACGGTTTTGCGCGCGGCTGGCTTTCGGGCCGCAGGTTTTCGCGAAGGCGCACGGCGCGTCGCCGGTTTTGCGGCGGGTTTGGCTGCGAGCGCCTGTTTCGCGGCGGCGATCAGCACTGGCGCACGTGCCGCACCTATTCGAGGGACTTTGACCAGAGCGTCGGGGGTTGCCTTGGCGATGGCTTCAGCCGTTTTGAAGCCATTGGCGATCAGCAATTGGCCAAGCGCCTCACCTACTCCATTTACGTCGGTCACTGCGGTCATTTTTTGTCCTTTCAGTTTCTCCCTGCACATACGTATATACGCAGGATATACATATCCGCAAGACAGGGTAACACGTAGATCCCGCTCGGGCGTCAACTACTATGGGCAAGCCCGGCAGACCGATCCTTTTTGGGAAACGGAACAAGGCGCTTTGCGTCCTCATCCCACAATTTCAGGTTCAAGGCCGCGACCGCCTCGGGGAATTTGATACGCCGCGGAGTGTATTCCGTTGGCAGGTTATAATGACATGCACGCAGTCGATACGACGGAATACGTGCGTTGAAGTGGTGAATATCGTGTAACGTGATGCAGGCCACGGCATTGTCAAACCACCAGCCGAAATCCAGCGCCGACGATCCTTGCAACGCTGCCAGCTTGGGGTCCAAATCCGGGCGGCGGTCCCAATAAGTGTCCTCGAAATTGTGTTGCAGGTAGACAAGGAACACACCCAACATCCCGCCCAAAAGGGAAAATACAAGCCAGACCAGAATACCGGTCATTCCTGCGATCAAGTAAAGCAGCCCAAGGAACACAACAATTGACAGGTTGTGCAACAGGACACCCGTAACACCAAACCGGACTGTATTCTTGGGCCAGCGGTATCGGATGAAATAGGTAAACAGCGCGCCCACCGGGACAAGGATAAACGGGTTGCGGTAAAGGCGATAGAACAACCGCGCCTTCCAATCCGCCTCATTCCACTCGCGCACAGTCATCGTATGAATCTCGCCGGTCTCGCGATGTTCGAGGTTGCCGATTCCCGAATGATGAAGGTTATGGTTTTGCTTCATCACTTCAAACGGCGCAAACGTGAACGGAGACAGCCCATGCCCGGCCCATTCATTCTGTTGACGCGTTTCAAACAGGGAATGGTGCCCACAGTCATGTTGCAGAACGTAAAGACGCACAGCCGAGAACGCGAAGACGATTCCGGCGGGGACCATGATGTACCAGCGATCCACATAGATGATCGCCAAAGCCAGCGATGCAAAATACACCGCAAAAGTCCCGAAGTAACTTAGCGCGGCCAGACGATTATCTTGCACCGCATATTGCCTAGTGTATTCCCTCAAATCCATCACGTCCGCTCCCCACGATGGCCCGCTTCAATATGGGTTCGAAACTATGTGCGGAAACTCCGCAAACAAGCAGCGCGTGCGAAAACAAATGCACGCACCTGAATGCTAGCGCGGGGAACTCGGGCTGTCACGCCCCTGAGCCAAAAATGCTGAAAACTGGCGCAGTTACGCGCGGCCCTTGAGATGCTTTGCCAGCGCGCCCGCGTTTTTCTTGCGGCGTCCCTTATAGGGGTTCTTGTCGCCCTGCCCACGCAACGTCAGGCGGATCGGAGTGCCCGGCATATCAAAATCCTCGCGCAGTCCGTTGACCAGATACCGGTTATAGCTTTCGGGCATCTTGTCAGGGTGCGAGCACATGACGACAAATCCAGGTGGGCGGGTTTTGGCCTGAGTCATATAACGCAGCTTGATGCGACGGCCTTGCGGTGCTGGAGGTGGATGTTGTTCCAGCATTGCAGTCAGCCAGCGGTTTAGCGCAGCGGTCGGCACACGACGATTCCACACGTCATGGGCGCGCAGGATGGCGGCACGCAGACGTTCCAAACCCCTGCCCGTCTTGGCTGACACGGTAATCAACGGCGCGCCGCGCAGTTGCGGAAGAAGGCGTTCAAAGGATTCTTTGAGGTCGCGCAGCTTTTCTTGCTTGTCCTCTTCGATGTCCCATTTGTTCACGGCGACGACCACAGCACGCCCTTCGCGCTCTGCCAGATCCGCAATTCGCAGGTCTTGCTGTTCAAACGGAATAGCCGCATCCAGCAGGACCACCACGACCTCGGCAAACTTCACGGCACGCAGACCGTCCGAGACCGACAGTTTTTCCAGCTTTTCCTGCACCTTGGCCTTTTTGCGCATCCCGGCGGTGTCGAAAATGCGCATCGGGGTGCTGTTGCCATCTGGGTCGGCCCAGTCGATCCGAAGGCTGATCGCGTCGCGGGTGATCCCGGCCTCGGGGCCGGTCAGCAGGCGATCTTCACCCATGATCTTGTTGATCAGCGTGGATTTCCCGGCATTCGGACGGCCCACAACGGCGACCTGCAACGGCTTGTCAGCGGTGATGAGCGGCGTTTCGCCCTCGCCATCCTCATCTAGTTCGATATCGGTTTCCGGCGCATCATCCTGCGCCTTTTCAGCCGCAGCGTCGGCCAGAGGCATCAATTGCGCATAAAGGTCTGTCATCCCCTCGCCATGCTCGCCGGACAAACGCACCGGTTCGCCAAGACCAAGGTTATAGGCCTCAAGCACACCTGCATCCGCTGCGCTGCCCTCTGCCTTGTTGGCCGCAAGGATAACGTGCTTGGAGCGCTTGCGTAGGATTTCGGCGAACATCTCATCCGTCGGCGTCAGCCCCACCCGCGCGTCGATCATGAATAGGCACACGTCGGCCATATCCACGGCGCGTTCTGTAAGGCGACGCATCCGGCCCTGCAGGCTATCGTCAGTCGCATCCTCAAGCCCAGCGGTGTCGATCACGGTGAACCGCAGATCGCCCAAGCGCCCTTCGCCTTCGCGCAGGTCACGCGTCACGCCGGGTTGGTCGTCGACCAAAGCAAGACGTTTACCCACAAGGCGGTTGAACAGGGTGGATTTGCCCACATTGGGGCGCCCCACAATGGCGAGGGTCAGCGACATGATACTCAACTTTCAAGACTCAGACGCGCCCTTTAGCGCATCTTTCGGTCAACGGAAAGCGTGTAGATCACCTTTGGTGGACACGACATAAAGCGTCTGCCCGGCAACAACCGGTGCCGTGGTCGCACCGCCGGGTACTTCGACGCGGTGCACAAGGGTGCCGTCAACCGGGCTGAAGAACCGAAGGTATCCATCATTGGATGCAATCACCAGACGCCCCCCAGCCATGATCGGCCCGTAATGCGCCACAATGGGGCCCCGGCGATTGGGCTTGTCCTTCACAAAGCCAGGCAAGTCCTGCGCCCAGACAACTTCACCCGTCGCAGCATCCAGACGAATTAGCTGACTGCGATCACTAATTTGGAAAAGGCTGTTTCCGGCGGGCCAAACCGTATCGACCGCACCCTCATCCGCCGTCCATTTCCGCTCGCCCGAGCTTGCATCAAAGGCCACGGTCCGGCCCGAGTGGTTCCCGATAAAGATCGTGTCACTAGACACCATCGGACCACCGGTCACGTCAATGATCTGAGCTGCGGCCCGACCCCGCCGTCCTCCGGCGACCGAGGCGTTCCACCGACGGATACCGCCCTTGCGGAAGGTTGCGGAAACATCTCCAGACCCGAACGCGAAGACCGCGAATTCGGACGCGATCACAGGCGCAGGCGCGCCCAGCACATTGCCGACGCTTGGCGTGCCTTGAATCTGCCACGCGATGCGGCCGTCTTTGGTATCAATGGCCCAACCGGTTTCATCACCGGCCACAAGATACAACAGGCCACCATTCACCATCGGAGCGCCGCTGCCAGTCGCATTCAGACGTTTTTGCCACCGGATTGCCCCTGATCTGGCATCCAGCGCGGTCAGCCGCCCAAATCCCGACGAGACATATAATACACCATCGGCATAAGCGATGCCGCCGCCAGTCGCGTCCGAGTCACCGTCCGAAGCAGGAATAAGATCCGTGCTCCAGACACGCTGACCCTGGGGCGAAACGGCGGAAACCGTCGCCCCGGAATCGAGCGTGTAAATCAATCCACCGGCAACGACCGGTTCCGCCGTGATCCGCTGCTTGCGCGAGTCACCTTTGCCGATCGTTGCGGACCAGACCCGCTGTGGCGTGGCCCGAAGTTGAGCGTTCGTCGTGCGAAACGCTGCCGTTCCCGGGCTTTGCGGCCAACTTGCATTCGCCTTCTGAGCCGGCAGGCTGATTGGTTTAGACCCGCGCGTCTCGACGGTTTCCGTATCCGCCGCAGGACGGATGTCTTCGCGCGGACCGGGCAGGATGACTTCGGGTTCCTCACAAGCCGCGAGAACGGTCAGGGATACAGCCGCAACCGACAATCCAACTCGGGAAAGAAGATTTGTTACCATGGTTTTCCGAACTCGCCTGCCATTATTCGTTACGCTGCGGATCATCCCTGCCGGGCTACCAACGGTTCGGGTTCACCCCCCAGTGCCACGATCAACTGGGCTGCGCGCTGCTGAAGGTCAACGCCAATCTCGGCATCCTGCCGTAGCGCCTGCAATCTTTCGATAGCGGCGTCGACATTGCCTTCGGATATGTCGATTAGGGCCAGTTGCTCTTCGGCCAACAACCTAAGTGGAGCGCCGGGTGCGGCCAAAGCCTCGAATTGCTGACGCCGGTCCGCTACTGGCAGGGTATCGCTTTTCAGAAGCAACGCCTTAAACGTCGCAATCGCGCGGTAGATTTCCGGCAGATCACCCTGAACCGCAATCGCATTCAGGCTGTTCACAGCCTCTTCCACCGAACCGGCCTCGGATTGGGACGCAGACAACAGCATATCTACTACCGCATCGCCACCCGGTGAAGCCGCCGCGACGCTTTCCAGACTACCGGCCCGTTCAGCCGAGTCATTCTGAGCTAGCGCCGAAAGAATCGCATCGCCCAGTTCTTCGGCCTGCGACGTTGCGCGTGCTTTGCGGATTTCATTGAATGCGGCGCCGCCAACAATCAGGACAACCGCCAGCACACCAACCCATCCCCACCGGCGCAGCAGCAGAAACAGACGGTCACGGCGCACCTCTTCGGTCACCTCATCAATAAAACTGTCGACGTCGCTCATCCCTGCGCTCCGGGCTAATTCAATTACGTATGGCGCAATGTCATACCCCGGCGACCTTGCCAAGCCAAGGGTGCGATTTTGGGCATTTAAGGCGGGTTGAACACCGCTTGCGGAAAAAAACAAACCGAACTATTCAGTTCAGTGTGGAAAAGATACATAATGCGCCCCACATTTAAAATTAGGCGCCGTAGAAATCCGGGCGAAGAATTTGGGGAGAAATTCTGAATGCGTTTGATTTCAATCGTAAATGCTTTGCTGGTGGTCGTTGCACTATTCCTGCTTGTTTTTGAACGCGATACCCTATTTGCGATTGCTGGCCGGGCCGAAGCCGAGGCAAGCCCGTCATCTGCGGATGAATCCGAAGGCTCCGCATCCGAGAATCGGAATGCTATCGGCGTGGTGGCCGTTCGCTCGGTAGCGCGCGAGATTGACAGCGCCGTGTTGCTGCGCGGCCAAACAAAAGCCAACCGACAGGTCGAAGTTCTGGCCGAAACGACCTCGACGGTCATTTCGGAACCAAAGCGCAAAGGAACGTTCGTAGAATCGGGCGACCTGCTGTGTGAACTGGATCCCGGCACCCGCCCCGCCAGCCTTGCTGAGGCGATGGCAGGCAAGCTTGAGGCCGAGAGCCGCATCCCCGAAGCTGAAGCGCGTCTTGAAGAAGCACATGCCTTGGTCGCCGAAGCTCAGATCAACCTAACGGCTGCGCAGAAACTTTCGGAAACCGGGTTCGGCTCGGAAACGCGCAGGATATCCAGCCAAGCCGCAATGCGAAGCGCCGAAGCAGGCGTAAAGACAGCCGAAGCTGGTCTAGAGGCGACGCGCGCAGGGATTGAAGCGGCAACAGCCGAGGTCGCCGCCGCAGAACGGGAAATTGACCGCCAGACCATCGAGGCCCCGTTCAAGGGTCTGCTGGAAAGCGACACGGCTGAGTTGGGCAGCCTGATGCAGCCCGGATCGCTTTGCGCAACCGTCATTCAGCTTGATCCGATCAAACTGGTAGGTTTTGTCCCCGAGGCCGAAGTTAACCGCGTCATCGTAGGCTCCGAGGCCTCGGCGCAACTGGTCACAGGCCTGCAGGTTGCGGGTCGCGTGACATTCCTGAGCCGGTCCGCCGACGAAACAACCCGGACCTTCGAAGTTGAGATCACTGTTCCGAACCCCGAACTTGCCATTCGGGACGGGCAAACCGCAGACATCCGCATTTCTGCCGAAGGTGCCAAGGCGCATCTGCTGCCGCAATCTGCCCTGACGCTCAATAAAGAAGGTCAGGTTGGCGTTCGAAGCGTCGGGCAAGGCGACGTTGCCGATTTCTTCCCTGTCGAGCTATTGCGTGACACGTCGGAAGGCGTATGGGTCGGCGGCCTTCCTGAAACCGTGGACATAATCGTCATCGGGCAGGAATTCGTGACAAGTGGCGTAAGCGTTAAGCCCACCTATCGGGACGCTGCAAAATGACCGGAATCGTCAGTTGGGCTGCTGGCCGGGCGCGAATGGTTCTGGCCTTTATCGCAATCTCGCTTGTTGTGGGCGGGTTTGCCTATGTCAATTTGCCCAAAGAGGGTGAGCCCGACATTGAAATCCCTGCCCTGTTTGTCTCGGTTCAATTCCCCGGCATTTCGGCTGAAGATTCCGAGAACCTGCTGGTCAAGCCGATGGAGACCGAGCTGGCCGATCTGGACGGCCTAAAGGAAATGACGTCTACCGCCTCGGAAGGTTATGCAGGGGTCGCGCTGGAATTCGATTTTGGCTGGGACAAAACCGCGATCATGGCCGACGTGCGCGACGCGATGAACAGCGCACAGGCTGAATTCCCCGAAGGCGCTGAGCAGTATTCACTGTTCGAGATCAACTTTTCGGAATTCCCGATCGTCATCGTCAACCTGACCGGGGCTGTGCCGGAACGCACAATGGCCCGCGTCGCCAAAGATTTGCAGGACGAGCTTGAATCGCTGGATTCGGTGCTTGAGGCAGGGATTGCAGGCAATCGTGACGAACTGCTTGAGGTTATCATCGACCCGCTCCGGCTCGAGGCGTACAACGTCACCGCAGCCGAGCTGATCAACGTCGTCCAAAACAACAACCAGCTTATCGCAGCGGGCGAAGTCGAGACTGAGCAAGGAACATTCTCGGTCAAGATCCCTTCGTCCTTCAAAACAGCACAAGACGTTTATGACCTGCCGGTCAAGGTCAATGGCGACCGGGTCGTCACGATGGGCGAGCTTGCGCAGATCAACTATACATTCGAAGATCGCGAAGGCACGGCACGTTTTAACGGCGAGCCCACAATTGCCCTGCAAGTGGTCAAGCGCAAAGGTTACAACCTGATCGACACGGTCGAGGCCGTCAAAACAACCATTGCCGCAGCGCAGGCCAAGTGGCCGCCCGAGATGCAGGCCGCCATCGAACTGGGCACGTCGAACGACCAAAGCCGCATCGTCGGTTCGATGGTCAGCCAGCTTGAGGGTTCGGTCCTGACAGCCATTGCGCTGGTGATGATCGTGGTTTTGGCGTCGCTGGGTACGCGCGCGGCGCTGCTGGTGGGCTTTGCCATTCCGACATCGTTCCTGCTGTGCTTTGCCTTCCTCGCCGTGATGGGCGTCAGTATTTCCAACATCGTGATGTTCGGCCTGATCCTGGCGGTGGGTATGCTAGTCGACGGGGCGATTGTTGTGGTGGAATACGCCGACAAGCGCATCAAGGAAGGTGTTGGCCCGATGCACGCCTATGTCGAGGCAGCGCAGCGGATGTTCTGGCCTATCGTGTCATCCACGGCGACTACGCTCTGCGCCTTTCTTCCCATGCTGTTCTGGCCCGGTGTTCCGGGTGAGTTCATGGGAATGCTGCCCGTCACGCTGATCTTTGTTCTGTCTGCTTCGTTGATCGTGGCTTTGATTTATCTGCCCGTAATGGGCGGTGTATCCGGACGGCTGAGCCGTTTCTTCGACCATTCTTCCGAATGGCTGAAAGCGCGTACCCCGTGGTGGTTGCGCGTCGTGATGGTCCCCCCGTCGCTTTATATGATCTTCCTGGGGGCCATGCAGGTTCTGAACCCGGCCTATCTGCTGCCTGCGGGAGCGCCGGGTGGAATGCTCTTTGGTGCGCTTCTGTTTATCCTTGGCGCGTTTGCAGGGTCCGTGACCCTGAGCGCGGCCAAGATCGAGCGTACCCCGGATCAGCATGTGCACACGGTCCGCGAACACACACCTTTTGGCCACGTCATCAACTTCCTCGTTGGCAATCCGATCATGCCGATCGTGTCTATCGTCGCCGTCGGATTTGCCGTTGTCACGGTCATGTCCATCTATGGCAGCAACAACCGCGGCGTAGAGTTTTTCGTCGAGAATGAGCCTGAGCAAGCAACGGCATATGTCAGGGCGCGTGGCAACATCTCTCTGGCGGAAAAAGACGAGATGGTGCTGGCGGCCGAAGAAATCATCAGCGCACACCCTGCGGTCATCAATGTCTTTTCCTTCGCGGGCGAAGGTGGCCTAAGCCAGAATAATGGCGGCGCACAAGCGCCCGCTGACACGGTTGGTCGCGTTCAGTTTGAAATCATTCCATGGGAAGATCGGCCGAACGTGTCCGAACCCATCCTAGGTGGGCTGGTCGATCGGCAAACTGTTGCGCCAGACTATGACGGCGATTTCGTGCTGGATCAACTAAACGCGGAACTTGCCGAGATTCCGGGCATCATTGTTGAGATTCTGCCGCTGTCCCAAGGTCCGGCCTCGGCCAAACCGGTACATCTGCGCATCAAGGGCGATGGCTGGGAAGAGCTGACCGCGGCAACTCTGGCTGCGCGCGACGTGTTTGATAACACACCCGGCCTGATCAAGATTGAAGACACGCTGCCCCTGCCCGGCATTGATTGGCAAATAGACGTCGATGTGGCCAAGGCAGGTCGTTTTGGTGCAGATGTCGCCACGGTCGGTGCCATGGTTCAGTTGGTGACCCGTGGGCTTTTGCTGGGTGAAATGCGTCCGGAAAACGTGGATGAAGAAATTGAAATCCGCGTCCGCCTACCCGACGAAGATCGCGTTCTTTCGACCCTCGATACCCTCAAGGTTCGAACGCCGGATGGCCTTGTACCCTTGTCGAACTTTGTCACCCGCAAGCCCGTTGCGAAACTGGCCCAGATCGACCGCGTGAATCAGCAGCGGTACTACGATGTCAAAGCCGACGTAGAACCCGGCCTGAGCAAGGTGACCATAGAAGCCTCTGATGGATCGCAAGAGCGTGTGGCCGTCGTCAGAGAGTTGATCGACGACGCAAGTCCCGAAGGCACGACTGTCACCGGACCCAACGGATCCGAATACGAGGTCGTAAAGACAACTGGTGCCTTGGATGCCGAACAGATACGGTCGCAGATCACCTCGGGCGACGCGCGCATCGCGCCAATCAATCCCAATGAACGGATCGCCGTCCTGACAGAATGGCTTGAGACCGATCCGCTTGGCAGCGCAGTAAGCTGGGAATGGACCGGCGATCAGGAAGATCAGGAAGAATCCGGTGCGTTCCTCATGAACGCTTTTGCCGGTGCCTTGGGTCTGATGTTTGTCATCCTGTTGGCGCAGTTCAACTCGTTCTACAATTCCGTTCTTGTCCTGTTGGCGGTTGTTCTTTCGACCACCGGGGTCCTGATCGGGATGTTGGTCATGCAACAGCCGTTTTCGATCATCATGACGGGGACGGGGATTGTGGCCCTCGCGGGAATTGTGGTGAACAACAATATTGTCCTGATTGACACCTATCAGGAATACAGCCGCTATATGCCGCGGATTGAGGCCATTGTGCGCACCGCCGAAGCCCGCATTCGCCCGGTTCTGCTGACCACCCTGACCACGATGGCAGGCCTGACACCGATGATGTTCGGCCTTTCGCTCGATTTCATCAACGGCGGCTATTCCATCAACAGCCCCACCGCCTTGTGGTGGAAACAGCTTGCAACGGCGGTGGTGTTCGGGCTCGGCATTGCGACCGTTCTGACCCTGATCGTGACGCCTTCTTTCCTGGCGCTGCGTGTGTGGGTTTCGACCTATACGATCTGGTTGGGCAAACTTCTGGCACGCGCAA
Source organism: Ruegeria sp. HKCCA5426 (assembly GCF_013034585.1). Taxonomy (NCBI): domain Bacteria; kingdom Pseudomonadati; phylum Pseudomonadota; class Alphaproteobacteria; order Rhodobacterales; family Roseobacteraceae; genus Ruegeria; species Ruegeria sp. HKCCA5426. The sequence continues at coordinate 64,215 of NZ_WQGH01000002.1, forward strand.
CGGCGGGTCGATCCAGTCAGGTCGCGCAGGATATGGCCATAGGAAAAGCGGCGCGTCAGGCGCAAGCCACCGAGGTAATCTGGACCGACGAACCATGGACGGCGGAACTCGAAACGGACCGCACACCGGATGCACCGCCGGGCTCTCCTCTCAAAGCAGCCGAATGAATCAGAAGGGGCCGGTCAAAAACCGGCCCCCTTTTCTTTACGCCCCGCACAAGAATACTACGCGGCTTCCAAGTCGTTTTGCTGCCGGTTCCACAATTGGGCATAGCGCCCGTTTTGCTCTAGCAACTCATCATGTGTGCCTTGTTCGATGATCTCACCACGTTCCAGAACGACGATACGATCCGCCTCGGCAATAGTGCTGAGCCGGTGGGCAATCGTAATGACGGTTCGCCCTTCACCCGCGCGCGCCAAGGCGTCCTTGATGTCCTTTTCAGTGTCTGTGTCTAGCGCCGATGTCGCCTCATCCAGCAAGAGGATCGGCGGGTTCTTGAGCAACGTCCGCGCGATCCCGACGCGTTGCTTTTCACCGCCTGACAGCTTCAAACCACGCTCACCAACCTTTGTGTCATAGCCTTCGGGTAAAGTAATGATGAAGTCATGGATCTGTGCCGCCTTGGCCGCCGCTTCCACGTCGTCTTGCGTGGCATTGTCACGTCCATAAGCAATATTATAACCGATGGTGTCATTAAACAGCACGGTATCCTGCGGCACGACGCCTATGGCCGCGTGCAAACTGTTTTGGGACACATCGCGCACATCCTGCCCATCAATCCTGAGCGTTCCGCCGGTTACGTCGTAGAACCGGAACAGCAAGCGGCCAATGGTGGACTTGCCAGAACCCGTCGCTCCGACAATCGCAACCGTTTGACCAGCCGGAACGGTCAGAGATACGCCTTTCAGGATTTCCCGATCCGCGTCGTAGCCAAAGCGGACATCCTCTAACGTCACCTCTCCACCTGAAACCACCAAATCCGGCGCGTCGAGTTTGTCCGTGACTTCGGCAGGTTGTTCCAGCAAGTCAAACATCTGGCCCATATCAACAAGGGCCTGACGGATTTCCCGGTAGACCGTACCCAGAAAGTTCAAAGGTACGGTAATCTGGATCATATAGGCGTTGACCATAACGAAATCACCAACGGTCAGGGTGCCATTTTGCACGCCGATTGCCGCCAGAACCATGACACCGATCAGGCCACAGGTGATCAAGAAAGACTGACCGAAATTCAGGAACGCCAGCGAATAAGCCGTCTTTAGCGCAGCGCCCGCATACGCCTTCATCGACACATCATAGCGCTCCGCTTCGCGCGTTTCCGCATTGAAATACTTGACCGTTTCAAAGTTCAGAAGGCTGTCGATGGCGCGTTGATTGGCCTCGGTATCCTGATCGTTCATCTCGCGGCGCAGCTTCACGCGCCATTCGGTGACCGCAAAGGTAAACCAGATATACAGGGCGATCGTGACGGCCACGACCACAAGATACCAGACATCGAACAGCCACATCAGGATGATAGCCACCAGCAACAGCTCAAGAATCAGAGGACCAATCGAAAACAGCAGAAACCGCAGCAGGAACTCAACGCCCTTTACACCCCGTTCGATAATACGGCTAAGGCCCCCGGTCCGGCGCGTGACGTGATAGCGCATAGAAAGCTGGTGAATATGCCTGAACGTCTCAAGGGCCAAGGCGCGCAGCGCGCGCTGACCAACAGGTGCAAAGGCCGCGTCGCGAAGCTGTTGAAAGCCCACAGTCATCATCCGGGCCACGCCATAGGCAACGGTCAGACCAACGGCACCCAACGCCAGCGGTGGCACCCCCTCACCCGCCAGACCATCGACCGCGCCTTTATAGAGAATCGGCGTATAGACCGCGATGAGCTTTGCCAGCACCAGCATTCCCATTGCCAGTACAACACGCCGCTTTACCCAGGGTTCATCCTCGGGCCAAAGATAGGGCGCGACTTTGCGGATCGTGCGCAAACCGGATCGTTGCTCGTCGATCTCGGACATATCATCAGAATGCATAGGGGCTGCTCGTCTCATCACGTACCAATACTGCGGTCAGAGATAGACCCCCGACCCAAGAGGGCCAGAGGTACAGGTTTATTCCGGAATGGTGAAGACTTGCCCAGGATAGATCAGATCCGGATCGCGGATCGAGTCCCGGTTAGCGTCGAACAGGCGCACAAACAGTATGCCGTCACCGTACCGCTCGCGTGAAATGGCCCAAAGGGTGTCGCCTTCTTGAACGGTCACCGACCGGATGGTGGCCTGTGTCGATTGCTCTGCGGAACTGTCTGGCGCATCACTTGCGCGCAAAACTTCTAGCGGTTCGCGTTTGAACGGAGTCTCTAGGCGGCTGACGACGGTCCCGTCCGAGCCAACTTCATCCACCCGCAGGGTGTAGACACCGGGATCAACCCCCTCAAGCTCGCTGCGCCACTTTCCGTCATCCGCAGGCGGCAAATCCGCGACAAGGCGGTTGTTCAAATACAGTCGCACAACAGACCCGTCCGGTACGCGGCCTGTCAGTTCAACCTCGCCTTCGTCTGAATACCCGATCGTATCCAGCGCGACCTGTTCGGCCTCTCCTGCCTGAGACGCCGGAGGCTGCACCAGCTCCACGCCATCTTCACCTGAACGTAAAACCGTAACCTGCTGGTTCTGAACAGCTTCAGGCGCAGCTTCAGCGGTTTGCGCGGTCTGCTCCGCCTGCGGCCCAGCGGTTTGTTCAGTCTGTGGCTTAGCGGTTTGCGCGGTCTGCTCTGTCTGCGGTTCGATGGAGGCTTCGGCTGTGTCGGTCGGCGCGGCTTCGTCGATTTCTGTGTTCGACTCTTGCGCAACGTCGGTCTGTGCCTCCCCACTCTCAGAGTTTTCCAGCGCCGGTGATTCGACTTGTGGTTCTGGCAATGCCGCGATGAGGTAGTCATCGGAGCGCAGTTGTTCTTCGCCCGCATCTGTTTCCAACGTCAGGCCACGCGCGGTGTTGGAAAACGGGATACTGACGAACTCTGCGAACTGTCCGCTGCCGTCCACCGTGAAACTGTGGACAGCCTCACCGTCCAGCAGAACGCGAATTACGGCACCCGGCTCGGCGTTTCCGGACAAGACCGCATTGCCGTCCGGCTCTACAAAAATCTGGTCCAGGGTTGGTGGCGTAGCTTCCGCCGCGACCTGCGGCTGCGCTTCGCCATCCGTTGCTTCGGGTTCGGCTTGGTTCGCGGTCTGTTCAGTCGTTTGTGGCTGATCGACGGACGGCTCTGCCGGCTGCGACTCGGTCGACGTTACCTCGGCTTCTGTCGGGGTTTCCTCTTCGGCAGCTTCGTCCGGTGCTTGTGCCGCCACTTCAGTTTCTGTCGTGACTTCCTCTGGGGCAGCGTCAAAGACACCCGACCAATACGCACCACCTGCGCCGACAAGAACCAGAATACCGACAATCACAACCCAGGTGTTCGGGCCCGGGCTTTCGTTTTCCGACTTCGCGTCCATCATTTTCCTTTCACTCCGCCGCGCAAATGGTTTCAGAGCAACGCATTCTGCCAGACGGTTGAGCCAATCTATCAATCTCGCTATCAGGGGTCAAAACCCCAGATACAACCCCGGAGAAGCCCTCTTATGTCCCAGAAATCCGTCTGTGTGTATTGCGGGTCACGCAATGGTGTGAACTCAGCCTATTCCGACGCCGCCCGCACATTCGGCCAGCTTCTTGCGAATGAAGGCTGGAGGCTGGTGTACGGTGCCGGGGATGTAGGTTTGATGGGCGAGGTTGCGCGTGCCGCACAAGCCGCCGGAGGGGATACGTTCGGCGTCATCCCCGTTCACCTGCTACAGCGCGAAGTTGGCAAAACCGACCTGACGCGTTTCGTGGTCACCGAAACGATGCACGAACGCAAGAAAGTCATGATCATGAACGCGGACGCCGTCGTGGTTCTACCCGGTGGTCCGGGCTCGCTGGACGAACTGTTCGAGGCGTTGACATGGCGGCAGTTGGGCCTGCATGACAAGCCCATTCTGGTCATGAACGTGGATGGATACTGGAACGCCTTGCACGACTTGGTACAGCAGGTCATCGGTCAGGGTTTCGCAGACAGCTCTCTGGCCGATTTCATCACATGGGTCGATAGCCCACACGCGGCGATGTCTGCCTTGCGGCCACTCCTGTCCGAACCCGGTGAGTAAACGGGCGGCGTCACCGCCCGCTATGGGATTGGGTCTTAAACCGCCTGTTTCAGACGGTTGGTCAAGACCTGTTCGACTTTGTGAAGTGGATGATTGGTAAGGGTCTTGTCGACTTCGGCGACGACCTTGTTCAGAACTTCGCTGTGAAGACGTCGACGCAGCAGGCCCAGCACGTGCGGGCTCGCAACCAGAACCAAACGCTTATACGCGCCCTTCAGCCCCTTGCGGTTCAGCAGGTTGGCCACATCCTGCACAAACAGGGATTTTGCATGGGTTTTCCACTTTGCCTCCTCGACTGCCGATTTTTGGTTCGGTCCGGTGTCAGGGCGGCGCCCTGCCCGATCAGTGGGACGGGCCACAGGCGCATCGTTTTCCTCAACCGAAACAACGACCAGATTGGGGTCGTCGGCGTCGGTGATATTCTCCATGAACAGCGCCTTTTCCCCGTCGGCAATGACAACCCAAGTTCCCTGTGAAAGTGCGACCATTGTGATCTCCTGCTATGGTTTTATGTGACCATCCCTCATCCGTCAGACACAGTTATACAGTGACGCGCCCAAGGTTTTTTGCGCGTTTCCAGTCTGTTATCCATTTGATTGGCGGCTCTCTCCCTCCGCTCACCTTACGTAAGCACTGTTGCCGTCCATACAATCCCATTCGCAGTCAAAAGCGAACCGAGCGGCAGGATTCCACCCATCGGTCAGGCGGACAGGTCTACGACCGTGATTTCAGGGGTCACACCAAAACGGACTGGCAGGATCGAACATCCAATGCCTCCGGACACAACCAAATCGCGCTGACCTTCGCGAACATGACCATAGGCAAAACGGTTGCCAAACCGCGACGGTACCATGGGTGACCACCCGAACAGGCGCACTTGCCCGCCATGTGTGTGGCCCGACACTGTCAGCGCGACCCTGTCCGGGACGTTCGGGAAAATGTCGGGCTCATGGGCCATCAATACGACCGGAGCTTCATCTGTTACTTGGGTCAATGTCGCGGGTAGATCATCCAACCCCCGATATCGCCCCCGCCCTGTAACAATGGCGAGCTGATCCTCAACCCCGGCTAGCCAGCACCTTGCGCCGTCCAGTTTCACCGCGTCATTCGACAGAACCCGGATGCCATTCTCGCGCAAGGCCTCAGCATAGATATTCGGCCCACCCCCACGCCGTTGCGCAGCCAGATCATCCCACCAATCGTGGTTGCCCAAAACGGCAAAGACGCCGTGTTTTGCCTCAAGCCCGGCCAGCACAGGTGCCAGATCGGCAATCGGAACCGGTTGGGAAACCATCCTGTGCCCGGCCGTATAATCGCCCAACAGCAGAATCAGATCCGGTGCCAGCGCATTCGTGCGCTTAACAACCTGTTCGATGCGTTTCAGCCCGACATGGGGTTCCCCGACGTGTAAATCCGCCAAAACCGCAATCCGAAGCGGAGGCGCAGCCCAGTCATCACGCCGAACCCGCCAGCGCTTTACACGCAACCGAAGCGCGGGTTCGATGAAAAACCCATAGGCCGCAACAAAAAGACCTGCCAGCGTCACCGCCAGCAGGCCCTTGATAAACCCTCGACGGGTCAAGGATCACATCCGCGAAGCGACGTTTTCCCAATTCACCAGATTGTCGAGGAAGTTCGACAGGTAAGCCGGACGCTTGTTGCGGAAGTCGATGTAGTAGGAATGCTCCCACACGTCGCAACCCAGCAGCGCGGTCTGACCAAAGCACAGCGGGTTCACGCCATTTTCGGTCTTGGTAACAGCCAGCGAGCCATCTGCGTTCTTGACCAGCCATGCCCAGCCCGAGCCGAACTGACCGGCACCAGCGGCGCTGAATTGCGACTTGAATTCGTCAACCGAGCCGAAGCTTTCGGTCAGAGCCTTCTCCAGCTCGCCGGGCATTGCGTTGCTGCCGGGGCCCATCATCTCCCAGAACTGGTTGTGGTTCCACAATTGGCTGATGTTGTTGAAGATGCCGTTCTGGGCGACAGCATTCGCGTCATAGGTGCCAACGATGATCTCTTCCAGCGTCTTGCCGTCCCACTCGGTCCCGGCGATCAGCTTGTTGCCGTTGTCGACATAGGCCTTGTGGTGCAGGTCGTGGTGATATTCCAATGTTTCCGCGGACATACCCTTGGCTGCCAGCGCGTCATGTGCATAAGGAAGATCAGGAAGTTCAAAAGCCATGTCGGCCCCCTGTTAAATGTAAGTTGCGGTTCCCAAGGTTAAATGCTTTGGCTACGCCGATAGGTCAAGGGCAGAGACAAGAAAACCCGGAGGTCCGCGATGCTGACGCAGGCGCGCAAGATGTTTTACCGCGCCCGCGGGTACTATGCGGGCAATCTGAACGGCGAGCGGTTCCGTCTGGACCCCTACCATTCGAAATTCTGGCGCAAGGCGTCCCAAGGCAATTGGGAGCCCGAGACCTTTGAGGTACTGGACAAATACCTGTCGCCCAACCGCGACTATCTGGATATCGGCGCATGGATTGGTCCCACTGTCCTCTATGCCGCACGCCGCGCCCGGCATGTCTGGTGTTTTGAACCCGACCCCGTCGCCTACCGTCATCTGGTCTGGAACCTGCATCTGAACGACATCCGAAACGTCTCGGCTTTCAGCATCGCCCTGTCGGATGGGTTCGGCGTGACGCGCATGGCGTCCGCCCATGGCGAGGCTGGCGATTCAACATCGTCCCTACTGCATGACGGCGGCCACGGAACGGATGCAATGACGATCGGCTGGGATCAATTCGCAACCGCGGTCGATCTGTCGGACGTTGCTTTGGTAAAAATGGATATCGAAGGTGCCGAATACCCGGTCCTGCCGTCTTTAACCCCGTGGTTACAGGCCACGAACCCCGCCCTGCTGCTGTCGACCCACGCGCCCTATCTCGACGCGGAAAACCGCGCACCCGCGATGAAACAACTGGCCGACACACTGGCCTTCTATGACCAGTGTCAGGATCCGTTCACCGGCGAAGCCGGGGCGTCGATCCTCACCGGAAACCGCGCCCTGACCCAGTTCCCCACTTTCCTGTTCAGCACAAAACCCTGACCAGAGATCCGCTCTTCATCTGGCTAAAAATATCCTGGGGGTGAGGCCGCAAGGCCGAGGGGGCAAAGCCCCCTCACCCAGCTCTCTAGACCGAAACCAGGTTCAGTAAACGCCTACCTCACTGCCCGGTTGGGCGGCAACTTTCAGCAGCTTGAAAACGTAATCCGCAGCCGAGCGGAAACAGACCACGCGGAAGGTTTCCGCGTCATCCATCCAGAACGCCCCTGCCACCTGCGCAAGACGTGAACGTCGGATTTGGCCGGGTTGGAAGGCCTCGGCTGACAACTCAACCGGGGCCAGTTTACCCAACACTTCGCGCGCATTTGCGCCCGAAATGCTGAACACCGCCCGCGCATCCGAGACATTCACCGCCAGCGAATGCTTGCTGCCCAGTGCTTTGGTCATCGCAGCCAGTTTTGTGTTAACCTCGGCATAAGGCACCAGCACCAGCAACTCATCCGGCGACATCCAGCAAACGCCAGTGTCCCCGTCGACGAACGCCTTGCGCTGGCCGGGTACTTTCTGTCCAGTGGCGTCCTTGACGGCCTTGACAAGCACCTTATCGGACAGATCGCCGCGCAGCGTTATCATCCCCTGGAGGCCGCATTCCGCGACCTTGGCGATGCCGTCATAGCTGGCGTGGTTCAATGCGCTGATGGGTTCAGACATTCTGCTTCTCCCCGTCTTTGTCGAAGAAGATCGGATCGACGATCTTGGCTTTATAGATTTTGCCGTCGGTTCCCGGAAACTCGACAATCTCGCCCATCCGGTCCGGGCCGAACTTGATCAGTCCCATCGCAATTCCTCGGTCCAGATTGGCCGAGTAATAGGTCGAGGTCACGCGTCCGATCATGTTGCGTTGACCGTTGGCATTGACGCCTTCGCCCACTGCGTAAGCACCGTCGGGAATGACAGAACCATCCACAGTCTCAAGCCCCACCAGTTTCCAACGCTCGGGATCGGCCATATGGGTCCGCGAATGGGCACGTTTTCCCAGATAGTCCTCTTTCTTTTTAGACAGCGCCCAGTGCAGCCCCAAATCTTGTGGAATAACGGTGCCGTCAGTTTCGTCCCCGATCATGATAAAGCCCTTCTCGGCGCGAAGGATGTGCAGACATTCGGTGCCATAGGGCATCACACCGAACTCTTTGCCTGCTTGCATCAAAGCATCCCAGAACGCCTGCCCTTGGCTCGCAGGAACTGCGATCTCATAGGACAGCTCGCCCGAGAACGAGATGCGATAGGCACGGCAATCGAATTCGCCGATCTTCCCGTCACGCCACTCCATGAACGGCAGCGTCTCTTTGCTGAGGTCCATGCCGCCCAGCTTTTCCAACACCTTGCGGGCATTGGGGCCAACCACGGCGACCTGAGCGTATTGCTCGGTCACGTTGGCGACATAGACTTTCCAGTCCCACCATTCGGTCTGCAGCCATTCTTCCATGTGGCCATGGATACGCTCGGCCCCGCCGGTGGTGGTGTGGCACAGCCACGTGTCCTCGTCGATACGCGCGACAACACCGTCGTCGATCAAGAAGCCGTTCTCGGAACACATCAGGCCATAGCGGCATTTGCCGACCTTCAGCGTAGACATCATGTTGGTGTACATCATGTCCAGGAACTTGCCCGCGTCAGGACCTTTGACGATCAGCTTGCCCAGAGTCGAAGCATCCAGCAGGCCGAGGTTTTCACGGGTGTTCTTCACCTCGCGGTTCACGGCGTCATGCACAGATTCACCGGGACGGACATAGGCATAGGTCCGGCGCCAATGGCCGACCGGCTCCCAATCGGCACCGTTTTTGTCGTGCCAGTTGTGCATCGGGGTTTGGCGGATCGGCTGGAATACCTCACCGCGTGCCTCGCCACCGATCGACGCCAAAGAGATAGGCGTATAGGGTGGGCGGAACGTGGTGGTGCCGACCTTCGGAATTTCCGAATCCAGCGCATCAGCAAGGATCGCCAAGCCGTTGATGTTGCTCAACTTACCTTGGTCGGTCGCCATGCCCAGTGTGGTATAACGCTTGGTGTGTTCAACGCTTTCGTAACCTTCGCGCGCCGCCAGTTGAACGTCGGATACTTTGACGTCGTTCTGGAAATCCAGCCACGACTTCATCCGCAGCCCGATCTCGGCGTTGGCAGGCATCAGCCAGACGGCGGCCATCGGAGCTTCGGCCGTAGTCTCACCCACCGGTGCCTTGGTGCGTTTCGCTGTGAAACCAGCCGCCTTGGCTGCTGCCTTGCCCGCCGCATCTGCGTCGGTCAGAACGTCGCCCAGCGCCAGCGGGCCGTTGGACGACCCCGCCGCCAGCACGAACCCTTCCCCATCGGCCCCTAGCGGGGGGCGCGACGGATCGGGGCGGAAATGCGCGTTAGCATCATCCCAGAACAGCTTGCCGCCGCAATGCGACCACATATGCACGACCGGAGACCAGCCGCCCGACATGGCGATCGCGTCGCATTCAACCTCTTCGCGCGCGCCGCCGATGCCTTCCTGGTTACAGATGGCAACTTTCTTGACACGCTTGCCGCCCTTGACCTTGGCAATCGCCTTGCCGGGGTCGACACGGATACCCAGTTCGCGCGCCTCATCCGCCAGCGGACCAGCCGTGTCGCGCGCATCGACCACGCGCAGCACGTCTACACCGGCCTTCTTCAAGGCGATGGCTGTGCGATAAGCGTCATCATTATTGGTGGCGACAATCACACGCTCACCCGGGGTCACGCCCCAGTTCACAACATAGTCGCGCATGGCCGAGGCCAACATGACACCCGGCACGTCGTTGCCCGCGAAGGACAGCGGACGCTCGATCGCGCCGGTGGCTGTTACGATCTGTTTCGCGCGAATGCGCCACAGGCGGTGGCGCGGACCTTGGGTGTCCGGCTTGTGGTCCGTCAGACGCTCATAGCCCAGCGCATACCCATGGTCGTAGACACCCGCACCCATGCAGCGGTTGCGCAGGATGACGTTGTCCATTGTTTCTAGCTCGGAAACCAATTGTTCCACGAACTTATCCACAGGAGCGCCATCAATGGTGCCGCCATCAACCGGAGCGCGGCCACCCCAATGGGCGGTCTGTTCAATCAGCATGACTTTGGCCCCGGATTGAGCCGCGGCTTTGGCCGCCTGCAGACCGGCCACACCACCGCCGATCACCAGAACATCGGTGAAATGATAGAAATGCTCATAGGTGTCCGCATCGCGGCTGTCCTTGTCGGGAGCTTTGCCCAATCCGGCAGACTGACGGATGAACGGCTCGTAGACGTGTTTCCAGAACGGCTTCGGATGGATGAACATCTTGTAGTAGAAACCCGCCGGCAGGAAGCGCGACAGGTGAGTGTTGATCGACCCGATGTCGAACTCGAGGTTCGGCCAGTGGTTCTGCGACACGGATGTCAGACCGTCGAACAGCTCGGTCGTGGTGGCGCGCTGGTTCGGCTCGAACCGATTACCCTGCCCCAAACCGACCAGAGAGTTGGGTTCCTCGGCACCGCTGGCAACAACGCCGCGCGGACGGTGATATTTGAACGACCGGCCCATCATCATCTGATCATTTGCCAACAGGGCGGAGGCAAGAGTATCGCCTTCATAGCCCTGCATCGAGGTGCCGTTGAAGGTGAATGTAACCTGTTTCGACCGGTCGATCAGCCGGCCTTGATTTGCGAGACGGGTGCTCATGTTGCGGACCTTTCGCAGGCGGAGTTATTGTTGGCTGGGCGGATCATTCAAACTCTCTCCAGGTCCAGCCGGGACGCTTGGCGGTGATGGCATCCTTGATCTCTTGCGGCGGTTCAGACACCTGCGCCGAATAGGTGCCGAACACCTCAAGCGTGTTTGTGCAGCGCGCCGCGTGGAACCATTTGCCACAGCCATTTGCATGGCGCCAGCGTTCCAAGTGAACGCCCTTGGGGTTTTCACGCATGAACAGGTAGTCGTGGAAATCATCATCCGAAGAGCCGGGGCCAAAGCGCTTTAGGTGCGCTTCGCCGCCAGCCGCCAGTTCGGTTTCTTCGGCATCGACGCCGCAATAGGGGCAATTCAGGATCAGCATGTGTTCATCCTTTTGTCGGTCGGTCGGCACATGGGCCGACCTGTATTCTGTGTTGTGGTCACCTCGGACAATGCCCTTAGTGTGCCACCCCGGCGGCAACGCTTTCGTCGATAAAGCGGCCCTCTTTGAAACGATCCAGCGTGAAGGCTTCGGTCAGCGGCGAATGGCCCGTGGCCATCAGCTGAGCCATACCCCAGCCCGAGCCCGGAATGGCCTTGAAGCCGCCGGTGCCCCAGCCCGCGTTGATGAAGCAGCCTTGCAGAGGCGTCTTGGACAGGATTGGCGAGCGGTCGCCGGTCATGTCCACGATCCCGCCCCACTGGCGCAGCATCTTAAGGCGCGAGATCATCGGGAAAGTTTCGACCAACGCCCGCACGGTTTCCTCGATATGGTGGAACGAACCGCGCTGAGTGAAGTTATTATAGGCGTCGGTGCCGCCACCGATCACCATCTCACCCTTGTCGGATTGCGACATATAGCCGTGAACGGTGTTGGCCATCACGACCACATCCATGCAGGGTTTAATCGGCTCGGACACCAGCGCTTGCAGCGCCACGGCCTCAAGCGGCAGCCGGAAACCGGCCATCTCAGCCAGTTGACCGGAATGTCCCGCGACCACGATGCCCAGTTTTTCACAGTCGATCGCACCCTTGGTGGTGTCGACGCCAATAACGCGACCGTTGTCCTGACGTACGCCAGTGACTTCGCATTGCTGGATGATGTCCATGCCCATGGCCGAACACGCGCGGGCATAGCCCCAGGCCACCGCATCGTGACGCGCGGTGCCACCGCGTTCCTGCCACAGACCGCCCAGAACCGGATAACGCGGGCCGTCCAGATTGATGATCGGGACCAACTGTTTGACGCGCTCAGGCCCAATCCACTCAGTTTTTACGCCTTGCAGAGCATTTGCGTGCGCCGTGCGTTGATAACCGCGAATTTCGTGCTGAGTCTGCGCCAGCATGATCACGCCGCGTGGGCTGAACATAACGTTATAGTTCAGGTCCTGACTCAGGTCCTCATACAAGCCGCGCGCCTTTTCATACAGCGCCGCCGAAGGATCTTGCAGATAGTTCGACCGGATAATGGTTGTGTTCCGGCCGGTATTGCCACCGCCCAGCCAGCCCTTTTCGATCACGGCTACATTCTGGATGCCGTAGTTCTTGCCCAGGTAATACGCGGTAGCCAGACCATGACCACCAGCGCCAACGATAATGACGTCGTATTTCTTCTTGGGCTCGGGCGAACGCCACGCGCGTTCCCATCCGGTGTGATAGCGCAACGCTTCGCGCGCCACAGCAAAGGCTGAATAGTGTTTCATAAGCGAATCCATCCGGTTCGGTGATTGGCCAAAGATATGCCGTGTAACTACAATAGTCCCCTGCCACGCAACGCCGTAATATCGCACTATTGCGACATAGCCCCAATTATTGCGACATGAAGTCGGTTAGCGGCCATTTGTCCCTTTTTTCTGGCGGTGCAGAGGTCTAAGTCAGAGCAGCCATCTTGGAGATACAATGACCTTCTGGGCCCTTATAATTCTGACAGCTTTGCTGATCACGTTGTTTCTTGGCTACTCGATGCTGCGTGGACAAAAAACGCGCGAGCCGGCCGCGGCATACGACCTGCGCGTTTATCGCGAACAGCTTGCCAGCGTTGATCGCGATCTTGCCAGAGGAGTAATCGCTCAGGCCGATGCCGAACGCGTCCGCACGGAAATTTCGCGACGCATTTTGGCAGCCGACGCACAGATGCAGAAACAAACGACGCAAAGCGGCGCACCCCGCTGGGCCACGGGTGTTGCGATTGTCGTGGTGGCAGCCGTGCTGGTTGGCGGCGGCGCGTGGATGTATCGACAGACAGGGGCCGCCGGACTGCCAGACCAGCCCTTGGCGCAACGCATAGAAAGAGCCGAGGTTTTGCGCGCAGAACGTCCCAGCCAATCTGAGTTCGAAGCGGATTTGCCATCTGCGCCCCGGCCACAGTTGGACGAAAGCTATGCCACCTTGTTGCAACAATTGCGCGACACCGTGGCGGAACGGCCCGATGACCTGCAGGGTCATGTTCTTTTGGCGCAGCACGAGTCGAATGCAGGTAACTTTTCTGCGGCCTACAAGGCGCAGGAGCGCGTCATTGAGCTGTCTGGTTCGACAGCGTCGGCAGACGCCTATTCACACCTGGCCGAAATGATGATTCTGGCCGCAAATGGATATGTCTCGCCCGAGGCGGAAGAGGCGCTGAGACAAGCCCTGTCCCGCGATCCCCGGCACGGCCCGGCGCAGTATTATTTGGGGCAAATGATGGCACAGCTAGGGCGTCCAGATATCGCTTACCGCATATGGGTGGACACCCTGCGGGATTCCCCAGCAGGGGCACCTTGGGTCGATGCCATTCGCGCGCAACTGGATGATCTGGCGTTTCGGGCAGGTGTCTTCAATCCTCCGGACATCCCTTCTGCTTCAACGCCTTCAGGCCCCAGTCAGGATGACATCGACGCCGCGGCAGAACTGTCCGCCGAAGAACGTCAGGAGATGATCCGCCGGATGATCAACCAATTGTCGGATCGACTGGCAACCGAGGGCGGCGCGCCCGAAGAATGGGCGCGATTGATCAATGCCCTCGGCGTAGTCGGAGATCGGGACCGCGCGGTAGCCATCTATGAAGAGTCTCTGTCCGTTTTCGCAGGTAACGAAGGCGCGCTGCAAACCCTTTCTGCCGCTGCTCAACGAGCCGGAATTTTGCAATGATCCACGACGCATTCGAAGACTTTGCTGCATCGCTGCCCCCCATGACCGCCCTGATGGGGCTTGATCTGGGGGAAAAGACCATCGGTGTCGCGGTGTCCGACCGAATGCGCGGTGTTGCCAGCCCCCTGGAAACCGTGCGGCGCAAGAAATTCACGCTGGATTCAGCCCGGCTTCTGGAACTCATCGCAGACCGCGAAATTGGTGGACTTTTGTTGGGGCTGCCCAAGAACATGGACGGTTCGGAAGGTCCGCGTTGCCAATCTACACGTGCATTTGCGCGAAACATGGCGCGTTTGACGGATATTCCCATCGGGTTCTGGGACGAACGCCTCAGCACAGTTGCGGCAGAAAAAGCACTGTTAGAGGCGGATACGACACGAAAACGTCGCGGACAGGTTATTGATCACGTCGCTGCTGGTTATATCTTGCAAGGAGCGCTGGACAGGCTGCGCTTTCTTTAGGATCGGAATACGCCAATGACGAACATGGTTTGGAAAAGGAATGAGGTCGAAAGCCCTTGTATCCAGATCTGCGTCGTGCACCCGACCGAGCGTATCTGTACCGGATGCTACCGCACCATCGACGAAATCTCGCGCTGGTCCAAAATGGACAGCTCGGAACGCGCCGAGATCATGGAGGCCCTGCCCTCCCGCAAGCCTCAACTTGCCAAACGCCGCGGCGGTCGCTCGGCCCGATTAAACAAATCCTGAAACTGCCCGCTTGGTCTGGCTGAGCCTGCGCTGCCGCGGGTCGGCCTGAACTTCGAGGGGGTAAAGTCCAGCGACGTGTGTCGAGTGTGTGGCAACCCGCGGCAGCGCTCTTCAGCTTTGGTGTTTTCCCGCAGTGGTATCACGGCAAAACACCAGCAACATAGGCCGTTGTTGACTCATCAATCAACAAAAATAAGGACACAAAACGTCTTACTGAACGTCAAAAGACATCGCGGTTTGAACTGGTTGACCCGTTACCCAGCCGACAGCCAGGATTTGGCGTTTTGATACTCTTCCGACGGGAAAAACTGCGTCCTTGCCCCCAGAATATGACTGACGACTCTTTGCGCCAGATGCTGCCAGGCTTTGTCGCCAACAATAGCGGCCCGGTCGAGCATACCAACGTGCCCGCGCGCAAGACGGAAATGTGCCGCTAACGCGGTTAATCCCTGCCACCCGTCAAATTCCCGCAGGTCGATCAGCAAACGGAAACCGTCTTTGGCGCTGAGCAAACCGTCCAGGTTCGCCTCGGCCTTCTGATATTCCTCTGGATCCAGCTTGCCCAACAGACTGATCTGCACGCAGGGACCGCCCAAATCGGTCACGTGGATCGAGCCGAGCGACTCGCGCATCCAACGTCTGGCAGATTCGATCTCGGAAAGCTCGAACACCTGCATCGGGCACGGCATGATCGGGGCAGCAAACCGAACGCTCGTCTGCACCCAACCCTGATCGGCCACTACCGCAATACGGTCAAACCCGCGCCAATGACTTAGTCCCAGCTTGGTGTCCGACCAGGCGGCTCCGATATCGTATCCCTTGAATTCCGGCTGAACCACGGCCATCAGACGAACCGTGTCATGCTCGGCCAAGGCTGCTTCGATAGCTGGAATAAGCGTGTTATTGTAATCGCTGCTGGTGACTTCGCCCGACAATTCAACTTCGATCAAGGCACCATCTGAATTCGTATGGACCGTCATCATCGAAAAACCTCCTAACCTGAACAATGGCCGGAGGTTACGGGGATTCTATCCAAGCGGCTACACCATCGGTGAATTCGGGGCGAAAATAGGCGATCATCCGTCCATCCGGGCCTGCCGAAGCACTGTCAGGCCATGGCGCCACGCCGTGCAGACAGTGACGATGCAGCAGATAAGCCTCGCCCGGCTTGGCAGGCAGTTCGATACGGGGGCACATCTCGAACACCTCGCGGCGGGCGGCCTGGTAGATGTCAGTGATATCGACTTCGTGCATTGTTTCTTTTGGCGTGTCTTGCAACGCCTTGGCGAACGCGGGCCCCAGAATTCTATGGCTGCCTTCCCACAGAACCATGGGCGACGCGTTATCACTGACCTCGGTCAGGGGAATGCCAAGAATCCAGGCATGTGGCTCATCCACACGCCGCCGACGATCGGGGCCCGTTGGACGCAACCCATCCACATGCGCGGCATCGCGATTCAACCTGTACCGACCAGCCGCGTCGCTTTCACCGCGCCGTGGGCGCGGGTAGCCGGGATAAATGACCGAAACCTGTCCCTTGTGCAGTGGCAAGTCGCCGTAATGTTCACGGGTGAAATCCATGGCAGTCCCGGACAGATCCCCGGACTGACCGACCCTGCCCTGTTCGTCATTTTCCAGCGCATCCACACCGATGAACCACGTGCCTTCGCAATCCAGCCACTTGGCATGGGCGGGGTCCGAAATCGCAGCGCGCGCAGCGAGAAGGGCATGCGTCGCCCAATCCGCAAGGGCTGGATCAAAGGGGAATTTCACCCACCCCGATTGCCAAAAATCACTCACAGCCCCAGTGCTTTGCGCAGCATATTCAGGGCGACAAGCGTCAGGAACACAGCGAATACTCGTTTCAGAGGTTTCGGGTCCATCGCGTGCGCCAGTTTCACCCCCCAAGGAGCCGTGATCATCGTCATAGCGACTACAATCGCAAAGGCCACAAGATTGACCGCACCGATCGTCAGCGGGGGCCGATGCTCGGGCGCGATGTCAAGAAACAGAAACCCAAGAACAGACGGAACCGCGATGATCACACCAAACCCGGCTGCCGTTGCCACGGCGCGGTGAATGGGCGTGTTGAACAGGCTCATCAGCGGAACGCCAAAACTGCCCCCACCGATCCCCATCAATACAGACAGAAACCCAACGCTGGGCGACAGAACGGCCCGGCGGACACCTTTGGGCATGGCATCGCCCAAACGCCAATCAGACTTACCCAGCCCCAGATAGGCGCCAATGACCATCCCAAGAACACCGAACAAAGCCTGAAGCGCTTCGGTCCGCAGCGCGGACGCCACCATCACGCCAATAACGGCACCCACGGCGATCCCCGGCCCCCAGCCGCGCAGGATATCCCAGTCCACGGCACCTTTCTTGTTATGTGCCAGAACCGAGCGGATCGAGGTCACGATGATCGTCGCCAACGAGGTCGCCAGACACAATTGCATCAACTGCGGCCCACCATACCCGAGCGTTTGAAAAGCATAGAAAAAGGCCGGAACCAGAACGATGCCGCCCCCCACGCCAAGCAATCCGGCCAGCACACCGGCCAGCGCCCCGATCACAAGCAAAAGGCCCAACATCTGGGCCAGCAACATCGTCTCGGGCATTCTTCCCCCATACCGGCCTAATCGCCGTATCCTAGTTCACCACCGCCTCGGCCAAAGGCGCAACGCGCTCGAGCGCCTGCAACATAACCTCGGACCCAGCCCCCTCATGCACCGCGCCTTCGGACAAAGTTCGCCGCCAAGCCCGTGCGCCGGGACGCCCGGCGAACAGGCCCAGCATATGACGCGTGATTTGGTGCAAACGGCCACCTTCGGCAAGGTGCCGTTCAACATAGGGCACCATTTTTTGAACGACATCAACCGGATCAGCCACTTGGCCCGACCCAAAGATTAGATGATCTGCCCCGGCCAGAATCTCGGTAGGCTGGTGATACGCCGCCCGTCCGATCATGACCCCATCCAGCCCAGCATCCAGATGGGCCTGCGCTTTCTCCAGCGTGGCAATCCCACCGTTGATCGAGATGTGAAGCGCGTTGAAATCCGCCTTCATTCGGTGGACGAGATCATAGTCCAGCGGTGGAATATCCCTGTTTTCCTTAGGGCTAAGCCCCTGCAACCACGCCTTTCGCGCGTGGATCGTCACGCGTTTGCACCCTGCATCACGGATGGCGGTCAGAAATTCGGGCAGGACCTCTTCCGGGTTTTGTTCATCGACCCCGATCCGACACTTGACAGTGACTTCGACATCAACCGCTTCTTGCATCGCGGCCACGCATTCCGCAACTCGAGCCGGATCTTTCATCAGCACGGCACCGAACGTGCCGGACTGCACCCGATCCGAGGGGCAGCCGCAATTCAGGTTGATTTCATCATACCCGGCCTCAGCGCCCAAACGTGCGGCCTGTGCCAGTTCCTGAGGGTCAGACCCACCGAGTTGCAGCGCAACGGGATGCTCTTGTGGGTTGTAGTCCAGTAAATGCAACGCCCCACCACGCACCAACGCGGGGGCGGTGACCATCTCTGTGTACAACAAGGTCTGAGAACTGAGCATCCGATGCAGGTAACGGCAATGCCGATCGGTCCAGTCCATCATGGGTGCAATGGATAGGCGTGCAGCGTGCCAAATCTCAGCTTGCGATGGCTTTTGGGTCTTTGTTACGTCCGACATCTTTCCCGACTTTCGCCACGAACCTGAACAAGACGATCCGTTTCCAAGGTTGCCGTCTACCACTGTTTCGGGATCAAACGCCACACGGAATGACAAAAGTCGGGCAAAAGCTCAGCACGCTCTCCGGCGGGGCCGCCGGTTGAGACATCGAAACTGTCAAACCCCGTAACGGCTAAGGATCATGTCAACGCTGCTGTTGATGGTGGCCTCCATCTCGTCCTTGCTCAGAACGTCACCGGAAAAAATAATCGGCCAAAACGCCTTGGCTTTGATGAGGCCGATAAACTCCTGCCCTGCGGCCTGAGGGTCCTCGATCCGCAATTGCCCGTCATCTGCGGCGTCTTTCAGCATGGCGGCGAAAATCGCGGTCTTGTCCAGCTTGCCCTGTGCCGCGGCCGCCAAATCAGGGTTGCGCAAGGTTTCGCTGATCACCATCCGCGACATGGCCATGACCTCGGGCAACATCAGAATGCGCCCTTCGGCCCATGCCAGCTCAGTCAATTGCTCTCGGATATCGCGGCCTTTCTGATAGCGAACATCCTGCACTCCGGCGAACCTGTTGGATAGCTCTAACACGATGGAGCGAAACAGGTTTTCCTTGCTTTCGAAGTACTTGTACAACGTGCGCTTAGAGACTTCGGCCCGCAGGGAAATACGATCCATGCTGGCCGCCGCAAATCCCTTGTCCTGAAACTCGCAAACCGCTGCTTCGATGATCTGAGCATGTTTGGCCGCATTCGGCGCGCTGACGTCATTCATATTTCATAGCTATAGTCCCATTGACAGATCGAGGTCAAACTCTACGTAAACTGGTGGGTTTACAGAGTAGAATTTGTCGCATACGGTAAACCCGCCAGTTTACCGACTCGGGTAACCAGCCCAACATGGAGAATCCCCCTCATGTCATTGACCTTGAAATTGAACGGCCAGACCCACACGGTCGACGCCGAACCCGGCACGCCCCTTCTGTGGGTGATCCGGGATGAGCTTAAGCTGACCGGAACCAAATTCGGCTGCGGCGTTGCGTCGTGCGGCGCCTGCACCGTGCATCTGAATGGCGAGCCTGTGCGTTCTTGCCAGACATATATCGAAGACGTCGAAGATGCCGAGATCACCACGATTGAAGCCGTGGGCGACGACAAGATCGGCGCGGCCGTCCAGCAGGCCTGGGTCGAACTGGATGTGGTCCAGTGTGGCTATTGCCAGTCAGGTCAGGTGATGTCCGCAGTCGGGCTGCTGTCCGAGAACTCCAAGCCGTCGGTCGAAGAGATCGACGAATACATGTCCGGCAACGCCTGCCGTTGCGCCACCTATCAACGTATCCGCGCCGGAATCCAGCGCGCGTCCGAGATTCTGGAGGCCTGATCAATGACCATCAACACCTCACGCCGTGGATTTCTGAAAGGCGCCGCTGCGGCCGGTGCCGTGCTGCTGGTCGGCGCACGCCCCGATGGCGCGCTGGCGGCAGCCTCGTCCGAAACCACGCAGTTTAACCCGTTCGTAAAGATCGACGCCGATGGCACTGTAACCGCCATCGTCAAACACTTTGAAAAGGGTCAGGGCCCGGCCACCGGCCTGCCGACGCTGATCGCCGAGGAAATCGGCTTGACCATGGATCAGATCGAATACGAATTCGCGCCCTCTGATCCCAACGTCTATAACAACCTGCTGTTCGGTCCGTTCCAGGGCACAGGCGGATCGACCGCGATGGCGAATTCCTGGCTGCAATACCGTCAGGCCGGTGCCGCCGCGCGCGAGATGCTGATCAATGCCGCCGCCCAAAGTTGGGGCGTGGACGCATCGGGCATCACCATCGAGGAAGGCATCGTAAAGGCCGGTGACAAATCCGCACCGATTGCAGAGTTCGTTGCTGCGGCGTCGCAGCTTGAGGCCCCTGCCGAGCCGCGCCTTAAAGATCCGTCCGAATTCCGCCTGATTGGCAACGAATCCGTGCGCCGTAAGGACTCGGCCATCAAGGGCAATGGTCAGGCCATGTATGCGATGGATGTGCATCTGCCCAACCAGATGGTCGCGATGATCAAGCGCCCCGAATCCAAGGGCGGTATCGCCAAAGGCTTTGACGACAACGCGTCAAAAGAGGTCAAAGGCTATATCAATGCCGCCATCTTGCCCAATCAAGCGGGTGTTGCGGTCTATGCCGAAGACACATGGGCTGCCATTCAAGCGCGCGACGCGCTTGAGGTCGAATGGGACATGTCAGGCGGTGAGACCCGCGACTCGGATCAGATCAAGGCCGAGATCATGGCCGCACTGGATTCTGAGCCCACGTACAACGTGAACAAGGCAGACGTGGCGGCGGTTTCGGCGGCCATCGACGGGGCGGATAAGGTGGTCGAAAAGACCTTCTACTTCCCGCTGCTGGCCCACGCCCCGATGGAGCCCTTGAACTGCACCATCGAACAAACTGCCGAGGGCGATATTGTCCTGCATGACGGTGCACAGATGCCGACGGGCCCGCATATGGCCTATCAGCAGATCTTTCAGCTGCCGCCCGAGAAGATCCACATCAAGACCATGCTGGCCGGAGGCTCGTTCGGTCGCCGCGCCACGCCCGATGCGGATTATCAGGTCGAAGCGGCGCTGGCCTTTGTGGTCACCGATCGCTCGCGCCCGGTGAAACTGGTCTGGACGCGCGAGGATGACATCCGCAGCGGTTATTATCGCCCTGCCTTTGGGCACAAAGTGCGTGTCGGCCTGGATTCGGACGGCAACATCGTCGGATGGCAGCACCAGATCGCCGGACAATCGGTCATCAAGGGCACGCCGTTCGAACCCGCTCTGGTGCATGACGGCATCGACCACAGCTCGGTGGAAGGGGTCGCAGACAGCCCGTATGCCATCCCCGGCATGGCGCTTGGCCTGACCGACACGCCCAAAGCGACCACGGTTCTGTGGTGGCGCTCGGTCGGGCATACCCATACGGCCTACACGATGGAAACCATGATGGACCTCGTGGCCGAAGCCGCCGGTCGTGATCCGGTCGAGTTCCGACTGGCCCACCTGTCCGACAGCGCCAACCCCGACCAGCAGCGCAAAGCTGCCGTTCTGAAACTTGCCGTGGAAAAGGCGGGCTGGGGCAATGCGCCTGCGGGGCACTCGCAAGGGATCGCGGTCCATAAATCTTTTGGGTCTTATGCGGCCGAAGTCGTCGAAATCTCGGGCGACCCCGAAAGCGGCATCAAGATCGAAAAGGTCACCTGCGCCGTCGATTGCGGCATTGCCGTGAACCCCGATGTGGTCAAGGCACAGATGGAAGGCGGCATCGGCTATGGTATCGGCCATGTGATGCGCGACCAGATCACGCTGACCAGCGGAGCGGTCGATCAGTCCAACTTCCCGGATTACGAACCGCTGCGCATCGGCGACATCGCTGCCATCGACGTACACATCGTACCCTCGGCGGAGGCACCGACGGGTGTCGGTGAGCCCGGAACGCCTCCTTCGGCACCGGCGCTGGCCAATGCCATCCACGCGATGACGGGTACTCTTGTGGCCTCGCATCCGATGGCCGAAAACGGCATCAACTTCGTTTGACGCCAAACCCCGCGCCTTCTCCTCTCGGCGCGGGGTTAATTTGATCAAATTTCGTGACAAGACGCTTTGCGTCGACTACACCTCGGGAAACCAGAGTGATGGAGACCCCGATGGACCTGAGCGCCTTGCACAGTTTTCGCGTTGCAGCCTGTGACCTTAACGGTCAACTGCGGGGCAAACGCGTGCCTCCCTCTTACGCCGACAAACTGGAAAAGGGTTCGGTTCGGATGCCGTTTTCGGCGCTAAACGTGGACCTGTGGGGTGCGGATATTGACGGTAGCCCGCTGGTTTTTGAGTCCGGTGATGCCGATGGCGTGCTGCTGCCGACCGAGCGCGGCCCCGTTCCGATGCCTTGGCTGGATGTAGACACCGCACTGGTACCCATGTGTCTGTATGATGACCACGGCACACCCTTTGCTGGGGATCCCCGTCACGCGCTGACCGCGGTACTGGACCGATACGCCCAGCGCGGGTGGTCGGTGATCGCGGCGACCGAGTTGGAGTTCACGCTGCTGGATTCGTCCGGCGCGCAACCGCAGCCGCCGCTGAACCCATTGACAGGGCGCAGGCTGGTGGATGAGGCGGTGCTGTCCATGGCCGAGATGGACGCGTTCGATGCGTTTTTCACCGACCTCTATGATGGTTGCGCCGCGATGGGCATCCCCGCCCAGACCGCCATATCCGAAAGCGGTATTGGACAGTTCGAAATCAACCTGAACCATCAGGACGCAATGCGCTGCGCTGATGATACGTTGCTTTTCAAGGTGTTGGCACGCGGGCTAGCGCGCAAACACGGGTTCACCGCGACGTTCATGTCCAAACCCTATGCTGACGATGCAGGCAATGGGATGCACGTGCATTTCTCGGTCGTCGATCAGGCCGGCCAGAACGTCTTTGACAATGGCGGCCCCGAGGGGACAGATACGTTGCGCCACGCCATCGCGGGATGTCTGGCGGCGATGCCCGGCAGCACGTTGATCTTTGCGCCGCACGGCAATTCTTATACCCGACTTGTGCCCGGCGCCCACGCGCCCACTGGTGCAAGCTGGGCCTACGAGAACCGCACCGCCGCCCTGCGCATTCCCGGCGGCGCACCCGCTGCCCGCCGAATTGAGCATCGCGTCGCGGGTGGCGATATCAATCCCTACCTGATGCTGGCCGCCGTTTTGGGGGCAGCAATGAACGGGATCGATGATGGAACCGAGCCGCCAGCGCCGATCACCGGCAACGCCTACGACATTGACGGCCTGCCGCAACTGGCCAGCGATTGGGAGGCCGCCGTCGCCGTCTTTGAATCCGATCCACATGTCGCGCGCATCTTCCCTGCCGATCTGATCCGCTTTCTGGCGATGACCAAACGGCAGGAAATCCGCCGCTTTGCCGAGCGCCCGCCCGAGGACCACTGGCTAAGTTATGTCGAAGCCGTCTGACCCCTCTTGCCCGGCCCGGCGCGGTCGGCTAGAATAAATTTGATCAAATTTGGTGACCCATGAAAATCGGCATCCTTGTAACCGGCCACCCCCCCGATGAGCTGCGTTCAGAATTCGGCACATATGACGGCATGTTCCGTACCCTGCTGGGTGGCAACGGCTTTACGTTTGAAACCTTCAACGTGGTGGACGGGCAGTTCCCCGACAGCACCGATGCAGCCAATGGCTGGGTCATCACCGGCTCGCGTCATGGCGCGTACGAGGACCATGCGTGGATACCGCCGCTGGAAGAATTGATCCGCGCGATCCGCGACAAGGGCCAGCCACTGATCGGGGTCTGCTTTGGCCACCAGATCATTGCGCAAGCCTTGGGCGGCAAGGTTGAAAAGTTCACAGGTGGCTGGGCGGTAGGACGCACCGACTATGACCTGGATGGGCAGACCGTTACGCTGAACGCGTGGCATCAGGATCAGGTGGTTGCCCTGCCCGACGGCGCTCGCGTGACCGGCACCAACGACTTCTGCCAGAACGCCATGGTCGCTTATGGTGATTCAATTTGGACCGTTCAGGCCCATCCGGAATACGGCGACGGGTTTATCAAGGGTTTGATGGACACGCGTGGTAAAGGTCTTGTGCCAGATGAGTTAATGCAGGCCGCGACCAACCGCCTGCCCGCTAATGACGACAACCCCAAGATCGGGCAATTCATGGCGGAGTTTTTGAAGAAAGAGAGGGCCTGATGGCCGACTGGAAAGATCAACTACCGCAGGCAGCACAGTCCTATATCGAAGGTCAGCGTTTGGACGAGGTTGAATGCATCATCTCGGATTTGCCCGGTATTGCGCGGGGCAAAGCGGTGCCAGCCTCGAAATTCGCCAAGCAAACCTATTTCCACCTGCCCGACAGCATTTTCTACCAGACCATCACCGGCGACTGGGGTGAGGCCGCGGGCGAGGACGGCTTTATCGAGCGGGACATGATCCTGAAACCCGATTTCTCGACCGCATCGGCCGCGCCGTGGACTGGCGACTGGACGTTGCAAGTGATTCACGACGCCTATGACCGCGATGATAACCCGATCCCGTTCAGCCCGCGCAACGTGCTGAAACGCGTGGTGCAGATGTATCACGACAAGGGCTGGAAACCGGTCGTTGCGCCCGAGATGGAGTTCTTTCTGGTCGCCCCCAACGTGGACCCCGCGCAAGGCATCAAGCCAATGATGGGGCGTTCGGGCCGTCCGGCGGCGGCGCGTCAGGCATACTCGATGACTGCCGTAGACGAATTTGGCCCGGTGATCGACGACATCTATGATTTCGCCGAACACCAAGGGTTCGAGATTGACGGCATCACGCAGGAAGGCGGCGCTGGGCAGTTGGAAATCAACCTGCGCCACGGCAACCCGGTCAAGCTGGCGGATGAGGTATTTTACTTCAAACGCCTGATCCGCGAGGCCGCGCTGCGCCATAACTGCTTTGCCACGTTCATGGCGAAACCGATCGTGGATGAGCCGGGCTCGGCCATGCATATCCACCACTCGATCATCGACATGGAAACCGGGCAGAACATCTTTTCCGGCCCGCAAGGGGGTGAGACGGACGCGTTTTACCACTTCATCGCCGGGTTGCAGAACCACCTTCCCTCGGGGCTGGCGGTGATGGCGCCCTATGTGAATTCATACCGCCGTTACGTGAAAGACCATGCGGCTCCGATCAATCTGGAATGGGCGCGCGACAACCGTACCACCGGCATCCGCGTGCCGCTGTCCGGCCCCGAAGCGCGCCGGGTCGAAAACCGCATCGCCGGGATGGACTGCAACCCCTATCTGGGCATCGCCCTGTCTTTGGCCTGCGGCTATCTGGGACTGGTTCAACAGGAACGCCCACGCCGTCAGTTCTATGGCGACGCTTACGAAGGCGAAGGCGATATCCCGCAGGTCATGGGCAATGCGCTGGACCTGTTTGATGAGGCGACCGCCTTGCACGAGGTTCTGGGCCCCGAGTTTGCCCGCGTCTATGGCATCGTCAAACGCGCCGAGTATGAAGAATTCCTGCAGGTTATCTCTCCGTGGGAGCGTGAGCATCTGCTGCTGAATGTCTGAGGCATTGCGATGAACCTGCTCTATTCCAACGACCGCAAGGCCGAATACCCGGCCAGTTGGTACGCGGCCACGGCCAATCCGATCGACCGTTTTCCTGTTCTGGCGGGCGACGAAAAGGCGGATGTCTGCGTGGTCGGCGGCGGATACACGGGTTTGTCCGCTGCGCTGCATCTGGCCGAAGCCGGATTCAGCGTGACCCTGCTTGAGGCGCATCGCGTGGGCTTCGGCGCGTCGGGTCGCAATGGCGGTCAATTGGGCAGCGCGCAGCGGATGGATCAGGAAGACCTTGAGCGGCTGGTGGGCGATGACGATGCGTTGAAGCTGTGGGATCTGGCCGAAGACGCGAAGGCGCTGGTCAAATCCCTGATCGCCAAGCACCAGATCGACTGTGACCTGAAACCGGGCGTTGCCGTTCTGGGCCTCAGCACCGGCGAACAGCAGGAATTACACGACCATGCGGCACATCTGGCCGAGCGTTATGGCTATGACCAGATGGAGTTGCTGGACGAAGGCGCGGGCCATGGCCTATGCCCCTCGCCTGCCTATCGCGGAGGCTATCTGGATATGGGGGCCGCCCATCTGCACCCGCTGAACTATGCTTTAGGTCTGGCGCAGGCCGCAGCCAAAGCGGGCGTGCGGATTTATGAAAGCACCGAGGTGACGGGGATCGAGGAAGCCACGCCCGCCATCGTCCATACTGCGCAGGGAAAAGTCACCGCGGATCACGTCATTCTGGCCTGCAACGGATACTTGGGCGGCCTGAACGGCAAGGTCGCCGCGCGGGTCATGCCGATCAACAATTTCATCGCTGCGACTGAACCATTGGGCACTGACACCGCTCGTGTGCTGACGCGCGACGTCGCTGTGGCCGATACGAAATTCGTGGTGAACTACTTCCGCCTTAGCGCCGATAACCGGCTGCTGTTTGGCGGCGGCGAGAGCTATGGTTATCGCTTCCCTGCGGACATCGCCGCCAAAGTGCGCAAACCGATGGTCGAGATTTTTCCGCATCTGCGCGATGTGAAGATCGACTATGCCTGGGGTGGTACGCTAGCGATCACCATGCGGCGGATGCCCTATCTGACGCGGGTTGCGCCCAATATCCTGTCAGCTTCGGGCTACTCTGGTCACGGCGTTGGAACTGCGACCCATGCAGGGCAATTGATGGCGCTGGCCATTCAAGGGCAGGCCGAAGGGTTCGACACGATGACCCGCGTCCCAACCCTACCCTTCCCAGGGGGCGCCGCCCTACGCAGCCCCTTGCTGGTGCTGGCGATGACATGGTTTGCGCTTCGGGACCGACTGGGCCTTTGATTTACGACAGATTGGTGAAATTTCGCCGTAAAGGCGAATGAAGACTTGGATTGACCGAGGATTAGCTTTATCTTTCCCAAAGATAGAATTCGGGAAAACCAAATATGACGCTTCCTCCAAACGTTCATGACGCCGAACCCATCCCCGCAGCCGCCCGCGAAGCCATCGACGCCTTGATGCAGTCGGGCGACCTGTTCCGCTATACCGCGCCGCAAGACGCGCCGGTTGCTTTGCTTGAGGCTGAATTCGCCGAGTTGCTAGGTACCAAATACGCGCTGGCGGTTTCGTCCTGCTCGGCTGCGCTGTTCCTGTCGCTCAAAGCCTTGGGCCTGCCGCGCGACGCACGTGTCCTGATCCCCGGCTTTACCTTTGCGGCTGTTCCGTCCTCGGTCGTTCACGCAGATTGCATTCCGGTACTGTGCGAAGTTGCCGACAATTACCGCATAGACATGGCAGACTTTGCCACCAAACTGGACGATGTTCAGGCCGTGATCATCAGCCACATGCGCGGACACACGTCCGACATGGACGCGATCATGGCGCTGTGTGACGCTCGCGACATTCCCGTAATCGAGGATGCAGCCCATTCGCTGGGCACCACGTGGCACGGGCGCAATATTGGCACGATCGGTAAGGTCGGCTGTTTCTCGTTCCAGTCCTACAAGATGATCAACGCGGGCGAAGGCGGCATTCTGATCACCGATGACGCGGATTTGGTGGCGCGCGCCGTCATCATGTCGGGCGCTTATGAGCATAACTGGAAAAAACACAAAGGCCCTCATGGAGACAACTCGCCCGAGTTGGAGCAGGCCTTTGCTCGCTGGCAGAACCAGCTACCGCTGTATAATCTGCGGATGAGCAACCTCAGCGCCGCCGTGATCCGACCACAGATCCCTGAACTGGCGCGTCGCGTGCGCGACGGTCTGTCCAATCACGACTATGTCGCGGATCGCCTGAACACGTCGCCGAATATCGACGTGCCCGCCCCGCTGTCGCCCGAACGCCGGGCCCCGGACTCGATCCAGTTCAACTTGGTCGACCTCAGCGATGATGACATCCGCGCTTTTGCGGCGGCATCAGAGGCGCGCGGGGTCAAAGTCCAGGTTTTTGGTCTGAGCGAAGACAATGCCCGCGCCTTTTGGAACTGGCAATTCCTGCCTGAGCAGGTCGAATTGCCGCAAACCCGCGCAATGTTGATGAAGGCTTGCGACGTTCGCTTGCCTGTGCGCCTGACCCGCGAAGAATTGGACGTAATTGCCGATATTCTGCTGGCATCCGTCGGCGAGGTTAACGCACCTGCGATGGCCTTCGGCACCTGAACCACAGCCCATCACAAAAAAGCCCGCCAAAAGGCGGGCTTTATTCGTTTTGGAAGGCTGGATCAGTTCAGCTTGGACAATTTCTGCTGCAATTCGGCAAGCTGCTTTTTGATATCGTCCAGATCCTCTTTCGGCTCTGACTTACCCTCGTCTTCCTTGTCCGGACCGGACCAACCGCCGGACAAACCACCGGTCATCGCTTTAAGAAATGCCTGTTGCTGCGCCTGCATTGCCTCGAACCCCGGCATCTGAGACATGGGGTTCATTGCGCTCATGTTTTCCATCATCTTGCTTTGGCTTTCGCGCAGCATCTCGAACGAGCTTTGCAGGAACTGAGGCATCATACCCCCGCCCGGCAACATGTAACTGCGCACAAGATCATTCAGCACATTCACAGGCAGCACATTCTCGCCCCGGCTTTCATGTTCAGCAATGATTTGAAGCAGATATTGCCGTGTCAGATCATCCCCGGTTTTCAGGTCGATAATCTGCACTTCCCGCCCGTCACGAATAAATGCCGCGATATCCTCGAGCGTGACGTAATCGCTGGTCTCGGTGTTATACAGCCGACGACTGGCATATCGTTTGATTAGTAACGGTTTTTCCTGGTCTGCCACCGGTTTCCCTCCCCAAGGATGATGCGTTGCAGCAGAGGTTATGCGACTGCAGCACAAAAAGAAAGGGCAGGTCTTTCGACCTGCCCTGCGCGATTGCACCGGTTGGGAGGAATGGGTGCGCCTCGCGGCATTCTCTTTACTTGGCAGCAGTTGCTTTCTTGGCAGCGGCTGTCACGTCGTTGGTTGCTTTCTTGACAGCAGCAGTTGCGTCTTCCGCAGCTTCTTTGCCAGCAGCCATCAGCAGCTCAACAGTTTCGGTCTGAACTTTTTTCGCGATTTCGGCGAAGGCCGCCAGATTTTCTGCAGCAACTTCAGCCGACGCGCTTGCGAAATCAGTCGCAGCTTTTGCGTATTCAGCAGGTTCTGCTTTTGCTTTCGACATCTCGGTCAGTTTGGCCAGAGTGTCTTTGGTCCATTTGTTCGAGATTTCAGCCGACTTTTCAGCGGCGTCCAGCGCAACACCCGACAGCTTTTCGTTCAGGCTTGCGGTCGACTTGAAGGCACCTTCCAGAGCGGTGGTGTCAACAGGGAACGCGCCCATCATGTCTTTCAAGGTCGCGGTAAAGTCTTGAGTCTTTGCCATTGTCCTAATCCTTTTGCCGAACCGGGCCCACCCCGGTTTTCATCAGCTTGAGGACAATATGGTTGCTGCATCGCAGCATTGCAAGAAATTTATTGCTGCGTCGCAGCAAAAAATAAAAACTCACACAAAATCAATTCGTTGACTTAACCAAAACATACGTTCCGGGCGCGGGCGCCAGTGGCGGATGATCCGAATCGCCCGGTGTACGGGCCTGAACCTGTTTGCCTGACCGCTTTTTTAGCCAGGCCTCCCAGCGGGGCCACCACGATCCCTGATGGTACTCGGCCTCTTTCATCCAAGTCTCGGCATCCGCTTTCAAATTAGTGTTGGTGTAATGGCCATATTTCTTTTTGCTGGGCGGGTTCACGATCCCCGCGATATGGCCGGATTCTGACACAATGAACGTCTTTGACTTCGATCCCATCTGCTGCACGCCGCGATAGCAATCCTTCCATGCTGCAATGTGGTCCGTTTCGCAGGTGATGGCCATCAACGGAACGTCGACATCACGGACATGCAGTTTATGCCCCAGCAACTCGAACCCGTCGTTGACGAAGTCGTTGCTCTGGCACAAGCCGCGCAGATACTCCACAGCCATGCGACCGGGCAAATTCGCACCATCTCCGTTCCAGAACAGCAGGTCGAATGCGGGTGGTGTCTCGCCCATCATATAGCTGCGGATCGCAGGACCATAGATCAGATCATTCGAGCGCAGGAACGACATCGTTCGTCCAACCAGCCAGGCTTTCAGAATTCCATCCTTGGAAATCTGATCTTCGATTCCGTCCACGAAGTCGTTTTGCAAGAAGGGCGTGAACTCTCCTTGATCGCCGAAATCCGTGAGGGCGGTAAAAAACGTGGCCGACTTGATCGACTTGTCCCCCCGCTGCTTGAGAAGGGACAGGGTCAGGCTAAGCGTGGTTCCCGCGATACAGTAACCTACAGCGTTCACCTGCTTGACCTTGCAGATCGACTTGACCTGTTCGATCGCGGTCAGGAACCCTTCTTCGACGTAATCCCCCATACCAATATCAGCGTGGGATTCATTTGCATTCACCCAGCTTACGACAAACAAGGTATATCCCTGCTCGGTCACCCATTTGATCAGACTGTTCTGCGCCTTGAGATCCAGAATGTAGAACTTGTTGATCCAGGGCGGGAACAGAACAAGCGGCGTTTCGCAAACTGTCTCGGTTGCAGGCTTGTATTGGATCAATTCCATTAGCCGGTTGCGATACACAACCTCACCCGGCGTTGTGGCGATGTTGCCACCCACTTCAAAGGCGCTCTCATCCGCCAGCCTGACAACCATTTCACCATCATTGGCTTCAAGATCGGCAACCAGGTTTTCCAGCCCCTTGATCAGCGATTGCCCCTCGGTTTCGACCGCCTTCTTTAAAGCGTCCGGATTGGTTGCCAGAAAATTGGTCGGAGACATCATGTCGATGATCTGTTGCGAGAAGTACCGCAGGCGCTTTTTGTCCTTGTCGTCCATATCTTCAACCGACGCGACGGCCTGTGTGATGACCTCGGCATTGGTTTGATACTGCTGGCGGATAAAGCGGAAATAGGGATTTACTTCCCACATAGGATTGCTGAAGCGCTTGTCTTTAGGGGCGGTATCGCTGTCATCAACTTCGCCCGTCGTCATGGCCTTCTGCGCTTCAGCAAAGTTTAGAACGGATTTTCCCCAGAATTCGATCTGATGTTCCATCAGCTTGGCGGGATTTTGCCATGCCTCGGAAAAATACGCTGTTGCTGCTCGTGCAAAAAGCTCTTGATTCGGACCGTCCAGCGCGGGGTTGTGGCCCTTTTTTCCGGCCAACACTTCCACCAGACGTTTTGAAAGCTCTTCGACTTTGTTCATATTTTCTTTAAGCCGTTCAAGGTGTTCCTCGGTTAGCTCCGGACTCTGGTCTTGACTTGTTGTCATTTTAACAATTCCCCCCTAACCTCGCTGCTATGCAGAATAACGTCGCAAATGCCATGGGCAAAGCGGCGAATGGTCCGAACTTTCAGACTGATACCCAGGAGACCCATTTTATGCGCTACATGATGACCTACGACTTGATGGAAACCATGCGCAACACCAACCAGTGGATGGGTGCAACCGCCAGTGCGATGGCCTCTTACCCACTGTTTTCGATGGTTCCCAATCCAGTGTTCAGCATGATGGCGGCCTGGGGCGAGGTGACAGAACGCACCTTTCAGCGCATGATTGCCAAACCCGACTGGGGCATTCGCACCTATACCTGCGAGGACGGCCGGGACCATATTGTCGATATCGTCCCCGTGTTGGAGCGTCCGTTCGGCGACCTGATCCACGTCCGCGTGAATGGGCGCGAAGAACAAGCGCGCAAGGTTCTGGTGGTCGCTCCCATGTCCGGCCACTATGCAACGCTGCTGCGCTCGACAGTCAAAAGCCTGTTGGTCAATTGCGAAGTCTACGTCACCGACTGGCATAATGCGCGCGATATCCCCGTGTCCGAAGGAAAGTTCGATGTAGAGGACTATACCCTCTATCTTGTCGATTTCATGAAAGAACTGGGACCAGAGACTCATGTTGTTGCAGTTTGCCAACCCGCCCCGCTGACATTGGCCGCAACCGCGTATCTGGCCGAGGTAGAGCCCAAAGCGCAGCCCAGTACGCTGACGCTGATCGGCGGACCTGTTGACCCGGACGCAACACCCACTGACGTAACCGATTTTGGCCGCCGCGTGACAATGGGCCAGCTGGAAGAAACCATGATTCAGCGCGTCGGCTTCAAGTACAAAGGCGTTGGTCGCATGGTTTATCCCGGCCTGCTGCAACTGGCGTCATTCATGTCCATGAACGCGGATCGCCATTCCAAGGCGTTTTCGGACCAGATTCAGCGCGTCATGCGCGGTGAGGCGTCGGATCATGACGCACATAACCGGTTCTATGATGAGTATCTGGCGGTGATGGACATGACCGCGGAATTCTATCTGTCAACGGTCGAACGTGTCTTTAAAAACCGCGAAATTGCGCGGAACGAGTTTGTCGTTGCAGGCCACAAGGTCGATATCGGGAAAATCACCGACGTCGCCGTGAAAACAGTCGAGGGGGCAAATGACGATATCTCTGCCCCCGGTCAATGTATCGCGGCGCTTGACCTGTGCACCGGGCTGCCAGATTCGAAAAAGGCAAGCCATGTTGAACCCGGCGCGGGACATTACGGTATCTTTGCTGGCCGCAGTTGGCGCGACAACATCCGCCCGCTGGTCATCGACTTCATGAACGCCAACACGCGTAAACCGCGCCGTCGGGCGGCGAACAAGAACAAAGTCGCCTAATCACCATGCCAAATTCCACGGCGAAGGATTTCGCTTTTTCCTGCAATTGTGGCGCGCTTCACGGCGCGATCACCGCTGCGGGGGCGAAATCTGGAACGCATACTGTGTGTTTCTGCCATGACTGCCGCGCCGCTCAGCTGTATTTCGGACAACCCGACCCTGCCCCCGGCCCTGTCGAGGTGCTGCAGATGCTGCCAGAAGAAATCAGGATCGACGGCGGGGCCGAACACTTGGCGCTGATGCAACTCAGCCCAAAGGGTATGCTGCGCTGGTACGCAAGTTGCTGTAACGCACCACTTGCGGTAACGACCCGAACGCCGAAATTCCCCTTTGCGGGGTTCATCGTGAAACGAATTGCAGACCCAAGCGGTTTGGGTCCCATCACGACCCGAGGGTTTGTTCCGCAACCCGACGGCAAACAATCCCATGAAAAGCTGGGTCCAGCCGTCAAAGGATTGATTTCGCGCGTGCTCAAGTCGCGGATTTCCGGAAGTTGGAAGAACTCCGTCTTCTTCGACCCAAAGACCAGACAGCCCGTGGCAACGCCTGTAATCCTTAGCCAATCTGAACGGGCAGCGTTTTACAAATAGGGCAGCCGAACCGGGGTGTTCAGCCAGGATTCAAGTGCCGTGTTCACGGCTGCAGGGGCCTCGAGCGGGGGCAAATGCCCAGCTTCGTCGATGACTTTCAACTCGGCATTTGGGATCATTTCCGCCATGAACGTATGACGGCGAACGGGCGTAAGCTGATCGTGCGCCCCGCATAATACCAGCGTTGGCACATTTATATGCCTCAACGCGCCTTGCTGATCAGGGCGCCGTTGCAGGGCGCGCATCTGGCGTTCGAAGACGTCCGCCCCCATTTCCCTTGCCATCGCCATGACTTCTTTCAAGACGGGAACGCGCCCCAGACCCGGTGCCAAAGTCTCGGAACCAATCAACCTGTTCATGACATCCTCAAGCCGCCCCGACCTTGCGCCTACGATAAGTTCTTCCCGGTCCGCAGCGATCTGAGGTGTATCGGCCTGCGCGTCTGTCGACATCAGGCACAAGCGGGACACGCGCTGAGGTGCACGCCGAACGATCTCCAACGCGACAACGCCGCCCATGCTGAACCCACCCAGGGCAAAACGATGCGGTAGTTGGTCCAGCAAGCCAGAGGCGATCTCTTCGATGCGGTCACCCGTCGTAACCGGGGCAACCGTCACCGCGCGCTGGTAAGACAGGTAGAGTATCTGAGCTCCGAACAACCGCGCGTCGCACATGAACCCGGGCAGAAAAACCAACGGTTCGATCACGCAGGGCCTCCTTAAATTCGACCACCTTGGCGTTACTTTTCCGCAGGATGTGAGGTTTTTCTAATGTCGGCAAGAAAAAACTCAGGGATAGTCTATTCCCCGGAACTTCGGAAAATCCGCATAACGCGCCTTCCGGGTGCTTAGATTTTCAGTCGGCTTGGCACCTGCGCGCAACAAGGTGCCGCGCGGCACGATATAGCTGTCGATCCGGCGAAGGGGTATCGGCCTCCAGACCAGATTGAACGCGCACAGCTTGGGGAAAAACCAGATTTCGGAGTAATCCAGATGGTCATGCATCCACCACGAAAGATCGCGCCAGTCGCGTCCGGTTTCGTATTGATCCGCAAACCATGGGATCACGACCGAGGCCCCGGCGATCCTCTCATCCCCTTCCCCACGATCCCAGATATGGCATTCCAGAGGATTGTCATTTCGGGCACAGTTCAGACGGTTTTCATTTCCGAACCGATTCAAGGAAGGTGAGCGATAACCAGACCGCACCGCGACCCGGCCAAAGGTTTCCTCCAGCGGATCCAGAAGGGTTGAGCACAGGGCACGACCCGTCTGGATCGCCAAATCGGGATTGTCGGGAATGTTCTGTATTTCGTGAAAGTTGCCAATCTCGGAATACAGAAAATCGCGCATGAAAAAATGACGAGACAGACGCACCCTGCCAAGGGTTTCAAGGCTCCACATGCTGGCTGGTTTACGCATCAAAGCCCCCCATGCGTTACCTGATCCCCAATGTTTCTAGCCAGTTCAAGATACCAGCTACAGTCGTATCCGTTTGCCCCGGTGACATCAGCCTCCCGGCGACAACATGCGAGGCGGGGTCATCACCGGGGCCCATTGTCACCAATTCTGTCGTTGATGGCGCGCCCCACGCCGCCGCAACCTCATGCGTGATATCTGGCCGTACAACTTGATCATCATCTGAATACCAAAACAACGCCGGGACCTTTGCGCCAGAGAAATCAAGCCTATTCACCACATCCACCAACACCGTCATTGGCACGACCGCTTCCCAAGGATAGGTCGTTGACCAATACAGGTTCTTCTCCGGATCCGGGCCAGAGACGTCCCGTGTATCTCCCATCAGAACAGGCAGCCAATCCCGCGCCCAAGGTAATCCGGGTATCCAGGCACCAGGTGTGTTCACTCCGAAATTGGGCGAGACAAAGACAATACCCGCCAGATCCCGGCTCAGGTCTTCGTCTACGGCAGCGGCTGCCGCCAGCATTCCGCCTGTCGACGTCGAAATCACGACAACCTGATCGCCCACCGCACGCGCCGCAGCCAGCCCCTCGGCCAGATCCTGCATCCAGCCCGAGGCCGTTCCATCCGCCATTGCCTCGCTGCTACGCCCGTGCCCCTGCAGCCGCGTATAGACCAGATTTGCCCCCAGCGCGTCAGCGACCATATCGGGCACCGGGCGAATTTCCTCGGATGACGCGGAGAATCCGTGCAGATAGAGAACAGAAACCGGAGTTCTGCGCTCTTTGAAACCGTCCTGCCAGATCACGCGTTTCTCAACACCAGGGACGATATCGTCAAACGCCGACTCGACGCTTTCGAAATAGACTTGGACGCCCTCGCCAAATTTCCGAGGATCAAACTTAGGATGAAGGTCTACGTCTTCGCGTGGGCCAAACCAGTAAATCAAACCCCCAACAGCGATAAGAGCCAAACACAGACGACCTATTAGCCGCATCATGACGCATTCATCACATCTAGAACGGCCTGCTCGATCAGCCCAAGACACGGCCCGTCCGAAAACCGGTGATCCGCATCTTTGACAAGCAGCAACCTCATGTCGGGTCCAGACGCATGTTCTAGCAGTCTGACCGCAGTTGCCGTTGAAACCGCAGTATCCTCGGTGCCCTGCAAAAAGCGCACCGGAAATGGCAGCTCCAACGGGCTACGCAGGACAAGTCGGGCACGGCCATCTTCGATCATCCGTTTCGTAATGATGTAGGGCTCCATATAGTCCGACGGCAGCTCAACACGCCCCACCTCCTCCAGCGCCTGTTTCTGAGCATCCGTGAACGAGGCCCAGTATCCATCCTCGGTAAAATCCGGCGCGGCCGCGATCGTGACCAAGCCTGCAATCCGATCCGGCATCATCTTGGCCAGCAACAAGGCCTGCCATCCGCCCATCGAAGACCCAACGACAATCAAAGGCCCCTCAGTTAACTCGGCAACCGCAGCCGCTGTATCCTCATGCCAATCCCCGATGCACCCCTCTTCGAAAGCGCCCCCGCTTTCACCGTGCCCGGAATAGTCGAACCGCAAAAACGCCTGCCCGCGCTCCTTCGCCCAGGCCTCAAGATGCACCGCCTTGGTGCCCTCCATGTCAGACTTGAGACCGCCCAGAAAAACCACCGTCGGCCCCGCCCCCTCGCTTTTGTGATACGCCAACCGCCGCCCCTGCGCGGTGTCCAGAAATTCAGCCACAGCCATAAAACCCTCTTTGCTTTGCCCACATCATGCACGTCCCAACCCCAACCGCAATTCCCCGATCCGCCCTTCATCTGGCTAAAAATATCCCGGGGTGCCGCCATTGGTGCGCCATTGGTTCAAACGCCAATGGCGGCGCGGCAGCACCCCTCGCTCCCGCCCTTGACACACGCCCCCCACCTGCCAAAGCAGCCAAACGCAAATAACCCGCAACCGGGCGTTCTCATACCCCACGCCAGCGAACCCCCTGCAAATTCATGGAAAAATACCTAAAAAACAGGAATTTGCTTGTATCACCAAACCGTTTCACTGCCCCTGTCAGACCCACTCAACCCGCGTGGATATCATGCCACAACAGTGACGCATCAGTGACGAAGGGCTGGTAGCGGTGCGATGGCGTTGCTAAATCCAAGGTGTCGGGGGGTGCGCCAACACCCGCCCGACTGACACGACCGAACTGCATAAGGACCCGGCCATGACAAAGAACACATCTGACTTTCTGACCTCAGTTGCAAGTCTCGTGGATCAGGACGACCGCGACCCCCGCGAGGTTGTTGCTGACCTGATGCAGGCTGCACTCGACACGGGCATCCGCAAGGAACTGCGCGCCAGTGTTGCGTTTGCCCTCGAACAGGCGAACGGAACCGCTGCCAAGGAATTGACTGATCTGGCCTGCCGCCGCCTGAAACCCGGTCGGCGTCTCTCGGACCCGCAATATGCGGGCCTTACGCTTGTAGCTACCACGCGGGGCAAGCGTTGGATTTACCGCACCCAGAAAGGCAAGCGGCAGCGACAAATCACCCTCGGGCACTACCCCGCCATGAGCCTTGCCGAGGCACGAGAGGCGTGGGCGCAGCCCGTCACCAAGGTCGCCGACAAGCGGTCTGAAACGACGCTGGACGAACTGACCGAGGCTTACATCACAGCCATGCAGACGCGCGGCACAAAGTCGTGGCGGCGGTCAGAGAACATCCTCACCAAGAACGTTCTGCCCAACCACGGCGGCATGCGCCTCGGCGCGCTGGACGTGGAGGCCCTGAACGCGACGTTTACCCACCTGATAGATGACAAGCCCGGTGCGGCGCACAACATCCGCATGGCGATGGCAAGCATGTTCAAGTGGGCCAGCGAGAAGAAAATGATGCCCGCAGGCGTACCGGTCCCGCAGTTGGATAAGACCCCGAAATCACAGATCAAGGACTACCGCCCGTCCATGTCCGAACTGCGCACGATGGTCCGGGGCCTTGAAGAACTGCAAGACATCGACCGGGACATCATGCGCCTGCAACTGCTGACGGGCACCCGCATCAGCGAGGCGCTGGGCGCTGAGTGGTCGGAGATTGACCTTGAACATGGACGCTGGACCATTCCCGCCCAGCGCATGAAAGCCAAGAAAGAACATCTGGTCATGCTCTCGGCGCAGGCGGTCGAGTTGCTGCGCAACCAACCCACGCGAGAGGGTCGTGTGTTCGGTCGTCGTGGCCGCAAGACTGTCTCGTTGAATTGGGCGCGGCAGCGCGACGAGTTGAGCCTGCCCACCGACTACACCAGCCACGCCAACCGTAAGGCGCTGCTTAGTTGGGTTGCCGAAAACGGTGGCGGCAAGGACATCCGCGACCGCCTGTCCGCACATAGCCCTGACACCAGCGAGGCGGACGCGCATTATCAGCTATCCGAGTTGAACCAGCCCGCCGCCGAATGGTGGCAGAAATGGGCGGACTTCCTCGACGGTCTCACCGCTGAGAGCGTGGTGCAGTTGTCGGAGGGACGGGCATGACCAACCCGAAACCCAACCCGTTCGCCGACGCCCAGCGCGTCGATACCTCGGCCACGATCATGCGCCGCCTGAAAGTGAGCCGCGAAGAAGCCGAGCGGCTGGCGGCGCTGCCACCGGGTAAAGTGATTGCGCTGGACTTCATCAAATTGCGCCTGCTGAACCTAGACGGGCCTGACCCCCGAGAGGATCACATAAAGGCAGAATCGGCTTACACGGCAGTGCAAAGCGTCCTGAGCGAGCGCAACAGCGCGCGCGGTAAGAACGCCCGCCCCGGTCGTCGTCCTCACCATGACGAGGTGATTAGGCGAGCGATGGCGATAGTTGAACGCAGCCCAAACATGGCAGGTTCGGCGAAACACCTCGCGGAACAGGTTTATGATGAGATGTCGTTAGAACGGACTGCGGATGAGGTGGCGAAACTACCTTCCGAGGGCAGCATAGCCCGCTGGATACGAGCGGAATTCAAGAAAAATGGACCGCTAAAAAGATAGTTTGCGCGTAACTGAGTTACGAATTCGTCCATCTGGAACACCCCCTGTTAGCCAAGTGTCACGACCTAATTAATGGAGTGACACATGGCTAGAGAGCCTGACCTGACTATCGCCGAGGCATGCACTGAGATGAACGTCTCGCGTAATGCGGTCGGCAAGCTGATAGCGTCCGGGCAATTGTCTACTTACTTCGTAGGCAAGCAAGAGCGCATCACTCGAACCTCACTAGATGAGTACAAGGCGAACAACGCCTACGTGCCCGACCCTGCCCTTTTGGCTAAGGTGGCAGGAGACGCAGCATGAGCGCCCCGGTCCCTACCCCAAATCAATCCTCGGACCTGTCCGTTAAGGAAACCTGTCGCGAGTTGCAGGTGTCGTCCTCGACCGTCTGGCGCTGGCTCAGTAGCGGCGAGTTGACCGGCTACTCGAACGGGCGCGTCACGCGCATCGACCGCGCCAGCATCGACGCCTTCAAGGAACGGAACCGCATCCAGCCAAAGGAGCGAGACGATGCCGCGTGATCTGGACCTGGCGCTCCTGAACCAGCGAGCGTGAGGGAAATAAGTGCTGTTTCGGAGGGGCATCAGTGACGCGAACAGTGACCGCCTCTGCCCGAGCCGCCGAAACACGCAGGAAAACGATGAATTGCCCGCAACACAAGTTCTGTGGGCACAAGATGAAGGAAAACGGTGAAATGGCGCGTAATCGGAGCACCCCGCCGCTCAGCTACACGCGGATTGAACTGACCAACCCCGAGACGGTTGGCAAGCACTACCGCTGGGGCGCTGACGACGAACTGGTCAAGGAAACCGTTGGTTGGCTCAACGCGGGGCGGGCTTTCGTGGACCAGGCCATCAACATGGCGGATTTCGCAACGGTGCTGAACACGGAGCTACGCGCTGGGCAGGACGTGCTGACCTACGGCGTCCCAACAGTCGACATGCCCGACGATGGTGTACCGCTGGTCACTAAGGGGCGGGTGACACCCGGCACCATCGCCCGCAGCGAAGACTATTTCGCCTGGCCCAAGGGTCCAGCCATCCTTGCCGCCGACTACGACCCACGATCCGACCACGCCGCGCTGAGCCGTGACGAGTTGTGGCGACAGGTTGTGACCGCTGCGCCGGGATATGCCGACCATGACGTGTTGTGGGGCTGCTCATCGTCCTCCTTCATCTTTGACGCCGATTTCGGTGACGAGGTGGTCGGACTGAAAGGACAACGCGTTTACATGGGCGTTGAGGACGGCACGGACATACCCCGCGCCGCCGCTGTTCTGCTCAAGCGCCTCTGGCTGAACGGGTTCGGCTACATCCTCATCTCAGCCAGTGGCACGCAACTGATCCGCGCCACGCTTGATCCGTGCATGTACCAGCCCTCACGACTGGACTACGCCAGTGGGGCAGTATGTGGCGAGGGTTTGGAGCAACGCCGCCCTGACGCCTTCCTGATCAGCGAAGGTTTGGCCCTAGCCGATACGCGACGGGTTTTTCCTGACCTGACATCCGATGAGGAGCGTGAATATGCGGAGCGTGTTGCGCGCGAAATGGCGCGGACGCGGAATGCCGCACTCGCCCAGCGCGGGGCCTGGGCAGACGAACGGCTTGAGGTGGAGGCGCGCACGGCGCTGGGCGTCGCGGCTACGCCACGGGCCATCGCCGCGCACGTGACCGACGCCACGCAGCGCGGACGGCGCAAGGAACTGCTGGATATGCTTGAGACGGAACACACGGTCCTTGAGTCGGATTTCGTGCTGCACCTGTCCAACGGGCAACTCGTGACCGTAGGCAGACTAGTGTCAGACTTTTCTCCTACGCCCGATCTGACGATACCCATCTCATCTGAGGCATAGGGCTTTAGCAGTTCAAAGGCCTCCGCGGCGCTGCCACCTAACCAGGCCTCATAATCACTT
Organism: Ruegeria sp. HKCCA5426; assembly: GCF_013034585.1. NCBI lineage: Bacteria > Pseudomonadati > Pseudomonadota > Alphaproteobacteria > Rhodobacterales > Roseobacteraceae > Ruegeria > Ruegeria sp. HKCCA5426. The sequence goes on from NZ_WQGH01000002.1 coordinate 104,809, forward strand.
GGACAGAGTATGACTGGCATTCTCTGCGGATGTATCGGACGCACAATGTCATTCGCTGAGGTGGTTATTACTGTGTACGCAGGAACCTCTTCTGGGCCCTCTTTGCCTTCGTATCGCGACACTTGCCACATCCCGGCAAACGCAAACGGCGGGCGAGCCCCGGATCCTTTGAGCGCGAACCAGTGGTATGTCGCTGGATTGCGCCCTTGCGCCTCGCAAAACGAGCTTGCAGGTACGAGACAACGGCGCTCTACGAAACTGTTCTTCCACAGCCCGCTCTTCAGGACCTTGTCGTCACGCGCATTGTTCCAGGCATGAGGTTGCAAGATGGCGCCAGTCTTTTTTGATTTCTTGGTCGTTCGAAACCCCCAGGACAGAGACACGAGTTCACGCGCGCCGTCTTGGTCCTTCCTGACGATGGGCGCCATGTTCTTTGGGTAGATTGCTGGAAGCGGTTCCGCGTTTCCGAGCCTGTCTTTTTCTACGGCGACGTCGAATAGCTGCCGCATCGCATCTGCCGGTGTCGTATTCGAATAGAGGTTACACATTAATCTGCCTCACTTACCTTAGCGTTTACGAAAAAAAGTGGCGAACAACAGTTCAGCCCACGATGGCGGAAGCCACGGCTTCGCTAATCCTGAATGCATTTGTACAGTATCCCTAGGACATTTGAGAGAGAGACATAAATGCGGGCACCTGAACGACCTTGCCTGGTGCGTCTATCGAATGCGCAAATGATCGCAATTTGGCATCCATTATGCTATATAAAATAGATACTTATCTCTTGGCGCCTTCACTTTCTGAGAACAGAGGAGTCCACTGTGCCAACACCTCTCTTTAAGCCTGGTCATTCCGGTAATCCGGGTGGGCGACCCAAGCTGGACCCCGAGACAAGAAAGTTGATCCAGTCGAACGGCGAGATCGCTGTGAAACGCATGAATGATCTTTTGTCGATGGACGAACTCTTCAATCGCATAGATGGGAACGGCGAATTTGTATCGGGAAAACTCTCTGGCAAAGAACAAATCGCTTTGTTGGCCCTAGCTCAGGACCGAGCCTTCGGACGCGCTGATGGCGTTAGCATCACGCACACCCACAGCGGAACTGTAGGCATGAGCGTCAATCCAACACAGCGGCTCAAAGACATCAGCGACCGCCTTCCAGAGAGATTGGCTCAACAGAAGGTGATTGAGTCAAAACTGGATGACGACGAATAGTCTCCAACCATCACGTAGCTACTGCCGGGTTTAGAGGTTTGGGTTTGTGCCTACAAGCCATGCGCCCGCGCACGTAAGCCGCCTCGAGTTGACGACCCTATATTGTATTTGATATCGAAGGCGCCCTTTTCCAAAAAATTAGGAGGACCTGCATATGTGGGTAGCATTCTCGACGCCCGAGGGTTCGGGCTTTTTCTCTGCCGTTGCAAAGGATGAGTACGGCAAAACCAGCGGGCCGAACATCGGTTCTCGCGTCTGTCTGCGGTTCCGCCGCGCTCAGGACGCCGAACTTCTGCGCGATTATGGTATGGACGGCGAGGTGATCGAAACACCGGACGGCGACTATCGTTTCCGGGCGTTCATCCCACGCAACCACCTCGTGACCGTGCTGATGAACTTGGGCAATCACATGTCCTACCCCAATTTCAAGAACAGTATTCCCGAGGATGACATACTACTAGCAAACGCCTGCCACGAGGCATGGGCAGTGTTCGGCGACTTACAGGAGGGCGGGCCATACGGTGCAGGACAGTGATTGCACCGCCCTGACAATCGCTATATGAGACGCCTCGTGGCTTTATTGTCGCCAAAAGCCACAAAACAGTGACGAGTGACGCCGAAACGTCCAGAAAAATTGCTGTTTTCAGAACCTTAAATGGCGATACCCGCAACCGGGCGTTCAGTGGGCGCCAAACCGACGAGGAGAGCCAACCATGGCCCTGGATTCAAAATCCGTCTCTCTCACTTTTCCCGATGGCAATGCACGTTCCTATGACGCAGGCGTAACGCCCGCGCAGGTGGCTGCCGATATCTCGACCTCGCTGGCCAAAAAAGCGATCTCTGCCACGGTCGACGGCAAGCATTGGGATCTGCAATGGCCCATCGAAGCAGATGCCCAAATCGCCATCCATACCATGAAGGATGAAGATCAGGCCAATGAACTGATCCGCCACGATCTGGCGCATGTCATGGCCCGCGCCGTGCAGGAAATCTGGCCCGCCACCAAAGTCACCATCGGCCCCGTGATCGACAATGGCTGGTACTATGACTTTGACCGCGAGGAACCCTTCACGCCCGAAGATCTCGGCCTCATCGAGAAAAAGATGAAAGAGATCATCAACAAGCGCGACCCCGTCACCACCGAGGTCTGGGACCGCGACCGCGCGATCGAATTCTACAAAGCCAATAACGAGCCCTATAAGGTCGAGCTGATCGAAGCCATTCCGGGCGATGAACCGCTGCGGATGTACTGGCACGGCCACTGGCAAGACCTGTGCCGCGGTCCGCACCTGCAGCACACCGGCCAACTGCCCGGCGATGCGTTCAAGCTGATGTCCATCGCGGGCGCCTATTGGCGTGGTGACAGCGACCGCGCGATGTTGCAGCGGATCTATGGCGTGGCTTTCACCGGCAAGGAAAAGCTGAAAGCCCACCTGCATATGCTGGAAGAGGCTGCCAAGCGCGACCACCGCAAGCTGGGCCGCGAGATGAACCTGTTCCACATGCAGGAGGAGGCCCCCGGTCAGATCTTCTGGCATCCGAACGGTTGGAAAATCTACACCACCCTTCAGGACTACATGCGCCGAATGCAGGAGCGTGACGGCTATGTCGAGGTCAACACCCCGCAAGTTGTCGACCGCAAATTGTGGGAGGCCTCGGGTCACTGGGACAAATATCAGGAAAACATGTTCATCGTCGAAGTGGACGAAGAGCATGCCCGCGAAAAGGCGATCAACGCGCTGAAGCCGATGAACTGCCCCTGCCACGTGCAGGTGTTCAATCAGGGCCTGAAGTCCTATCGCGACCTGCCTCTGCGTATGGCCGAGTTCGGATCTTGCGCGCGTTACGAACCCTCGGGGGCGCTGCACGGTATCATGCGGGTGCGGGGGTTCACGCAGGACGATGGCCATATCTTCTGCGCCGAGGATCAGATTGAATCCGAAACCGCCAAGTTCATCGCGTTCCTGTCCAAGGTCTATGCCGATCTAGGCTTCCACGACTGGACGATCAAACTGTCCACCCGCCCCGAAAAGCGGATCGGGTCCGATGAAAGCTGGGATCTGGTTGAAAAGGCCCTTGGGGATGCCTGTAAGGCCGCCGGGTACGACTATGAGGTTCTCGAAGGCGAAGGGGCGTTCTACGGACCCAAGCTGGAATTCACTCTGACCGATGCAATTGGCCGGACATGGCAGTGCGGAACTCTGCAGGTTGACCCCAATCTGCCCGAGCGTCTGGACGCCAGCTTTATTGGCGCAGATGGCGCGAAACACCGCCCCTTCATGCTACACCGGGCGACTCTGGGCTCGTTCGAACGCTTCATCGGCATCCTGATCGAGGAACACGCTGGCAAACTGCCTTTCTGGCTGGCCCCGCGTCAGGTTGTCGTCGCCTCGATCACCTCCGAGGCCGATGACTATGTCTCCGAAGTGGTGGAAACGCTCAAAGCGGCAGGCGTGCGGGCCGAAGCGGACATTCGCAATGAAAAGATCAACTACAAAGTCCGCGAGCATTCTGTCGGTAAAGTGCCGGTGATTTTGGCCGTCGGTCACCGCGAAGTCGAAGACCGTACCGTCAGCGTGCGCCGTCTGGGTGAAAAACAAACTCAGGTTCAATCCCTCGAGACTGTAACAATTGAGCTGTCAAAGGCGGCAACTCCGCCTGATCTGCTGTAACATTCAGCATCAATTTGACTGCGATCCGGCCCCAAGACGGGGCCGGATTGAAATATTTTCCATTTTCGAATTCAAAAACAATGTGTTACCCTTCAAGAGGGCATGACCTTGCCTGACGGGGTTGTGAGACACGGGCTCGTGAATTTAACTGAGCCCTCAAAGCCACTACCTTTGTCATTGTCAAACACAGACATACGCAGTCATCAAAAGGATTTCCGAGATGTCGAACACCGCTAAATCCCTCGTTATCGCAAGTGCCGTTGCTGCAGCAGTATCTGGCATGGCCACCACCGCGACCGCGCAAGCCAAGGAAAAGTGCTATGGCGTATCGCTAGCAGGTGAAAACGATTGCGCCGCGGGCCCCGGCACCACCTGCGCCGGTACATCGACCGTAGATTATCAGGGCAACGCCTGGACCCTTGTCGATGCGGGCACCTGCGCCGATATCGAACTGCCGAAATCGGCAGATGGTTCGGACCGCAAAGGCTCGCTGGAGCCGCTGGAACGCGACCTGCCGGCATAAGCCTAAGCCTTGAAGAATTTGGGGGCGGGCCATAACGCCCGCCTCTTTTTCGTGACCGGGGAATATTCTCATGCTGGACAATGCAATCCGATCGAACAGACTGCCTTCGGCACCGGGCGTCGGCTACAAGCCCCAGCACTTTGCCGAGATCCTCGAGCACGCGAACCCGGTTGCCTGGCTTGAGATTCATGCCGAGAACTATATGGGGGACGGCGGCAGGCCGCTTGCGCAGCTTCGTCACCTTTCAGAACAATTCCCCATTTCAGTTCACGGCGTTGGCATGTCCATCGGAGGAGAGGCTCCGCTGGATTCCGATCATCTGTCCCGCCTGAAGCAACTTGTCGGCTGGCTCAACCCCGCAAGTTTCTCGGAACATCTGGCTTGGTCGACCCATGACAGCCATTTCCTGAACGACTTGCTGCCCCTGCCCTATACCGACGCCACCCTTGCCCGGATTTGCGGGCATATTGATCAGGTGCAAGACGTTGTTGGCCGTCAGATGCTGCTTGAAAACCCCTCCAGCTACCTCGCCTTCGAAGAAAGCACCTGGTCCGAGCCCGAGTTTTTGTCCGAGATCACCCGGCGCACCGGATGCGGTTTGTTGCTGGATGTGAACAACGTATTTGTCTCGGCCACCAATCTGGATTTCTCTCCGCAGGGCTACATAGATGCCTATCCGCTGGACAAGGTCGGAGAGATTCATTTGGGCGGCCATGACGAAGACGAAGATGACCACGGCCACCCCTTGCTGATCGACAGCCACGGGCGCGAAGTCGTTGACCCTGTTTGGGCGCTATTGGACTATGTACTCGAAAAATCAGGCCCAAAGCCGGTTTTGATTGAATGGGACACAGACGTACCGGACTGGCCTGTCTTGAGGGCCGAGGCTGAACGGGCGCAGACGGCGTTGGACCGCATTCCGGCATGAGTGTATCTCAGACCGCATTCCATACTGCATTGCTGGATCCCTCCCAAGCGGTTCCCGACGGGTTGGTGGATTCATCCGATCAACCTGCTGGTCGTCGTTTCAGCGTTTATCGCAATAACGTGGCCGTTTCGTTGACCGAAGCGATGCATCAGGCCTTCCCGGTGATCACCAAGCTGCTCGGTACACAGAACATGGATGGGCTGTCCGGGATATTTCTGCGCAAGCACCCTCCGACGACCCCGCTGATGATGTTCTATGGCGAGGAGTTTCCCCAGTTTCTGACCGGGATGGAGCAGTTGGCGCATCTTGGATACCTCGCGGATGTTGCCTGTTTGGAATTGGCGCTGCGCCGCTCTTACCACGCCGCTGACAGCACGGCAGTCGACGCCGAGGCTCTGGCCGTTTCTCCCGAAGAAGTCATGCAGGCGAAACTGGAATTCGCTCCGTCGATGCAAATTATCCGGTCCGAATGGCCGATATTCTCGATCTGGCGCTTTAATACGCAAGACGATGCACCAAAGCCTCAGGCCATCGGTGAAGATGTATTGGTCACCCGACCCGAATACGATCCCGCTCCGCACTTGCTGCCCGCAGGCGGCGCGGATTGGATCGCAGATATGATGACCGGTTTGACCATTGGTCAGGCGTTTGAAAACACATCTGCGATGACCCCCGAGTTTGATCTCGGGAACACTCTGGCGCTACTGCTGCAAGGTGGCGCCATTACTTCTGTGACTATCGAAAGGCTGGCACAATGACTGCCCTGATCTCTCTTCACAACAACGTTCTGGGACGGCTGGACAGCTCAGCCAACTGGCTGACCCCGACGCTTGCACGGTTGGTTTTTGTTGCTGTTTTGTTTGTTTACTATTGGAACTCTGCGACGCTGAAAATAGATGGATCTATTTTCTCGGCCTCTGCCGGTGCGTTCGGTCAGATATTCCCCAAGGCGGCTGAGGCTGTTTTGTACGACGTCACCCAGATGACCTTCTTTCAACGCATAGTGATCTTTCTGGGTACGGTTGCCGAGTTTGTTCTGCCGGTCTTGTTGCTGGTTGGACTGCTGACTCGGGTCGCGGCGCTGGCCATGATCGGGTTTGTGTGGGTGCAAACCATTGTCGATGTCACCGGCCACGGTGTGAAACTGGGTGGTCTGTTCGACAACGCCATCACACTGATGGATCAGCGCGTCATGTGGACGTTCCTGTTCCTGGTGATCGTCATCAACGGCGCAGGTCCGATCTCGCTTGATCGTCTGCTGCGCCTGAAGTGACCTAGAAATGCGCCTTGGGCTCGTCCGGTTTACCCGCGGCCAGCCCAAGGAGGCCCGCCACTGCAGCAAATGCCACAGGGAACATTGTAAACGCATTGAACCCAAACGCGTAATACATCCCAGCCGCGGAAATCAGCAGTAAGACCCCACCGAACAATGCCCGCGCATGAGCCATGGCCCCACCCGCGATTGCCAGCAGGGGCGCAATGATGGACATGGTTTGAATAAGCTGGGCGTTGTCCACTTGCTCGGCCAGCCCTTCGACTTCGCCGAACCGGTCAATCAGCTCTACATAGCCGTAGCCAAAAAAGCCGACAATCATACCGATCAGTCCGGCAATCACACCCAAAATCATCGCTGCGTTACGCATTTCTTGTCCTCATTCTTGCGTCAAAGCAGATAGGTACGCTTTCAGGAAACGCCAAGTGCTGTCTTGGTTTCCGGGGTCCAACCCAAAAAAAGCGCGCCATCCCGTTCAATCAGCGGTCGTTTCATCAGGGTCGGATGATCCTGTATCAGCTCCAAGGGAGGTCGCGCGCGCTGCTCTTCATCCAGACCACGCCATGTGGTTGACCGTGTATTAAGCAAACCACCGCCGAAAATATCGAACGCCTCAGACAGTACAGATTCAGGCACGCCTTGGCTGCGAACATCAAAAAATTCGGCAGAAGGAAGTGATTTCAAAGCCTTACGGCAAGTATCACATGTCTTTAGACCAAAAAGGCGCATTTTTAGGCAACTCCTGATTTTGAGCCAATTTTTAGCATTTTCGCCTGCTTCTTTCGGTAATTCTTGATTTTTTACTTCACCGTGCAATGTTGAAAAAGACGAAATGCGCAATCCGGGCCGTGGCGTGTGGGCGAGGCGGTGATGTGTTGCGGTGGCGTCAATCACTACCCCCACCAATTTGTGGGACAACGTGTAAGTAGAAGGAGACACGGGAAATGCCAACTGGCACCGTGAAATGGTTTAATACCACTAAAGGCTATGGGTTTATTGCCCCTGATGAGGGCGGCAAGGACGTATTTGTTCATATCTCGGCCGTAGAACGGTCCGGTCTGACCGGGCTCGCTGACAATCAGAAAATCTCGTACGAGCTGCAAGACGGACGTGATGGCCGCCAAATGGCTGCTGATTTGAAGCCGCTTTAATTTCCCCGTTACTGCGGGAACTAAAAACAGGCCAACGGCTAATTTTCAGCCGTTGTCCGCCGCTAAAGGTGTGCGACCTTACCCTCGGGCCGGTTTATCTTCGGCACGGGTATGCCAGTATTGTCCCATTGCCACAATGCATGACGTGCCCGTCGAATACGTGACGACCATGGTCCAGTCACCTGATTTACTGGTCCAGACCTCCATCAACTGTTCGGGTCCACGCAGGCCGGTTGCGTGCCGCTTGGCCCCGAACTGACGAAGAAGCTTGTCATGCATTTTCGGGGTCGGTTCGCAGATCACTTCGGCTATTGGCGACTTGGCAGAAACCGGAGTCGCCAACAACAAACCAACGCATACGTATCTAAGAGGTGTCACAAATGTCATGCACCGATCGTAACAGTTTCATGACAAAATGTATAGACAACCGATATGCCTTATCCGGGCATCATCCTTTCTGGATGACACCCTGAAACTCGCGCCATTCCCGCGCGGTCATCCCTGAATTCTCCTGTGTCACAGCCTCGCCCGACAGCGTTCTGCGCAGGCAATCGACCATCTGCGCAGACAGGTTCACCGCGCCCAGCCGATAGTCTTCGAACGCACGATAGGCAAACGGAACCCAGTCGGCGACGATCTTGCACATGGTGTCGGCATAAACACGGATTTCATACTGAGCATGCGGGTCAGCGCGCAAACGCAGGAAGTGGAACAGATTGTGCAGGTCCACCTTCCAATACCATTGCGTATAAATATTTGCTGGCAAGTTCATCCGCGCCAATTCGCGCGCCAATCCTTGCTGGCCATCCTGACTGATCATCGCCTCGTAGTTGTCGTAACAGCGGGCACTATCTGCCTTGAGCATTTCCAGAACGCGCGCGGCCTCTTCCCCCTGCAGGGCGTCACCTCGGCCCTGGTTGTTGATCTCGGACTGCGCCGCGACGTGGTCGGGCGCGGGGATGTAGAACTCACGATCAAGGATCGAGTAACGGGCCGAGTATTCGTTCACATTTGCTGTCCGGTGCCGAATCCACTGACGCGCGACAAAGACGGGCAGTTTGACGTGCAGCTTGATCTCGCACATCTCGAACGGGGTCGAATGCCAATGCCGCATCAAATAGCGTATCAGGCCTTCGTCGTTCTGAACGGACTTGGTGCCCTTGCCATAGGAAACGCGGGCGGCCTGACAAATGGCGGCGTCATCGCCCATATAGTCGATCACGCGCACAAAACCGTGGTCCAGGACCTGATGCGCGGTGTAAAGGTGATCCTCCATTCCCGCTGCCACAACGCGGCGTGTTGGATGCGATTGCGCCCGTTGCGCTTCGATCTCGGCCAGTTGGTCGGTGGACAGCGGCATGAATATTCCTTTCCAGCAATGAGTCGCCCACCACTATATCTCGACAACTCCACGACCGGAACCGCGATATGTGCGCCCTGCACAGCAAATTTTAAAATGTGCCCCGGCGGCCTCTCGACACGCTTGGTCTGCGCGCTAATCTGCAGGCTATCACCGAAATAGAAAGGAAGCCGCAATGGGGCTCACATACCTCCACACCATGGTGCGTGTTAAAGATCTGGAGAAATCCATGGCGTTTTATGAGCTGCTTGGCCTGAAAGAGACACGCCGTTACGAAAGTGAAGAGGGGCGTTTTTCCTTGATCTTCATGGCGCCTCCGGGACAGGAGGACCGGCCGATCGAGCTGACTTACAATTGGGATGGCGATGATGCGCTGCCCAGTGACAGCCGGCATTTCGGGCACCTCGCCTATGGAGTGGACAACATCTATGACATGTGCCAGCAGTTGCAGGACAATGGCGTGGTTATAAACCGCCCACCACGTGACGGCAGAATGGCTTTCGTGCGGTCACCTGACAATATTTCTGTCGAACTGCTCCAGAACGGTGAAGCTTTGGCCCCGGCAGAGCCCTGGGTCAGCATGGACAGCACTGGCCACTGGTGATCCGCTGGCTTGCAACACTGGGTCTGGCCTTTATGGCCGGCCCCCCCCTGAAGGCCGAGACCTGCCGCCTCGCCCTTGCGCTGGCTATGGATATCTCTACCTCGGTCGATGCGACCGAGGATATCTTGCAGCGGCAGGGTTTAGCCGCTGCTCTTATCGCGCCCGAGGTCACGCAGGCGTTTTTCTCGTCGCCCATGCCCGTTGCCCTGGCCGTTTACGAATGGAGCGGCCGCGACACACAACACGTCATTCTGGACTGGACGATGATCCGAACGCAGGCTGATCTTCTGACCGCAGCCGCGACAGTTCAAGGTTCGGTCAGAACCGACAGTGGTTCAGCCACCGCCATGGGATACGCGCTGGCATTCGGGGCGACGTTGATGCAACAGGCTCCGGCGTGCCTGTTCCAAACCATCGACCTGTCTGGTGATGGGTCTAACAACGATGGGTACGGGCCAGATTCCGCGTACAGGCACTTCCCGTTTGAAAACACGGTGGTCAACGGTCTGGTCATCAATGCCGCGGATTTTGAGGGAGAGTTGTTTCTCATCCCGTTTTTCGAAAACAACGTCCTGCATGGCCCCGGCGCGTTTCTGGAAGTCGCGCAGGGGTTCGAGGACTTTGAGCGCGCAATGCGCCGCAAGCTGGAACGCGAACTTAAGGGGCTGCAAATCGGCGCCCTTCAAGATGCCGACCCCGAATGATACGCCCGATCGCGATTGCGGCTTCTTTTCTGGGCAGCCCGGCGGCGTGTGACTGCAGACAGGCGCTGGCCCTGGGTCTGGACGTATCGGGGTCTGTCGATCAGGCGGAATACCGGTTGCAACTGGACGGTGTCGCTGCTGCGTTGCAAAGCCCGGAAGTCCAACAGTTGATCCTGTCCGAAGGGTTAGCTCCGGTGCGAATGGCGATCTTCGAATGGAGTGAAACTCATCACCAGCGTATCCTTGTGAACTGGACCGATATCCGAGTTCGCCAAGACCTTGCGCGGATTGAAGCCAAATTAAGCTCGGTGACCCGCAGCAATGCGCCGCAGGGCACGGCGCTTGGATCGGCGATGCGGTTCGGGGCCGATCTATTGGCGCAACAGTCCGAATGCTGGAAACGAACACTTGATCTGTCCGGGGATGGCAAACGCAACCTTGGTCCCCATCCACAAGAGGTCAAGATCGAGCTGTCTCGAAGTGGGATCACCATCAATGGGCTGGTCATCGGTGTCGACGACGCCGATCAATCCGATCAGCGCACGGTTCAGGTAAGTGAACTGACGGCCTATTTCACCACCTCGGTCATAATGGGCCCCGATGCTTTTGTGGAAGTCGCGTTGGGGTTTGCCGACTACAAAGCTGCGATGACTCGCAAACTGATCCGAGAGCTGGAGGGCCTGTCCGTGTCCGAGGTCGGCCGGACCGCCCGCCCCTAGCTAGTAAATATAGCGGATCTGATCCGTCCAATACCGCTCCACCCGGCGCAGTGACCCCGTGACATCCTCGATCCCTTCGAATTCCAGCACCCCGCGGGATTGCAGACCTTCGGCATGACGAGAAAACAATTCGGATACGATGTCACGGATCTGTCGCCCTTGTGGGGTTAGTCGGACCCGAACGGAACGGCGATCAATCTCGCACCGTTGATGGTGCATATACCCCATTTCCACCAGTTTTTTCAGGTTATAGCTGACGTTGCTGCCCTGATAGTAGCCGCGACTTTTCAATTCACCAGCCGTAACCTCGTGATCGCCTATATTGAACAGAAGCAACGCCTGCACAGCGTTGATTTCCAATACGCCGACGCGTTCAAACTCATCCTTGATGACATCCAGAAGCAGACGGTGCAGTCGCTCGACCAAGGCGAGCGCCTCAAGGTAACTGGTCATGAAACCCTTGGCCGCCGGCGCGGAGACCTGCATTTCCATACTCATCCGATCCTCCGATTCAATCGCGCTGTTTCACGCAGCATGAATCGAAAAACCGAAAAATCAGTTAAGTCCGGTTTCTCGTTATTTTTGAAACGTTTGAGCGATATCCGAAATTAAATCGGAATATTTCGCAGGCGGCGCGACCTGACCTGTCACCCACTGATAGAGGTCCTGATCATTTTCGTGCAGTAGCGCGTCATAGTTATCCAACCCGCCCCCATCCATTCCAGCTAGGTTCCGATCCGCATATGCCGACAAAATCAAGTCCATTTCCTTGATCCCCCGACGCATAGATCGCATTTTCAGGCGTTTGATCCTGACGTCCCGGGTTTCGGTCATTTGCTTTGCTCCAGCATCAGTCGGACGCGCTTTTCCAGACGCGCTGCGCGCTCGGAACTGGCGCGCATTTCACCCCTGATCGAGCGTAGTTCAGCAACGACCTCGGCCAGTTCGGGCGTGCTTTCGTCGGCTTCGACAGGCGCATCCATCCCCTCGCCTTCGCCCGTCAACAACCACATAATCGAGACATTGACCATACCAGCCAGCATCGACAGACGGTTGGCCCGAGGCTCGGACAGGTCATTTTCCCACGCCGCGATCGTGGCCTTCTTTACCCCCAATCGGCGCGCCAATTGAGACTGTGTCATTCCACCGGCTTCCCGCGCGCCAGCCAACCGATCCCCGAATGTTGCAGCGTCCGGCCCATACCAGTCGTTTTCATCGTTCATTCGGGTCTCCAATTCTATAGGTCATATTGCTTGATCGTCATTCGGGCGCACCCTATGACAGACAAGTTGATCATTCAAACAGAGGGCCCCAATGAGTTTCCTGTCTGCGACACTGTCACGCGTAAAACCGTCGCCTACAATCGCAATGACGGCCAAAGCCGCCGAATTGAAGGCCGCCGGACGTGACGTTATCGGTCTAAGCGCCGGGGAACCGGACTTTGACACCCCTCAGAATATCAAGGACGCCGCGGTCGCCGCCATCGCCGCGGGCAAGACGAAATACACAGCACCCGACGGCATCCCCGAACTCAAAGAGGCCGCTTGCGTCAAGATGAAGCGCGATCACGGGCTGGAATATACCCCTGCGCAGATTTCAGTTGGCACCGGGGGCAAGCAGACGCTTTTTAACGCGCTGATGGCCACGATAAACGAAGGCGATGAGGTCATTATCCCCGCCCCCTATTGGGTTAGCTACCCTGACATGGTGTTGCTGGCGGGCGGTACTCCGGTGATCGTGGAAACAACGCTTGAAAACAGCTTCAAGCTGACTCCAGACCAGCTTGAGGCCGCGATCACGCCTAAGACCAAGTGGTTCATCTTTAACTCTCCGTCCAATCCCACCGGCGCAGGGTATAGCCGCGCGGAACTGAAGGCGTTGACGGAAGTTCTTATGCGTCACCCGCATGTGTGGATCATGTCGGATGATATGTATGAACACTTGGCCTATGACGGGTTCGAGTTCTGCACCCCGGCAGAGGTTGAACCTGGGCTGTACGAACGCACACTGACCTGCAACGGCGTGTCCAAGGCCTATGCCATGACCGGGTGGCGGATCGGATACGCGGCGGGACCGGTGGAATTGATTGCGGCGATGCGCAAAATCCAATCTCAGTCGACGTCGAACCCCTGTTCCGTCAGCCAATGGGCAGCGGTCGAGGCTTTGAATGGAACACAGGCGTTTCTGGCCCCGAACAACGTGACGTTCAAACGTCGCCGCGATCTGGTGGTGCAGATGCTGAACGATATTGACGGCATAACCTGCCCCACGCCCGAGGGCGCATTCTATGTCTATCCATCCATTGCGGGGCTAATCGGCAAGACATCACCTGCGGGCACTGTGATCGAAAACGACGAGGCGTTCGCAACCGCCCTGCTGCAAGAGGCGGATGTGGCCGTCGTGTTCGGCGCAGCCTTTGGTCTGTCGCCGAATTTCCGCGTCAGCTATGCAACGTCGGACGAGGCGCTAACCGAAGCTTGCACACGCATACAACGCTTTTGCGCGTCCCTGACCTGATCGGAGGTTTCATGACAGCAATGTTGCCTGAATACTATTTCCGTGTTCGAGAAAACGGTGCAGTGGTTTTCAAGATCGACACTGAAAACCGCCAGCGCCGGATCGAGATGGATCAGATTGCTGTCATCAACATCCGCAACGGTGAGGTCAAACCACATGGCCAACGCTCGCTGTCCGAGACGGATCGGACTGAAATCGAGCGGTGGATGGACGAGCGCAAAGAGCTGTTGGCCCGCCGGGATATCGACGACATTCACCGGGCGGTCGACTACCTGAATCTGACCGCGCAATGGGCGCAATCCAAGGCAACCGACGAACAGCTTGAAGACGTTACGGACCGGTTGCTGCTGGCGATGCACGATCTGCGGTCGGTGCTGGTGCGCAAGAAAGCTGATCGCTTGGACAAAAGCTGATCAGGCCGAATTGCTGGCGGCCATCGGAACCCCGCGAACGGACCGTAGCCAGAACCGGGCCATCAGAAGAACGGCCGCGCAGGCCAGTCCCAGAACGAGACCGAGCCAGACGCCGATGCCGTCCATCCCGCGGACAAAGCCAAAGTAATACGAGGCCGGGATTCCAATCACCCAATAGCTAAGCCCCGCCATCACCATCGGTATCTTGGCGTCCTGCAACCCTCGCAACAGGCCCAGAGCGATAACCTGCGCTCCGTCCACCAGTTGAAACAGTGCCGCCATCGCCAGAAGCCCGGTGCCGATCAGCAGGATTTGCGAGCGCTGCGGATCATCGGGTTCCATGAACAGCGAAATCAACGGTTCGGCGCAGGTCAGGAACAGGATCACCGTCAGGATCGACATCACTAAGGACATCCCCGTCACCGCGATCGCCCCTTTTTCAAGATGCGCCCGATCTTTGCGCCCCAGCGCATTACCCGCGCGGATCGTGGCCGCATTGGACAGGCCCAGATGCACCATGAACGTGGCCGATGCGAGGTTCAGTGCAATCCCATGGGCCGCCAACGGCACCTGCCCCAGCCAGCCCATCATGATCGCTGACATTGCAAACAGGCTGACCTCGGCCAATGTGGTCAAGCCGATGGGCACGCCCAAACGCAGCACGCTGAAGAAGAATTCCCAATCCGGCCGCCAAAAGCGTTGAAACAGGCTGTGTTCAGGCAAAACGCGCACTGCATAGATTACGACGAATACCAATGAAACGATCTGTGTCACGACCGAGGCAATAGCCGCACCAATAACGCCAAGCTCTGGCGCGCCCCAGTTTCCAAAGATCAGCGCATAGTTGGTGAACCCGTTGACCACGGCGGCTGTGACGGTGATCCACAACACGATCTGAGTGCGTTCGAGCGCCGCCAGATAGGATTTCAACACCATTACTATAAGCGCCGGAAATAACCCCCAGCCTGCAACCCGCAGGTATTCGGATGCGGTTTTGGCCACCTCCGGCTCCTGATCCAATGCAATCAAGATCGGGTACGACCACCACAAAAGCGGCATCATCAACGCCGCATAGATCAGCGACAGCCACAGCCCCATGCGGGTCGAGCGACGAATGCTCGTCTCGTCCTCTTCGGCGGCGGCGGTGGCTACGATGGGCATGACGGCCCACCCAAACCCAGCACCAAACAGAAACAACACAAAGTAATAGCTGCTGGCCAGCGTGACTGCGGCCAGCGCCTCGACCCCATACCATCCCAGCATGATGGTATCGGTCAGACCGATGGCAAACTGCGCCAGATGCCCGCCGATCAACGGCAGGCCCAGTACGGCAATAGCCCGGAAATGGCCGCGATATGTCATCACCTTGTTCATTGCCCCAGCCTTATGCCCGGCCAGAGGCCGGGACAAGACCAGAACAGTGAAATTTCACAGTGAGACTATGAAACCCAAGACAAAATCCACGCCCCGGACACCCCCTATCGCGCGTCAGGGTGCAGCGAGTTACCCAGAATATGCTCGGACCGATGGATCACGTGATGTGCCTGTCCGACAATCAGCGGATCGGGTTCACCCACGATGTCATGGTCCTTATCCGGATAATCCAGCGTCGACAGGAAGTGACGCATCGTATTGAGGCGCGCGCGCTTCTTGTCGTTCGACTTGATGATGGTCCACGGGGCGTCGGCTGTGTCTGTATAGAAGAACATCGCCTCTTTCGCTTCGGTGTAGTCCTCCCACTTGTCCAGGCTGGCCTTGTCGATGGGAGACAGCTTCCACTGCTTCAACGGATCAGTCTCGCGGCTTTTGAACCGGCGCTGCTGTTCGGTTTGCGTGACCGAGAACCAGTATTTGTAAAGCTGAATGCCGGAACGAACCAACATACGCTCTAGCTCTGGGGTTTGCCGCATGAACTCAAGGTATTCATTCGGAGAGCAGAACCCCATGACCCGCTCGACACCCGCACGGTTGTACCAGGAGCGGTCGTAGAAAACCATTTCCCCAACCGTTGGCAATTCCTGCACGTAACGCTGGTAATACCATTGGCCTTTTTCTTCCCATGTCGGCTTGTTCAAGGCCACAACGCGGGCTTGCCGTGGGTTCAGATGCTCCATGAACCTTTTGATGGTCCCCCCCTTGCCTGCGGCATCGCGCCCCTCAAACAGCAACACGAACCGCTGACCGGTCTCCTGCGCCCATAGCTGGACTTTCAGCAATTCGGCCTGCAACTGGGCCTTTTGTTCTTCGTACGTTTTACGGGCCAACTTGCGGTCATAAGGATATTTGCCGCTTTCGAAAGCATGGCGAATCTTGTCCGGGCTTGGCTGGCGTTCTGTGTCGGCCAAAGGTGGTACGATTTGAACCCGACCGTTTTTCTGTTCGATCTGCGCCGCTGTTTCCATTCAGTCTCTCCTTGCTACACTGTCCGACAAGGCATCTAGCAGAATGTGAAAAAACGCGCTTTGATTGGTGTCAAACTGCTACATCTTTCTTGTCGCGTTTACGTAAACACTCCAAGGGGTTCCGCTATGGAAAACAGGTTTATCGAGCTTAATGGTCAGAGTTTTTATCTGCGCAGTTGGGGCGACCCTTCGCTGCCGGTGATGCTGATGCTGCACGGCTTCCCTGAATATGGCGGTGCGTGGGGCGATCTGGCCCCGCACCTGTCAGAACACTTCCATTGCATCGCCCCCGATCAGCGCGGCTTTGGTCAAAGTTGGGCCCCAGCGGGAACTGATCACTATGCCCTGTCCAAACTGGTTTCCGACATGGCAGCCCTCATCGAGGATGCCGGTGCACCCGTTTGCGTTCTGGGTCACGACTGGGGCGCGGCAGTGGCCTACGGGCTAGCCATGTTCCGGCCGGAACTGGTCAGCAAGCTGATTATCGCAAACGGGGTTCATCCGGTTCCGTTTCAACGTGCCCTTGCGGAAGGAGGCGCACAGTCAAAAGCATCCCAATACATCAACGACCTGCGCGACCCAAACGCGGCCCAGCGGTTCTCGGCCGATGATTTTTCCCTATTGGAACGCTTTTTCCGGCGCGGCATGGGGGTTGACTGGCTATCTGACGAACAAATGCAGGACTACCGCACCGAATGGGCGCGCCCCGGGCGGCTTGATGCGATGCTGAATTGGTACCGGGCGTCACCTCTGATCGTTGCCGACCCGGATAAGCCCCTGACTGACCTGCCGGACTTGCCCTTGGATCGGCTGATGATCAAATGTCCGCACCTGTTGCTTTGGGGACCCGAAGACACCGCGCTGCTGCCCGAGTCGACTGCCGGGCTGGAGGACTTTGCCCCGGACCTGACCAGGATCGACATTCCCGGCGCTGATCATTGGCTGCACCATCAGCGCCCCGAGGTTTTGGCGCAGGAAATCAAGAACTGGATGGCGTCTTGACCGCCTAGCGATGCCCCCAATCGGCCGGGTCGTCCGAGTTGTTCGGCGATAGCCCAAGAACATCACCATCCGTCGAACAGCCAAGCCCCAGAACCGTCCGGTTGGCATAGGAGAAATACGCACAGACCTGATTGATCTCGAGGATCTCGCCGTCATCCCACCCGGCCTTCCGCAACGCCTCGACATCGGCCGCAACCATGTCTGACGGGGCTTCTGTCAATTTGCGCGCATACATCATCGCGGCGATTTGTGCCGCGTCCAGTGGGGCGGATTGGGGGGAACCTGCCTCGATTGCGGAGCGAATGGCATTGCCGCGATCGGGGTCGTTCAACAGGCGTTGCAATCCGCTGAAATGATGTTCAACGCAATAGGCGCAGCGATTCAAGGAACTTACCCAAACACCCAGCACCTCAAGAAACCATTTCGGGATCGTATTGGCAGAATGGTGCAGGACATTCTTATAAAGCGCCATGTGGCCTTCCATCGAATGCGGCCGCAAGGAATGCACCATCATAATATTATCCACATTATTTCCGGGGCCGGTCACACGGTCGTACAGTTTTTTCAACCTGCCCGATGCCTGATCGAACGGAACTGTCTTGATCCAACTCATTCGGTTTCCTTGCTTTTTTCACACAAAACGAGCGCACCTTAGACGCCCGCGACAAGATCTACGAGAGCCCATGGCGCGGCAGTTTTCTGTTTATCACCCCAGATACGGTGCTAAGGTTTTTCAGCCCAAGCGACAAACAAACATTGTGGCCGACAAAGGCATCGTCATGCCATCTGGGCCAAAGCGATTTTCCAATGCGGTCGCAAATTCCCCCGCGACGTCCTCGGGGTCGACACCGCCGCGTTCATTGATTTCGTCAATCAGCGGATTCCCAAAAACCAACGATCTGGAGAGCGCCTCCAGATCCTGAATCTTCTTTTGAATTTTAATGGTTTCATGCGTTACGTTGCTCCACCCGGCGGAAGACAGATCGCCGAGAACGGTGGCAGGATCGCCATAGTGAAAAGGAACTTTGTAGAACCCAGGCGGGTCGTCAGGAAAAACCTTCTGCATAAGCTCGTGTGCCATCTGCGAAAATGGGTTCTCTGACATTGGGCTCCAGACATTGAAGACATATCTGCCGCCCGGCCGCAAAACGCGCGCTGCTTCTCGATATGATGCGATTTTGTCGGGAAAGAACATTACGCCGAACTGACAGACCATTAAGTCAAATTCCGGCCCGTCAAACGGAAGCTCCATCGCATTGGCAACCGCAAACTGAATGTTCTCGTCACCGGAAAACTTGGCCTTCGCCACTTCCAGCATCGGCGCGTTCAGGTCGGTCACCAACAGACTTGCCTCTGCCGGTAACTTGTCCCGCAAGACTCTGCTGACTATTCCGGTACCCGCCGCCAGTTCAATCACCGAACTCGCGGGCTCATCGCAGCACTTTTCAGAAATGAGTGCCGCGTAGTCGACAAAGATATTTGGCCCCAGACCCTTGTCGTAATGTGTTGGTATATCTCCAACGAAACTGGCCGAGTTCGTGGTCATTTCAAATTCCCCCAATTAATTGATAATGCCAAGTGTCCCAATCTTATGCGAAAACGGGCTAGCGCGCGAATGGCGGCCTGGGTTTGGCAAAATCCCACAACACTTCGCGTCCCTCTTCCCCCGGACCACATCACCTGCCATAATGGGCAAAACCCAAAAACAAGAGCAGCACCGATGCCCGACGATCTGTTGACGCCCAGCGCGACCGCTACATATGACGCCTCTTCGATCGAGGTTCTTGAAGGTCTGGAACCCGTTCGCAAACGCCCCGGCATGTATATCGGCGGCACGGATGAGCGCGCTTTGCACCACATGGTCGCGGAAATCCTCGACAACTCGATGGATGAGGCGGTCGCCGGTCACGCCAACCGGATCGAGGTTGAGCTGCACGAAGATTATGCGCTGACCGTGCGCGACAACGGACGCGGCATCCCGATTGATCCGCACCCCAAATTCCCTGACAAATCCGCGCTTGAGGTCATCCTGTGCACCCTACATGCGGGCGGTAAGTTCTCGGGCAAGGCCTACCAGACCTCGGGCGGTCTGCACGGTGTCGGTGCTTCGGTGGTGAATGCGTTGTCGGATTCTATGGTTGTGCAGGTGGCCCGCGACAAGACGCTGTTCGAACAGCGGTTCTCGCGCGGTATCCCTTTGGGTCCAGTGGAAAAGGTCGGCGCAGCCCCCAACCGGCGCGGAACCACGGTCACCTTCCATGCGGATGCCGAAATCTTTGGCCACCACAAATTCAAACCGGCACGACTGTTCAAGTCCATCCGCTCTAAGGCCTACTTATTCTCGGGCGTCGAAATCCGCTGGAAATCGCATATCGACGACGGCGAGACCCCGACCGAGGCGACGTTCCACTTCCCCGGCGGCCTGTCCGATTACCTCAAGGAGACGATGAACGGCTCGTCCACCTATGCCGAGCAGCCCTTTGCGGGCACCGTGGACTTCACCGAGAAATTCGGCACACCGGGCAAGGTCGAATGGGCGATTAACTGGACGCCCTCGCGCGACGGGTTCATCCAATCCTACTGTAACACCGTCCCCACCCCCGAAGGCGGCACCCATGTGGCGGGATTCTGGGCCGCGATCCTCAAGGGGATCAAGGCCTATGGCGAGTTGATCAACAACAAGAAAGCCGCGCAGATCACCCGTGATGACCTGATCACCGGCGGCTGCGCGCTGGTGTCGTGCTTTATCCGCGAGCCGGAATTTGTGGGCCAGACCAAAGACCGCCTTGCCACGGTCGAGGCGCAGCGACTGGTCGAAAATTCGGTCCGCGACCATTTCGATAACTGGCTGGCGGCGGATACGAAATCCGCCGGCGCGATACTCGACTTTGTGATACTCCGAGCCGAGGAACGTCTGCGCCGACGGGCCGAGAAAGAGACACAACGCAAGTCCGCCACTAAAAAACTTCGTCTTCCCGGCAAGTTGGTGGACTGCTCTAGTTCAACACGCGACGGCACCGAATTATTCATCGTCGAAGGAGATTCTGCGGGCGGCTCCGCAAAAATGGGCCGCGACCGCAAAACACAGGCCCTTTTGCCCCTGCGCGGTAAGATCCTGAACGTGCTGGGTGCGGCCAGTTCCAAGCTGGGCACCAATGCCGAGATCAACGACCTGACCCAAGCGCTGGGCGTGGGGCTTGGCACCAAGTTCAACGTCGACGACCTGCGCTATGACAAGATCATCATCATGACCGACGCGGATGTGGACGGAGCGCATATCGCCTCGCTGCTGATGACGTTCTTCTTCACCCAGATGCGCCCGATGATCGACGCAGGGCATTTGTATCTCGCCTGCCCGCCCCTCTACCGCCTGACCCAGGGCGCCAAACGCGTTTATTGTCTGGACGAGGCCGAGCGGGACGAGTGGCTTGAGAAAGGTCTTGGCGGCAAAGGCAAGATCGACGTCTCACGCTTCAAAGGTCTGGGCGAAATGGACGCCAAGGACCTGAAAGAGACCACGATGGACCCGGCCTCGCGCAAACTGATCCGCGTCACGATTGACGAGGACGAACCCGGCGAAACCGGCGATCTGGTCGAGCGCCTGATGGGTAAGAAGCCCGAACTGCGGTTCCAGTACATTCAGGAGAACGCGCGGTTTGTGGAGGAGTTGGATGTTTGAGATAAGGAAAATTTATGTACGTCATGTACGCCGACGAAGCTGATCAAGACGGCAGCAAAGAATTTCTAATTTACGCCAGTGTATTTTTTCCATCTGATCAACTGTTGAAAATCCATAAGGGCATGATTGCCATACGTCGGAAGTATGGTTTCAGGCCAAACGACAAACTAAAATTCTCCCCCGGCGGGGTGTCCAAGGATGTCACTCGGCAAGCACACACTGATGCTAAGAACGCTGTTTTGAAACTAGCTGCGAAGCATCAGTGCAAAGCTTGCTGCTACATTACTCCACATGCAATTGCCAAAGGTCAACCTCACGACAATCGCCTAAAGTTTGGAATAAACACGCTCTTAATGAAATTTGATCAGTTCCTGCGCGAGAACGGAAACGCCCCCGGTATGGTCAAGTTCGATCGCACTACTGACTTCAAGCAAGAGCAGTATTTCAAGGAAATTTTCGAAACCGGCATCGTTTTTCAAAAGAGTCAAAAAACCCACCAACTCGGTAACATCGTGTCAATAGACAACACTCTAAACGGCACCTCTCACCTTGCTTCCCTAACTGACATCGTAGTTGGATCATTTAGATTTATAATAAATGAACCGAACAAAGATCTTGTTGGCGTTAAGTTTTTGCAATCATTAAGTAAAATTCTTTGGGGAATAAAAGATGAAAAAGGTGTACTGTTAGTTCGAGAACGTGGTTTTTGTATTAGGCCAAAAAACATTACGGTTCCCGACTATGAGGCAGACATTAATGCGTTAACAGCACGTTTGAACGAATATGCGTCCAAAAAATAACCCGCCATCGCGCCCTCCCGTGTGTGGGTGCGGTACGCGTCCGCTCTCGGGCGCGGGTCGGGCGCGTGCTTGATATTTCGCACTAAGCATTAGCTGGATGGAACGCAACAACCACACAAGCAGCCTGCAAACACCCCCCTTGCCTAACCCGTTGATCCCGTTCACACTTACTCTCAACCCGTCATTCAAGAACGACATTTGAGGTTCTCGAGCGTCCAAGACCCAATGAGACCAAGTGATTTTCGAACGGGAGGACGACATGAAGACAGTAACCCTCGGGCTGGCGCTGGCATTGCTGGCCAGCCAAGCAACCGCACAGCAGACGCTCAGCACCGCATCGCCAATTCCGGAAGGGGCCGAGACCCGGTTCTGCTACTATGCGGGCATGGCTTATTCGATGGACGCGTTCGTGGTCATTTTCGGCGACAACACCGTGACCGACACGATCAGCACGCGCGAAGAACACCTGCTGCGCTGCGTCAAGAACGACGACGGCTCGCTCAGTTGGAAACCCCAGAGCAGCTTCCAGATCAGCCGGTGACACCCGACGTCTGATCCAGCCAGTCCGCAATCTGTCCGGCCGGGCCCTCCCAGCCGGGTTCCATGAACAGGAAATGCGCGTGGTTTTCCACGGGCAGAAAGGTCGCGCGGTCTCCGTACAGATTGGCCAGCGCGCGGCAGGTGTTGGGGTTCACGGCCCGGTCCTCGGTGCCGGATACGATCAGGACGGGGCAGTCGACCTTGTCCCTGTCCACCTTCATCGCGTGGTGGTCGCCGAACATCCAGAAGAACATCTCGAACATCACCCGCCCGCTTTCCGGGCCGAGCTGGTCGAACACCGCGTGCTGCTGCGCCTTGGGCAGTTTGTTCAGCGCAAAGGGGGCCATCAGATCGAAATCGACGCGCATGGGCTGTTTCCAGAACGCCCCGCCCTCCATCAGCGCACGCGGTACAGCGCGTTCGTCATCGGTTTCGGGCAACGTCCCCCAGGCCGCGTTCGGGTTGATCAGGACAATGGCGCTGGCCAGCCCACGAGACGCCACCTGCTGCGCCACAACCCCCGCGATGGCATGGCCCAGCAGCACAGGCTTGCTGTCCAGCCCCTTCACGAATGCAGCGATGTCATCGGCGTAATCCATGACGCTGGTGTCGGTCAGGCCGGGATCAGGCTCGGTCTTGGGATCGCCGCCATGATAGCGCAGCGCGGGGGTGTGAACCGTCCAGCCGCGCGCGCGGAAGAAGCCCGCGTAATCCTGCATACACCACGGCCCGGCAAAGGCCCCGTGGATCAGAACTATCTCTTTGGTCATGAAAATCTCCCTCACCTGCGCGCAGTATGCGAGGTGAGGGAGCAGGTCTGCAACCCTGTTACAGCGCCGCTTTGAACAGCGCAGTCAGGTTGTCTTCGGTCAGTTCAATCGGGTTGCCGCCGCAGGACGGGTCGATGATCGCGCCTTTGACCAGTTCGGGGACCCGTGCTTCGGTCACGCCCAGATCGGACAGTTTGCGCGGGATGGCGAAGCTGTCGTTGAACTCCTGCACAAAGGCGCGGAAGCCGTCAAAGCCGCCCTCAATGCCCAGATAGGCCGCCGCTTGTTGGAACCGGTCGGCGATGGCGGGGGCGTTAAAGTCCAGAACGGCCGGCATACAAACGGCGTTCGTGGTGCCGTGATGGGTGTTGAACACCGCGCCAATCGGGTGGCTCATCGCGTGTATCGCGCCAAGGCCCTTTTGAAACGCCGTCGCGCCCATTGCCGCCGCGCTCATCATCTGGGCGCGGGCTTCGATGTCGGTGCCATCGGCATAGGCGCGCGGCAGGTAGTCCTTAACCAGCCGCATCCCCTCCAGCGCGATGCCTTGGGACATGGGGTGGTAATGCGGGCTCGAGAACGCCTCGACACAATGGGCGAATGCATCCAGACCGGTGCCTGCGGTGATGAACTTGGGCATACCCACGGTCAGCTCGGGGTCGCAGATCACGACCGTCGGCAGCACTTTCGGGTGGAAGATGATCTTTTTGACATGTGTTTCCGAATTGGTGATGACGCTTGCGCGCCCCACCTCGGACCCCGTCCCAGCCGTGGTCGGCACGGCGATGATCGGCGCGATGGCATCGGCATCAGCACGGGTCCACCAGTCGCCTATATCCTCATAATCCCACACCGGACGAGTCTGGCCGCATATGAACGCAACCATTTTGCCCAGATCCAGCCCCGAGCCGCCGCCAAATGCGATCACCCCGTCATGGCCGCCCGCATTGTAGGCGGCAACCCCGGCTGCGAGGTTCTTTTCATTGGGGTTCGGGTCCACATCGCTGAACAGGCCACGGCCCAGTCCGGCAGCCTCAAGGATATCCAGCGTCGCCATTGTGATTGGCAGATCGGCCAACCCCTTGTCGGTCACCAACAGAGGGCGTTTCATCCCGGCAACCGCGCAAGCTTCGGGCAATTCCTTGATCCGGCCAGCGCCGAACTTGATCGCGGTCGGGTAGGACCAGTTTCCAACAAGGCTCATGATGTCACCTTTTTCAGATGGTAGGATTTGGGACGTGTGAGGTTGTGATAGCCGATGACCGACAATCCGCCTCCGCGCCCGGTATTCTTGCAGCCGGTCCAGCACAGGCCCGGGTCCAGATAATCGGCCCGGTTCATGAACACGGTGCCGGTTTCGATCTGGTCCCCCACCCGCGCAGCACGATCCACATCGCGGGTCCAGAGGCTGGCGGTCAGGCCAAACTCGCTGTCATTCATCAGCGCGATGGCTTCTTCGTCGGACGAGACTTTCATGATGCCCACCACCGGGCCAAAGCTTTCGTCCCGCATCACACGCATATCATGGGTGACATTGGTCAGGATCTGCGGGGTCAGATAGGCCCCACCATCATCCTCGGCGAAGGTCTCGATATGGGCCACCGCACCCGCCGCGACCGCTTCGGCAATCTGCGCGCGCACCTCGTCGGCAAAGCGGACATTGGCCATCGGGCCAATGGTCGTCTCGGCATCCAGCGGATTGCCCAGCTTATAGCCCTTCACAACCTCAACCGCCTTAGCAACAAACGCATCGTAAAGGCTCTCATGCACATAAATCCGTTCAATCCCACAACAGCACTGGCCCGAGTTGAACATCGCCCCGTCGATCAACGTATCGACCGCTGCATCCAGATCGGCATCCTCCATGACATAACCCGGATCTTTGCCGCCCAGTTCTGTGCCGACGCCGGTAAAGGTGCCCGCCGCAGCCCGCTCCATCGCCTGTCCGCCGCCGACCGAACCGGTAAAGTTCACAAAATCAAACGCCCTGCCCGCGATCAGATCATTGGTCACGTCGTGGCTGAGGAACACGTTCTGAAACACATCCTGCGGCACGCCCGCTGCATGAAATGCCTGCGTCATCCGCTTACCCACCAACAAAGTCTGCGTGGCATGTTTCAACACCACCGCATTGCCCGCAATCAACGCAGGCGCGACCGTGTTGATCGCCGTCATGTAAGGATAGTTCCAGGGCGCCACCACAAACACGACCCCATGCGGAATACGCTTGATGTAGCGCTTAAAGGTCTCATCCTCACCCACCGCGATATCAGCCAAAGAAACCTCGGCAATCTCGGCCATATGGCTGGCACGCTCATTGAACCCACCAAACTCACCGCCATAGCGCACGGGGCGACCCATCATATGCGCAAGCTCAGGCACGATCTCATCATTCATCGCACCCACAGCAGCCACGCCTGCCATCACAAGGCGGGTCCGCTCCTGCAACGGACGTGCCGCCCAATCCGCCTGTGCCGCCCGCGCCAGCGCAGCAGCCTCAAACGCCGCCTCAGCCGACAGCACTTCACGCTCTGCATAAACCGATCCATCAATCGGCGAGACACATTTCAACATCTGCCCCATCTTCACTCCATTTCCGAAAGAAGCAGGATCCCCTGCTTCATCTGGCCAAAAAATATCCCGGGGGTCTGGGGGCAGAGCCCCCAGCCAACCCGTCTCAAGCCCGCTCAAACCCGCGCGCGATTTCCCAATCGGTCACCACACGCTCGAATTCTTCAACCTCAACCTCTGCCGCACGGGAATAATGATCGACCACCTCGTCGCCCATGGCAGCCCGCAACATGGCTGACCCATACAACGCATCCCGCGCCGCACGCAGATTGCCGGGGATCATACCCGTTTCGCCCTGATAGACGTCTCCCTGCGTCGGAGGCTGCAACTCCAGCCCCTCTTCAATCCCGGCAATCCCAGCGGCCAGCATCCCCGCCATCGCCAGATAGGGGTTCATGTCCGAGCCAGGAATCCGACACTCTACCCGCACCGCCCTGGTGCCATCGCCGCACAGACGGAACCCCGCCGTGCGATTGTCCACCGACCAGATGATCCGCGTCGGCGCAAAGGTGCCCTTCATGAACCGCTTGTAGCTATTGATATAAGGGGCCATGAAATACGTGTAATCGGCGGCGTATTTCAGCAAACCCGCCATGTAGATCTTCATGACATCAGACATCCCGAGCGGATCTTTTTCGTCGAAAAAGATTGGCACCCCATCCGCCCAAAGCGACTGATGCACATGGGACGAACTGCCCACTTTCTCATGATGCCATTTGGGCAGGAACGTCGCCGCATGACCATGCTGCCATGCAATCTCTTTCACCGCGTTCTTAGCAATCGAGTGATACTCGGCCGTGTCCATCGCAGGTGCGTATTTGATGTTCAGCTCTTCCTGACCGGTCTCGGCCTCACCTTTCGAGTTCTCAACCGGAATTCCCGCATTCCAAAGATGATTGCGGATCGGGCGCATCACATGCTCTTCCTTGGTGGTCTGCAGGATGTGATAGTCTTCGTTATAGCCCGAGATCGGCTCCAGATCGCGGAAGCCTTCCTTGCGGATCTGGTCAAAGCTCTTCTCAAACAGAAAGAACTCCAACTCGGTGGCGCACATTGCGTCATAGCCCATAGCCTTCAGCCGGTTCACCTGCTTTTTCAGAATGGACCGAGGCGCATGGGGTACTTCCTCATGCGTGTGGTGATCCAGCACATCGCACATCACCATAGCGGTGCCCTCAAGCCACGGCACCGGGCGCAGAGTGCTCAGGTCGGGCTTCATCACGTAATCGCCATAGCCGCGTTCCCAACTTGTGGCGGCATAGCCATCGGGGGTCGCCATCTCGAGGTCTGTCGCCAGCAGGTAGTTGCAACAATGGGTCTCTTCCCACGCACCAGCCACGAAATGGCCCGCGTGAAACCGTTTGCCCATCAGACGGCCCTGCATGTCGACCATGCAGACCAGTACGGTATCAACCTCACCGGCTTCGACCTTGGCTTTCAGATCGTCCAAACGTGCGTCATTGCCCATCCCGTTCATCCTTTGTTATTTTCTGAGGCTATCGCCCCAAACTCTGTCCCGCGGCCCTAGTCTTCGACCGCTTCGTTTTCCATTTCCATCACCAATCGTGTCTCCAGCACCTGCCCGCTTTGATAGAGGATTGGATAAGCAACAGCGTCATCGGGCGTTCCAACCAATTTACGAACCCTGTGGCCAGCACGAATATGGCAAAATTGAACCCGATATGGGCCAGGATCAACGACTGCCCTGCCCCGGCCACCATAAGCGCCTGATGCGCGCCGGTCACGTTGACCGCGATCAGCATCACCAGCGCCGCACTGCCGCGCAGCAGCAAGTTGGCCAGTGGAATGCGCCTCGCTGAAATTGGCAGGTCACGCGTCAGCCAGATCGGAATGAAGGCCGAGCCCAGATTGGCTCCAAGCACCAGCGAAAGACCAGCCGCAAAGGGGATTGCTCCGACCTGAACCAGTGTTACGCACATCAGGATCGTCGCCACGGAACTGTGCATTACAAAGGCCAAAACAGCGCCCACGATGAAGGCGCTGAAATAGTCGCTTTCCAGATAGCCCGCGATCGCGGGCAAAAAGGCGCTTTCGCGGATCGGATCAACCGCATCCCGCAGGAACTGCAATGAGACCAGAATGAACGCAATGCCAAGAACAATGCGCCCGATCAGCCGCACATTGGCGCGATCGGATTTGAGGTAAAGCCAGCCACCAAGCGCCAGCAAAACGGGTTGCAGCCAGCCAAGATCGTAAGACAAAACCTGAATGACCAGCGCAGCCCCCAGATCCGCACCCAGCACCCCGGCCAATGCGATGCCAAAGCTGACCATGCCAGCCGCCGCAAAACCGGTCAGCAATACCGTCACCGCGGCCGAGCTTTGCAGGATCGTGGCCAGAACCATACCGGCCCCACCTGCAACAAATACGTTTGAATGGCGCGTCAACAGCGACTGAAACAACGCACCAAAGCGCCGTTCGATGCCCGTGCGGACCAGCCGCACCGCAAAAAGCAACAACATGGTTGCCGCAAAAATCTCGATCAGGAACCCGGCGATTGCCATTTGCCTATACCCCTCGGACTCGGTTCACGCCAAAGCGTGACCGGAGCGTTCTTGTCTGTTTCGGAGGCAAGCCTAGCATTGGGGACAGGGGTTCCAGTGGTTCAATACCGGCACGCGACCGAGGCCGCGCGCCGTAGTCGCTTGGATTTTAGCCGTAACGATAAGGCCGCCCGGCCTTGAGCATGTCGGCGTTATACTGCTTGAAGATCTCGACGACCTTCGCCTTGGTCTCGGACTCGGCTGCGATTTCATCCCAGAAGGCAACGGCCGCTTCTTCAACCGTCGCCCATTCTTCATCCGGGATCGAGGTCAGCTGCATCTTATCGCCGTTGACGCGCAGGCTGGCCTCGCCACCCCAATACCACCACTGACGGTAGTAGTGCGACTGGTCACAGCAGACGCGGAACAAGGTCTGCAGGTCTTCGGGCAGCTCGTTCCAGCGATCCATATTTGCAAAGAACGATCCCGCCCATGCGCCCGAGATGTTGTTGGTCAGGAAGTAATTGGTCACATCCGCCCAACCGACAGTGTAATCCTCGGTGATGCCGGACCATGCGATGCCGTCCAACTCGCCGGTCTGCACGGCGACTTCGATGTCTTCCCAAGGCAGGGTCACCGGCACGACACCAAACTGGCTTAGGAAGCGGCCCGCTGTCGGGAAGGTAAAGACGCGCTTGCCTTGTAGGTCGGCCAGGCTGTTAATCGGGTCTTTGGTGGCAAAGTGGCAGGGGTCCCATGCACCGGCGCTGATATGCTTGACGCCGACCTTGGAATATTCCTCGTCCCAGATCTCGTTCAGGCCGTACTGGTTGAACAGCACCGGCACGTCCAGCGAATAGCGCGACGCAAACGGGAAATAGCCGCCGAACACGGTGACTTCGGTGGGCGACGCCATCGAGTCATCGTCGGACTGAACCGCATCAATCGTGCCCTTCTGCATGGCGCGGAACAACTCTCCGGTCGGGACAAGCTGATCGGCATAGAACAGCTCGATCTGCATCCGGTCGCCAGCGATCTTGTTGAACATCTCGATCGCGGGGTCGATCACATGGGCGGCAAGCGCAGGACCGGCATAAGTCTGCATCCGCCAGGTGATCGTACTCTGCGCCAGTGCAGGCGCAGCCAGAGGTGCGGCGGCAACACCTACCCCGGCTGTTTTCAGAAACTTACGTCTTGTTGTCATGTCATTTCCTCTCTGCTGTAGTTTTTCGTGCCGCTTAGACGGGCATTCTTGTTAATTTCCATAAACATAGCCGGGCAACCACAGGGCGATTTCCGGGAAAATCATGATGATCGTCAGCGCCAGCACCATCACCGCGACAAACGGAAAGATCGAGCGGTAGATGTCGCGCAGCGTGATCTCAGGCGGGGCCATGGCCCGCATCAAGAACAGGTTATAACCGAATGGCGGCGTCATATAGGCGATCTGGGTGGTGATCGTATAAAGCACCCCATACCAGATCAGATCAAAACCCAACGCCCCCACCAGCGGCACATAGAGCGGCGCCACGATCACCAGCATCGCCGTGTCGTCCAGAAACGTGCCCATGACGATAAAGCTGAGCTGCATCAGGATCAGGATCATCCACGGCGACAGCCCCAGTTGATCGGTGAACAGATTGTCGATGGCTTTCACCGCGCCCAGCCCATCGAACACCGCGCCAAAGCCAAGGGCGGCGAGGATGATCCACATGAACATGCATGAGATTGCCAGCGTTTGCTTGGTGCAATCCTCGAAAATCTTCCATGTCATGCGCCGTTTGACAACCGAAACGACCAGAGCAGTCAGCGCCCCGATGGCCGAGCTTTCAACAAGCGAAGTCCAGCCGTTCACAAACGGTACCATCATGGCGGCAAAGATGATCAGCGGTAGCGCGCCCGCGCCCAGCAGCCGGATTTTCTCGTCCCGCGGCACCTCATGCGCGTCTTTCATTGCGGGGCCAAGTTCGGGCTGAATACGGCATCGGATCCAGATATAGAGGATGAACAAGCTTGCCATCAGCAGGCCCGGCACGATCCCGGCCAGCCATAACTGCCCCACCGGTTGCCGCGCGATCATCGCATAAAGCACCAGCACAACCGAGGGCGGCACCAGAATGCCCAGACTGGACCCGGCTTGAATAACACCCGTCACCATCGTCTTGTCATAGCCCCGCCGCAGCAGTTCCGGCAGCGCAATGGTTGCGCCAATGGCCATCCCCGCGACGCTGAGACCGTTCATGGCCGAAACCAGAACCATCAGGCCAATCGTGCCGATCGCCAACCCACCATTCACCGGCCCCATCCACACATGGAACATCCGATACAGGTCATCGGCCAGACGGCTTTCCGACAACACATAGCCCATGAAAATGAACATCGGCAGGGTTAGCAGCGGATACCATTTCATCAGCTTCATAGCGGCCGAGAATGTTATGTCCTGCCCGCCCGTTCCCCACAGGGCGAGCGCAGCGACAGTAGCGATCGCGCCGATCGCGCCAAAGACGCGCTGACCTGTGAACAGCATCAGCATCATCGACGCGAACATGAAAATGGCAATGTATTCCTGGCTCATGCCCGACGAACCCCGATTTCCTGCCCGTTGATCCGGGCTATGTCTTTGAAGAATTCCGATATCGCCTGTAGCAGCATCAGGAAGAAGCCGAACACCATGATCGCCTTGACGGGCCAGATATAAGGCCGCCACGCGGTCGAGGATCGTTCGAGGCGCCCGATCTCTTCGCTGCCGGTCAGCAGGCCGGTGAAGTACGAGATCGGCGAATCCCCCCAATAGCCAAGGCTATAGGCGGTTGATCCCAGCCCGCCGTAAAACAGCACGCCCAGATACAAGATCAGCAGCAAAACGGTGAAGGCGTCGAACCACGCTTTTTTCGTGTGGCTCCAATTGTGATAGAACAGGTCCATCCGCACGTTCGACCCCAGTTGAATCGAATATGGCCCGCCCATGATGTAATAGGTCACCATCGCGAACTGCGCCATTTCCAGCGTCCACAGCGACGGCAGGAAAAACGTCTTCGA
The DNA here is from genome assembly GCF_013034585.1 of Ruegeria sp. HKCCA5426. NCBI lineage: Bacteria > Pseudomonadati > Pseudomonadota > Alphaproteobacteria > Rhodobacterales > Roseobacteraceae > Ruegeria > Ruegeria sp. HKCCA5426. Next base: position 136,197 of record NZ_WQGH01000002.1, read on the forward strand.
GATCGAAGACCACAGCAGGATTCCCATCATCACGAACAGGCCCCACATCATCACCCGCCCGATCCTATAATTGATCGCATCGACGACGCGGACATATGAGCTCATGACCCGGATCACATCGCCACCTTCTTTTTGATGCCCGACAAGACACTTGCAATCCACGGAACCAGCGCGTCAGCCACAGCCGATTGCTGTTCAGGCGTTTCGATCAGGTCGTTGCGGATTTCGATCATTACGTTCAGCAACCCGCGCGGCGCGGCCTGCGCGTCCAGTGTATGCGCAACACCATCGACGGCCGAATAGGGCTCGTTCAAACGGGTGACGTATGGGTTCTGGGCTGGCTGTTGGGCCATCATTGAGGTCGCGAACCGGTCATCCTCTCCGTGCAGGATACCCAGTTCCACCTTACGCTTTTTGCCAAGATAAATGGGCGTGAAGCTGTGAACAGTGACCATCAACTCTAGCGAGCGCCGATACTGGTCCAACACATCCGACAGGGATGCACGAAACGGCTCATAAACCCCCTCGATACGCGCTTTACGCTCTTGCGAAGACAGGTTCGCATTGGCCGGAATGTCCCAGTTCTCACTTCTTACCGGCATGGCCCCGGCGGCTTCGGGCGGGCGATTGCAGTCGTAAACCAGACGCGACACACCGCCATAAACCAAGGGGGCCGACATGCGCACTGCCATTTGCTTTGCCACAGCCAATGCGCCGGGATCCCAGGCGATATGGCTTTGCAACGCATCTGTCTCCAATCCCATGTCCCCAAGACATACAGGGATTCGATTGGACGCGTGCTCACAAACCAGCGCCATCGAAGGCGCATCGTCTGCCAAATCCGTGTGAACGACTTTTCCAAAGTCCAATTCTAAGCCCTGCGATTCCATGCGTGATCGTTGTGGAAAAATTTCCACACTCGGCAATCTCCTGTCAATAATTTTCCTGTATAAATTTTTCCACGCTTGATCTTGATGAAAAATTGTTCACATTATGCGCCTGTCGCATACAGGAGGATCGTTCAGTGCGGGTGACGGACAGGCTGCTGGCCCATCGGGACAAGATGACCCCTTCTGAACGGCAACTCGTCAGTGTTCTGCTGGATGATTACCCGATGGCCGGGCTGGGCAGCATCACCGAATTGGCCAGCACCGCCTCGGTCTCGACCACCACGGTCGCGCGGATGCTGCAAAAAACCGGGTTTGACGGCTACCCTCAGTTTCAGGCCGCCCTGCGCGGCGAGGTGAAAGAGATGATCTCGGGGCCCGTCGCCAAGCGCGACGTCTGGCAGAATGACCTGCCCGAAGAACACATCCTGAATCGCTATTCCCAGCAATCCCTTGCCAACCAGAAGCGCACGATAGACGAAGTTGATCCCGGCGAATTCGATAGCTTTTGCAACCTGTTATCGGACCCGGATCGGCGGATTTTCATCACCGGGGGGCGAATAACGGGCACCTTGGCGCAGTACCTCTATCTGCACTTGCAAATGATCCGGCCCGACGTCCGGTTGCTGCCCGTTGCGGCCTCGTGGACGCATGATCTGCTGGATGTTCGAAAAAATGACGTTCTGGTTGCGCTGGACGTGCGCAGGTACGAGAACGCGACCATGTTGATCGGACAGCTTTGCCAGGAACGCGAGGCCGAGATTGTGCTGTTCACCGACCAGTGGCGCTCGCCTATTCACCGGCTCGCCAGGCACACGTTTGCGGCCCGGATTGCCGTGCCTTCGGCCTGGGACTCGATGGCTTCGATCCTTGCGTTGATGGAATGCGCCATCGCTGAAGTGCAGGAGCGGCTTTGGGATTCGGTCAAGGAACGCACTGACGAATTGGAGCAAGCCTTTGACCGCACCAAACTATTTCGGAAGTTTGGCCAAAGCTCTGGCTCTTGATTTCTGATCCGACAAAAAGAACAACAGCCCGTGAAGAGTGTTGCCACGTCGTGAACGCGTCGTCACTTTGTATGCATGACGTTTATTGCCGACAATCAACTGCCCCTGTTAATCCTGTTCTTTCTGATTGGATCGGTTGGAACCGGGTTTCTGTTCCGTAAACCTGCTGGCCACCGTGCGTGGAAACTGGCTGATCTCGTTTGGGTTGTTCTGGGCGGAATCGGTGCCTTGGTTGCTGTTCTTGCGGGGTTGTACACCTCAGACAGTTCGCGGCTGGACCGGCAGATTGACGTGGCTTATGCCGCAACGCTTGCGTTCGACCGGGATGCCGCACGGTTCCGGCTGCGCTTTTGCGACCCCGCCTATGACAAAGATATCGGGGTTTTGTGCGACAAGGTGGAGTTCCTGTCGGCGTCCACCGCCAGTAATTCCGAGCTTCCGTTGTTTATCGCCGTCACCAACGAGGTCGCGCCGCTTCAGGGTCTGCATTTCCTGTTCGGACAAAGCGCAAAGGCCGAGCAGGACGATATGCGGGCAATGGCCTCAAAGGTTGAATCCTTCGACTTAGATCAGTTTCTGGTTTTCACGTCACTCGACGAAGAAACGCAGGCTGCAATCGACAACATGCGCCGAAAAGTTCCGGCAATCGCCGGGGACTATGTCATTCTTGCCCAGAGTTATGACGATCTGATCGCGCAGGTTGGGAAGCTAAAGGACGAATGGGAATACCTGCAGGCCAATGCACATATTCTGGTGCTCCAGATCGTCGCCCTCTGTCTGGTTAGTTTCGCGGCCCCGTTTCGGCTGGGTAAGTCGATCGTTGAACTGCGCACAAGCCTCAGCGCCGGTATGTCTGAGCCAGCCGTTCGGGATCACCACCCAGAAAATACCGCGTCAGTGTCCACAAGTTCCGCGCACCCCGACGGGCCCACCCCACCCTCTGATACCGATCCGCACTTGTGAAGGCACGAACAGGTAACAGGGTTATACCCCGCAGCCGACGCGCCAGCGCAACATCCTCCATTAATGGCTGGTCCGGGTATCCCCCTGCATCCATGTAAGCCTTGCGCTTGATCAAAAGCCCCTGATCGCCATACGGCAACCGAAACAGGCGGCTGCGCAAATTGGCCCAACCCGCAACCCACGCAGGCGCAAACCCCGCAGCGCGGAAAGCAAGACGAAAGGCAGCCGGGCCGCCGGTCCGCAAGTGATCACCCACGGCCTTGCTCCACCCTTCTTGCAAGACGGTATCCGCGTGCAAAACCAATAACCATTCAGCCTTGGCCAATGCGCATCCGCGCTGCAGTTGTCCCCCGCGTGACGCAGCACCGGTCACAATCTCGGCCCCGGCGTCATCGGCAATTTCCAACGTAGAATCGGTAGAGCCACCATCAGAGACAATCAGTTCCCGGATTAGTCCGGTATGCAGCCCCTCCATCAAAGCCTGCAGCGTTTCAGGAAGGCTGTCCGCCGCATTCAGCGTAGGGATGACGATGCTGATCGGCGCTGGCATGATTGAAACCCTCTGGTCTTGTCGGCGTGAACTCCTATATCACGTGGCTCAGGGAAAAGACGAGGACGTAACATGCCCAATCGCCGTATCCTGCGCTTTGGCGGCGCGGACACTGACAGTTTCCTGCAAGGACTGGTGACAAATGACATCGCCGGGATGGAACACGGGATCGTCTACGCCGCGCTGCTGACACCTCAGGGCAAGTATCTGGCAGATTTCTTTCTGCTGCGGGACGGAGAGACCGTTCTTCTGGACGTGGCAGAGGAACTGGCTGACGGTCTCGTCAAGCGATTGAACATGTACAAGCTGCGGGCCGATGTCACGATCGAAGATAGCGGCCTGAACCTTCAACGCGGCACGGGCCCTGCCCCCCAAGGCGCGCTGTCGGATCCCCGTCATCCCGAAATGGGCTGGCGCATCTACTCGGAAAGCGCCGAGGGCGACGACGGCACCGATTGGGACGCGATCCGCGTGCGTCACTGCATTCCCGAGACTGCAATCGAACTGACACCTGACAGCTATATCCTTGAATCCGGTTTCGAGGTCTTGAACGGTGTCGACTTCAAAAAGGGCTGCTATGTCGGGCAGGAAGTCACCGCGCGTATGAAACACAAGACCGAGTTGCGCAAGGGTCTGCGCAGCGTCCGGGTCGGCGGCGCGGCCCCGGTCGGGGCGGAAATTCTGTCCGATGGGAAACCCGCAGGCACGCTGTTTACCCAGTCTGATGGTCGGGGCATCGCATATCTTAGACTGGACCGCGCCAAAGGCGATTTAACCGCTGACGGGGTCCCTATCACCGTTGAGATTTGATTGTTGCCAATCCAGCACGGCGTAACCCACGGTTTTTGAGGTATAGTTTGAACACGCCCAAAGGCGCTGCCACACTGTGCGCAGGTTCAAGAACCGGAAAAACAAATGTTCAAACTATACAGAGCGATCTGGCGTGCCAGTGCCGGGCGTCAGATCATCCTTATTATTTTATCCATAGCCATCGCGGGTCTGGCTGCTGTGCCGCTGGAGTTTCAGCGCGACATCATCAACCACCTGACCGAGGATAACGTCGACACGGATCACCTGATCTATCTCGGAGGCGGCATGATGTCCGTTATCCTGCTGAGTCTTGCTCTGAAATGGTTGCTGGGCTTTCGGGCTGGCACATTGGGCGAAGACATGATCCGCATGATCCGGCAACGGCTGCTATTGCGTTCATCGGATCTGGGTGAAACCGGCGGGACCGTTCGCAAGGGAACAATGACCACCGCAATCTCGGCCGAAGCCGAAGAGCTGGGCAAGTTTGCGGGCGGGGCGTTTTCGGATCCGGTGGTACAAGTGGGAACTCTGATCAGTGTGATCGGGTATATTTCATCGACGCAGCCGGGACTTGGCCTGATTGCATTTTCGATGATTGTGCCGCAGATCGTCATCGTTCTGATCTCGCAGCGCAAAGTAAACACCTTTGTGGCCGAGCGCGTCCATATCCTGCGCAGCGCGACCGACAAGCTGACGGTCGAAGATATCGACGCCGTCGCACGAGACATCGAAGCGCAGTTCGACGAAATCTTTGAGACACGGCGACGTATGTTTTTGTGGAAACTGTCCGCCAAGTTCCTGCTTAGCGTCATCAACGGCGCGGGCACCGTCGGCGTTCTGATGCTGGGCGGTTATCTCGTTTTACAGGGCAAAACGGATGTGGGCACTGTGGTCGCCGCTACCAGCGGCTTAAGCCGCATCCAAGGACCAACCGCCTTTCTGATCGCGTTCTACCGGCAAGTCAGCGCCAATCGCATCAAGTACGAGTTGATGCTGGAATTGTTCGGCCCCAATCCTGAACAATATCGGAACCCAAGAAGGTTAAGATAAAAAAAGACCGCGCGGCCCCAGCCGTCGCGGTCTTTTTCATTTCCATCAAGGCAACCGTTTAGGCGCGCTCGGAATATTCCATGGTTTCGGTGTTCACGACGATCATCTCATCCTGTCCGATGAACGGCGGCACCATGACCTTAACACCATTGTCCAGAATTGCCGGTTTGAACGAATTCGCAGCGGTCTGACCTTTGACGACCGGCTCGGTCTCGACGATCTTGCAGGTCACTTTCTGGGGCAACGTGGCGTTTAGCGCCTCGGATTCGTAGAACTCGACCACGATGGTCATGCCGTCCTGCAGAAACGGGCGGCGCTCGCCCAGCAGTTCGGCGGGCAGTTCGATCTGTTCGTAGGTCTCAGAGTCCATGAACACCAGCATACCGTCAGATTCGTATAGGAACTGCTGGTCCTTCTGCTCTAGCCGTACACGTTCAACTTTATCCGCCGAACGGAACCGTTCGTTCAATTTTGACCCATTCCGTAGGTTGCGCAATTCGACTTGCGCAAAAGCACCGCCTTTTCCGGGCTTTACATGATCGACTTTTACGGCTGCCCACAGACCGTCATTATGCTCAAGCACATTGCCGGGGCGAATTTCGTTCCCATTTATCTTGGGCATGACATAAATCCTTCACAAACGGTTGATGCGTAAGTTGCGCTCCCTATATCTGGCGTGGCTGCACCTGGCAAGACAACGAGACCTTGTGCTGCAGCTGCAGCAAGCCATGCAAATGACGCAACGCAACTATGCATATTAGGTGTATCCGAATCGCACTTAATCGGTCATAAGGACCGTCACGCCGAAAATGCAAGAGCAAGAACAACAAGGAAGACGAGATGAGAGATTTCGTTGACGGCACCGCCTTTAACAATGAGCAAGGCAACCGTGCTCGTAAACTTTTCGCAGCCGTTGTGTTGGCTGCACTGGATGACGCAATCGCCGACGATAAAAAGTACGGCAATGGCCCCGAACAGATCGCTCGGTGGGCCCGCTCGCGCGATGGTCGCGAGGTCCTGTCTTGTGCAGGGATTGACCCGAACGAACGCGTTGTCAGCGGACTGATGGAGTTCGTTGGTCGTGGTGTACGCACCTCGGTCGCCCTGTCACGTGAAGAGAGCGAGCGTCGCAACGCCGCACAACAGGCAGAAGCAGCCTGATCAAAACTTCTGGTCGAATGAAAAAGCGCGCTCCTGCCACTGGAGCGCGCTTTTCGTTTGCCCCAAGCGTTGCGTCAGAAAAACAGCAACCACTGTCGCGCAACCCAAACCTCGGCGCACAGCATCATGGCAAAGAACACCCTCGCCGACCATGCCATGCCCCGCCGCCACAGTAACAGATAAGACGCCGCGCACACTGTCAGTGACACAGGTGCCACCCAATAGGCGTGGTGTGCGCTGTCCCAATAACTGACTGGGCTGTCAAAGACCCACGAGCTGAACGGCCAGAACTGGGGCCGCCCGTCCCCGGCATGCAATAGAAAGTCCAGTAACAAATGCAGCAAGCCAGCCGACGCGCCAACGATTAGCGGCCTGATGCGGAGCCAGACCCCAGCCAATAGCGCCAGTCCCCAAACAACAAATGAGTTGTCGATGGCGAATACGGTCTGCCATTCCGTGGAATAATAAAGCTGACCGAAAACCACCTGCTCAGGAATCCCCAAAACGAACAAAGACACCCCGGCCATCAGGTAAAGCGACACGTCCGGCAGCGCAGAGCCTAGCAAAGCAGCCCACAAAATCCGCCCACGAGGAGGATTGGCAAAGGCAGCAGCCCCGATCAAAAGATGTGCAGGTGTGTTCATCCGGGGCTTTTCCTCAGCCATCAAATCGGGTCATGTGCCCTTCAGGTTATAGGAGACTCGACATGGTTCGCGCCATCATGATTCAGGGCACCGGCAGCAATGTCGGCAAGTCGGTTCTGGTGGCAGGATTGGCCCGAGCCTTTACGCGGCGCGGCCTGCGTGTCGCACCGTTCAAGCCGCAAAACATGTCAAACAATGCCGCCGTCACCGAAAACGGGGGCGAGATCGGGCGGGCGCAGGCATTGCAGGCCCGCGCCGCCAAACGACCAACGCATACCGACATGAACCCGATTCTGCTGAAACCTGAAACGGATACCGGCGCTCAGGTCATCATACAGGGCCAACGCGCCGGGACGATGAAAGCCGGAGATTACCGCAAGGACAAATCCAAGCTGCTGAGTGCTGCCTTGGAAAGCTTTGACAGGTTGTGCGACGACGCCGATCTGGTCCTGATAGAAGGCGCCGGAAGCCCGGCTGAAACCAACCTGCGCAAAGGCGATATTGCCAACATGGGCTTCGCCTGCGCCACCGGGGTTCCGGTGGTTCTGGTCGGCGACATCCATCGCGGAGGCGTGATAGCCCAGATCGTCGGAACACAGGCCGTGCTTGACGCAGGCGATCTGGCCATGATCCGGGGCTTCGCGGTCAACCGTTTCAAGGGCGATGTTTCGCTGTTTGACGAAGGACGAGATGACATAGCAGCGCGAACCGGATGGCCTTGTCTGGGCGTCGTTCCTTGGTTCCACGATGCGTGGCGTCTTCCAGCCGAAGACATGATGGACATCCGCTCGCATAGCGGTGGGGCCTGTAAAGTCGTGGTCCCGCAACTGGAGAGGATGGCGAATTTCGACGATCTCGACCCCCTGTCCGCCGAACCGGGCATCACTGTAGAGATCGTGCCTGCTGGTCGCGCTCTGCCTGGTGATGCTGATCTGGTGTTGTTGCCGGGCAGCAAATCGACCATGGGCGATCTGGCCTATTTCCGCGCGCAGGGCTGGGATGTGGATCTGTATGCACATGTTCGTCGGGGCGGCCATGTCTTAGGCTTGTGTGGCGGGTATCAAATGCTGGGCAAGACAATCGCAGACCCGGACGGGGTGGATGGTCGCCCGGGGACTGTCGAAGGCTTAGGCCTTTTGGATGTCGACACGGTGATGTCGAGACAAAAGACGCTCACTCTGCGCAACGCCCGAACTGTCCCGGGTGGCGAGCCGGTACAGGGTTATGAAATTCACATGGGTAAAACAGAGGGGGCCGATTGCCGACGCGCTTGGCTGGAAGTCGACGGGCGGCCAGAAGGCGCCACTGACAAGTCCGGCCGCATTCGTGGCAGCTATTTGCACGGCATCTTCTCTTCTGACGCATTTCGCGCCAGCTACTTGTCACAGCTCGGCGCAGCATCGGATTTGGGCTATGAAGATGGGGTTGAGGACACACTCGACGCGTTGGCGGACCATCTTGAAACGCATATGAACCTGGATCAACTGCTGGACCTTGCAGAGAGTCCTACACACGGATAACGGTCAATCCGGCTTGTGTTCGGCAAGCGCCCGATAAATCTCGCGCCGGACCATTTTGCGGACGTTGCGCGTAATCCGCTCACCCAGAACGCCTTGCAGTTCCTCACGCACAACCTGCGCTATCAGGTCACGTAACGCGGCCTCATCAAGGGCGGTTACGTCCCTAGGCTGTTCAGTGGATGATACAGCGGCAGCGGTCACTTCGGGATCGCGAATGAACATTGCCTTCGTTTCGGAAACCTGTGGTTCGGCCTCGGGCGCAGAGTCATCATTGTCGGCGCGGACATCTTCCTTGGCGCTGCTTGCTTCCTCATCCGCGCTCCATTCCAGCGACGTCGTGCGCGTGCCGGAATACTCGTCCTCGCTATCGCCGTCCGGTTCCCACTGATCTTCGGTGCGGGCAATTGCGGCTTCCAGCGCCTCAATCTTCGCGCTCAAACTATCCGCTGGGTCAGTGCTTTGGTGTTCTTCGGCGACAGGTTCGTCACGCTTAACAATGTCGCTGGCACGCAGGACCATTGGCTTGATGGACGCATCCGCGGTGTATTCCGCCTTGGGTTCCGCCTCGTCTTCGTCCTCCGCTGCTTCGCTTACGCGCAAAGCATCCGTTAGGACCAAGCGACCCGGCTTTCTGGACATGGCTGTTGGAACAAGGTCCGGGATCTTGCGGCCTTCTTCACCGACCAGCCGTTTGATAGAGGACAAAACGTCCTCTACGCTCCCATTTACCACCTTGTCCGTCATCTTTTCACTACCACTCTGTCCTCAGAATCGAGTGTAGCCAAACACTTCGGACCTCACAACCGTCAGCTTGGACCCTCAGTCGCGACGCAACGCTTTCAGCACGCGATCCAAATCCTTGCTCTGCTTGCTGACTTGCGCCGGTGCGCGCTTGACCAAGTTGTAGTACAGCGTCGGGTCGTAGATTTGCACGGCCAATCCCAGCCGCTCGGCCGTTAGCAGACCTTGGGCCTGCAGCAAATCATAGGCCGCACGTGATCGCTCTGTGCGTGATCCAACCTCGGTTAACTGCGCGTTCAGCAAGTCCTGCTGAGCGTTCAGAACGTCCAGCGTGGTCCGAGCGCCCAATGTCGCCTCTTCCCGGATACCGTCAAACGCGACCTGCGAGGCGCGAACCTGTTCCGTCGACGCCCTCAGACTTGCGGTTGCGGCCTGAAAACGCGCATAGGCATCTGCCACGCCCTGCGTGATGTCTTTTTGCACGTTCAACAGGTTTGCGCGCGAGGCGTCGCGGGTCGCCATAGACCGACGCACGTTTGCCGCCAGACGGCCACCAGCATAGATCGGCTGGTTGAAGTTCAGCGAAATCGACGCGTCTTCGAGGTTGTCATCATTGTCATAGCTTTCGCGAATACCCGCATCCGCGTTCAGGCTCACGTTCGGGCCAAGGTTGGCACGCTGCTGCTGCACGGCCAGATCAAATGCCCGCACCTCGTGCTGCGCGGCCAGAATTGCGGGGTGGTTCCGCTGAGCGAAGGCGATCGCTTCAGATTCCGAACCAGAAAGGTTCGGCAGGCTGGGTTGGCCCGCAGTCGCACCCGGCGCCTTGCCCACGGCGTTCACATATTCCGCCTGCGCGCGGCTCAGGTTACCGCGAGCAATGGCAAGTTCCGCCTGAGCACTGGCAAGCTGCGCTTCAGACAAAGCAACGTCGGTTCGTGTGACTTCGCCCACGTCGAAACGATCCTGAGAAGCCCGGAGTTCCTCGGCGGACACATCAACATCGTTGAGCTGAATCTGAACGGTTTCTTCTTGAAGAACGACTTCCAGATACGCATTCACGGCGCGGAACAGGACAAGCTGTTCAATATCAATCAGGTTCTGACGGGTGGACAGAACGATTTCCTGTGCAGACTGTTTGCCCAGAACCGAGAAGCCGCCATCATAAATCAATTGGCTCAGCGTCAGTCCGGTGAAAAAGGACGATGGTTCGTTCCTGACTACGACGTCATCTGTGGTGGAACGCGTGTAATCCTGACTGACCTGCACCGTCCAGTTGATGATCGGCCGCAGCGCAGACAGGGCAATTGCCACATCTTCGTCCGCTGCACGCAGCAGCGCGCGGTTCTGTTCCAGCAATCCGCTTGTGTTATATGCACCAATGAAGGCGTCGGTCAGATTATCTGCCCAAACCGCCCGTCCCGGAACAACGCTGAGTGCGATACCAGCCGTAAGCGCCAAGGCCTTGACCAGCTTACCTCCCGACTTAGAACTCATAACGAAATCCTCTCAAATCAAAATTACGCAGCCCTAGGCGCAGTTTGCGCCTTTGTTTTCAACTAATCAAGGCAGCAGAATAATCTGCCGTAGAATTATAGCGAAAATGCACGATCCGCGGAAAATGCCTGCAATACCGGCGCATTGGCATTAAAAGCATGGCGCCAGGTCACCCGACCTCCGGATTTATGGCCGATGCGGACCGTTCCCAGCTCACCTTCCATGAAAAGGCAAGCAATCCGGCCGTGTTCTTTGAGCTGATCAATAATGGCGTCTGGCACCTGCTCGACCCCGCCCTGGATCATGACCACGTCGTAAGGCCCATGCTCGGTCGCACCTTGCGCCAGCGGTCCGATATGCACGATGGCGTTGTCTGCGTCCGCCTCCATTAGGACAGTCTGAGACTCGGCCGCAAGGTCCTCGTCTTCCTCGACACCGACAACCAATTGCGCCATGCGCGCCGCAACTGCTGTCGAATATCCCATTGCCGAGCCGACATCCAAAACAATTTCATCATTAGAAATGTTCAGCGAATCCAGTATCTTAGCCAGAGTCCTGGGCTCTAGCATACAGCGCCCCGCACCCATATCTATCAATCCTTCGACATAAGCCGCCTCGCGCTGGGAATCCGGCACGAAGTTCTCTCGTCTCACGTTCAACATCGCGTCGATAATGGGAAACTTGGTCACATCAGAGGGTCGAATCTGTGTATCAACCATCGTGCGGCGGCGGGCTGCGAAGTCTGTCATTGGATCGCTCGTATCTTTCCCTTGGATGATGCGCTTGTGCCATATCAAGGAGGAACCAGCAACGGCCAGCGCAGAGAACTTTTGCCGCAGAACCAATATTTCCCGCGCACCTACAACCAACCAGAGCGTTCTGCATGAATTTTTGAGGCACCCCTCTGGACGCCCCAGACGAAAGCTGTTAAAACGCCCCCCACACCACAGCAAGTATTTGATTTTACTTGAAAAGGCGAGTTGGCGGAGTGGTGACGCAGCGGATTGCAAATCTGTTCAGCCATGCACCAAATTGCGCACAATGTAATGTTTTCAACAGGCTAACCTGAATGCAATGTGCGAAATTTAACAATCTACCCATAACATAACTCTAAAATCCCCGAAATCTTTGGGCAAATCTTTGGGCAAGTCTTTTTGTTTAAAGTCAATGTGTTATAGAAAGTTTGTTGCCACGTCTTTCAGCTTTCGTTACGCGACAACATCGTCCAATTGTTGCCTGAAACTTTCGTGCTTTTGTTCAGCGGCGCACGCCTCAGCAACTCTCAACAAATGGGCTATCGCTACACCGATCACGACCTGTGACGATCAGGATTTCGCCCCAAAAGCCGAAACGGTAAATGGTCAGTCGTACGGACGAAGCGAACCTTGCTCAAATGCAAGTTATGGCTGAATTGGCCGCTAGCGATACCTCGAGTCCTTGCAGTTATTGCTCTCGGAGAACGTGGTGATCGACCGTTCTTGTCCCCAAATCTTCTTTCCTGCTTTCCGTGGGTTCGCCCTGAAATACTCATTCCGATCTTGAAAATACTGGTCGATAGCTGCTGTCGCCTCTTCCGTGGACGAGTAGTTACTGTTGTGTATCACGGCTCGCGACATTCCACTGAAGATCGCTTCAATGACGTTGAGAAACTGTGCTCCGGCTGGAAGGGGTGCGAGTTCTACAATCGGGCCGTCTGACTGAGAGCGCTCCGAGTTCACTTCCTGAATTCTTTCGCAGAGCCTTTTGGAAACGTGCCAAGAAGCTGCATCCCATGACATGTAGAACCGATCAAGGTGTTGGTAATTGGCGAGCAGCACGTCGAGCAACTTGATCATTTCGTCGGTGTTCTTCTTCTTTGAATAGAAATGGGTCACTTGATTTGTGGAGAGTTCAAGCGCTGCCGTCATTATCAGAACACCCTTGGATTTCTGGAACTGAGGGACTGTGTACAACGTGCCCGGAGCAACGAGCTTCTTCCCTTCGCGTTGTTTGATCGCGAATGGCCCATACTCGTCGATTGAGAAGAAACCTTCTCGATCTCCAAGCCCGCCAAGGATCTCTTGAATTCTTGCAAGCTTCGGGCGGTAGTCGGGGTCCTTACTGGTGAGCACCTTTCGCGCTTTCTTCCAGCGGTAGCCAGCATCCTTGATTATGTGTTTGATGGCGTGCCGCCCGATCCTGAACCCCGATTGCTCGATTGCAGCTTGCAGATCAACTAGCCTCCACGTTGTGCGGTTGAAGCCATATTCGGATGGAGGTGAATGCAACACCTTGAAGACCTGCTCTTTAAAGTCCTCTCTGTCCCTGACTTTGCAGTATTCCGACGCCCTTACATAGTCTCCTAGACTGCCATTTTCTCTCAGCAAACGACACCATCGGTAGTAGGATGACTTCGCCACACCTATACCACGAAGAGCACGCAGCTTTGGCACACTAGCAGATTCCACCATTTCAACCGCTTTCAGCTTCTCGGGTACCGCCATTCGTCCTGCAAACTGAGCTTGGTCAGATCGAAACTTTTGGAATGAAATCGCAAGTTCAGTAATAGTCTGGCTTTCTGCAGGAGAACCAGTAGCCGTTTTGCTCTTGCGTCGTTTCTTGCTTTTTGGCCTCTTCAGACCCAACTTTCCGTAGCGAATGAAGCGCTTCTTCCATTCGTAGAATAAGCTAGCGGATATCCCTTTCTGACGACAAAGCTCGGCAATCGAAGTTGACCGAGCAAGTCCCGCAAGTACAACACCGGCTTTGAATTCTGCGGAATGTACGACTCTCGTTTTCTTAACGGTCTCCATGTCCAACTCCATTATTAGGGCACGAAGACCATAGCCCGGCAATCCACCCTCAACGAAGAATGCTGCGCGTTGCATCAGTGCGGTTTAGCGCTCAGAACAGGCTTTGAAGTGCCTGCTCTGAAGATCGATGAACCGTGGTTTGCATTGTTGTTAGCAAAAATTGAGGGAACTTTTTTACTCGCAAAATTGACGCGATCCCCTCTTGCAATTCGGGATTCCCGTCGGCATAAGGCGCGTCACGGCGTCATGGCAGAGTGGTGATGCACTGGATTGCAAATCCAGGAACCCCGGTTCGATTCCGGGTGACGCCTCCAAGATTTTCCAGTTCACAAAATCAATCTGTTTTTGGTTTCGTTCGCCCCACCGGGCTCTTACTTGCGGCCAAAAAGCGTAAATTACACGTTCTTGGCTATCAAATACGAAACAAACGACGCACATGCTCCCAACATGAACAATGCGTCAGTTTCATCGACGGTTTCATCGTTTCCAAAGACGTTGGCATGTCGGACGCCAGTGTTCTTATCACTCGTATATCCGTACAAAGCACCAAATGCTTTCTTCAAGCCACCGTGTAGCTTTCCATCTTTTTCAAGCGCGCTCAATGCCGCACCCAAAGTGCCTTCGGGTGCAAGATTTACCGCCACAGCTTCTACAGCGTGAATGCTATCCCGCACACTCCCGACCCAGTCCCCATCCGTCAGCTTTTTTGCGGCAGCAACTAAATGTTGCCTTGCGCCCAGATTGCTAGATTCCTCTGCGTATTCGATCGCTTGAATCACCGCTTCGGCTTGCTCGCCTGTACCTACAGCAATAACTAGATTGTCTTTTAAACGGTATGCGGTACGAGCCTCCACAAATGCTTGAGCCAAGTCATTTTTCAGAGTCGTACTGCACCCAATATGGTTGGCAAAAAACTCAATTAGGTTGAACAACTGATCAAATCTGGCTTTAGCAACAAAGTTCTCTAATGACCTGTTCAATTGAAAAGGCGCATTTTCAAATGAACTTACCGATCTTCCTAAGAACTTGACGTGAAAATCTTGAGCAACCCGCTTCCACTCGCCATCGAAGTAGCTGTTCATAGTTCCCATACGTTCGACACGATCAATTTCCTGATCCAGTGCGTAGTGGACCAAACGACGAAATTGACCAGACACCTGCTCAAGCTTCAATTGTTCTGGCATAGGCTCCAAACCATTTCGTTGAGAAAAGTTGAGATGGTTTGATCCGTCCGTCATAGAATGGCCTTTCTTACAAATTCCACTGCTTTAACAGCAGCTTATGACACTTAGGAAAGTTTTGGGCAACTCTTTGGGCAAAGCCACGTTAAACGAGGTACTTTTTTGTTTATTTTTGTGCCTTTAGGTTGATTTGTGTCACGTTTTGCAAATCCGTGTACACCGGTTCGATTCCGGTACTCGCCTCCATTTTATTCTAAATCATTGACTTAGCCCTGTGGTGCTCGGGTGTGACACAAAGTGGGACACACCTACAATGAAATTGTCATCCTATCTAACCCTCTCAAGACATGGCGTTTATTACTTCCGCTGGCCTATCCCTCCCTCTTACCAGCAGAAGCGAACATCTGTAAGAATATCGCTGCGTACAAGCTGCCCGCATAGGGCTGGCGCTCTGGCCCAATTTCTAGCATCTTGCGGTCGATTAATACCGGATCAAAAGAACGTGCCCCGCCTAAGACAAGACCAAATCCGATCAATGGTGCATCGGTATTTCAAGACTTCGCTGGATAAGTATTTGGAACGGCTGAACGACAAAGGCTTTCCAGAGGGAGCAGTCAGTGCGATGCAGCAAGAGATTGAAATCCATGAAAACGCAGCTGAGGGCGAGGACCTGCTGTCGGACCTCCTTTTCGACAGCGAAGCGTTTTGCAAATCCTCTGACATAAGCATACAGGACTGGGACGACAACGCGATGGACCTTCGCCGGGAGTGGCGAAAGGGGCGCAGAGATATGCTCAGGCGCGTTCTCGAAGCCGTAGAGCGCCTTGAACACTATTCTTATGACGATGCCCCCGAAGTAACAGTCTCGCCACCTGCAAAGGTTCTCCCTGCCTCTTCACCAATAGGCGCGGCAATAGATGACTTCATCAAGGAACATTCGCGTCAGTGGGCTGCAAAAACAGTTAGCCAGAACAGCGCGTACCTGAAAATTCTTGTTGAGTACTTTGGACCAGACAGGTTGCTGAGCACGATAACGAAGCAAGATGCGAACGAGGTCAAAAAGGTTCTGCAAGCCTTACCATCCAGCCGGAACACCAAGCCCGCCCTGAAAAACATGCCTTTAGTGGAAGTTATTGAGCTGCCGGGTCAGAAGAAAATCGCTCCCAAAACGATCAATAGCCACATACAGATGTTCAAGGCATTTTTCGATTGGGCTGAGCGGCACGGTTATTCCCCGCACAGTCTGTTCGACGGCATGAAAGTGGCTAAGGACAAAAATAGTAAGAGCCAGCGCAAACCCTTTTCTGCTGAGCAAACCCGGCTTTTGTACACCGAACTCACCACAAATCCGTCCGGACTAGTGCGTAAGGACAGTCACAAGTGGGGGATGCTGCTTGGTGTATTTACGGGAGCCCGGCTGAATGAAATATGCCAACTCGACATTAGGGATGTGCAGCAGGAATGCGGCACGTGGTTCCTCAACATCACAGACGAAGGTGACGACGACAACAAGAGCGTGAAATCCACAGCGGCGCGACGGAAGGTGCCGGTTCACCCAGAATTGATCCGCCTTGGTTTCCTCGACTTCGTGGACAGTCGCCGACAAAACAACCGCTTGTTCCCCGACTACAGCTACAGCGCAAATGGCGGCTATGGCCGCAACTTAGGACGCTGGTGTAACGAGAGTTTCCTGCCTAAGCTGGGCCTCAAGGAGCCCGGATTGGTATTTCACAGCCTGCGGCATACGGTTGTGACACGGCTTGGTCAGGCAAACGTGGCGGAACCAATCATCCAGTGCATTGTGGGACACGCACGCTCTGGTGTCACACAGGAAGTGTATCTGAGGGAAGGCTACACACTCAACCAGCTTGGAGAAGCTATTGGGCGTTTAAAGGTTTGATCATTTCCGGCGCTCCTTATCGTTACTAGTAATGAGGGAGCGCCCCCTGGGGGCGTGACCGAACAGGTTTAATATTCAGATATTCTTATCAGCCCATTGAATAGCCGAAAAAACGATCCCCTCCGCATTCGATTTACTGCATCAAGATAGACGTGATTTTAAGTGTACTGAATACATTTTATTAAACACACTTAGTAGACCTGAAGTCGGACAGTCTCTCTTCAAAGCTTTTTAGGTGCAGTAGATCACCGATGTCTAAATCAATAGGTGTTCTACTCCCTTCAACTGTTTCACCGACACCTACCTCCACTCCGACGTTTCCGTCTACACCAAACTCTGCACGGAATGCCTCGTTCATTGCGTTGGCCAAGTCCTGCTCCAAATCATGGTGGACGACGAAGCTGTCGTGGACGGGAAGGCAAGCGTAGCCCATAGCTGCAAATTTCAACATGACTGCTTCTGCTAAATCACTGTCTTTACGCTGCAACTTAAGTCCCACCCCTGAGCCAAAGTGCTGAGAGAACTCCGGGTATCGCGCCACTATGTACTGCTTGAACTCTGGCCAATCTCTACCGGTCAAGACGGGTGTGTAACCCTCAATCTCACTTACACGATTTACCTTGTCGGCGTTCAAAAGCGCATTGAAAGTGCGCTTAACAAGTCGACGTTCCGCCTTGTCGCCCGATTTAGATATACACCTGGCATAGGGGTCTTCAGGCACGTCCATGCCCGCTTCGGCGTACAGCATTGCAGCGTGTAACCCTGAATAGTCAACCTCAACTGTGCGCTTTCCGTCTATAAGGATGTGTGGCCTCAACCTACTTGGGCAACTGATCCACCATGCACCATAAAAGCGCCCGCCTTGTTGCCAATCGCTATTGTTGAAAACGCGGTACACGGTGCGTGACGCAAAGTCGAAGGACTGTGTTGCCTCCTCGTCTCGTGTTCCTCTGATGTGCACCACCTCTTCAGCAAGTTGTTCATCGCTAAGCGCCAAGTCTGCCCAATGGCTAGCGAGCATATCATTGATGATGCGAAGACGTTCTCGCGCGGCTGTAGCAAAGGCATTGTCTCCATACTCGACAAGGGCTTTATCGCTATCCTTCAAACGTATGCCTTCCGCGTTGTGGTTCCTTTGTAGATCCACGATGGTGGCCCCTGTCTGCTTAAGGCCACTTAGTAGTTCTGGTGTCGGCATATACCGTGCCGTTCGACTATTTTTGCCAGCTGGATCGTGCCAATACGCTGTGCTTTGCAACACCAACCCAGCCTTTTGCAATGCTTCTATCGCGTCAGTGAACGTACGCGCCGAGATGAAACTGGCACCGTATCGGGACTTGCTTAGACCCTGCAGGTAGGTCGTGCCCGTACCAATGCCCACTTCAAGTGTCGGGTCACTAAGATGTGCTCTAAACAAGTCAAGCAAGATGGACTTGAGGCAGGCCTCATAGCGTGATTGCACCTCGCGCCTTCGTTTACGCTGGCCTTCGGCTCTCACGGAGAGTTCTTTGCATATAGTGTCGAGATAAGTGCTAAGTGTTGGGCTATATGTCACCCACTGCGGATCAAACGGTCGTGCGTTCAAGGTTGTATCTATCTTCTTTGTGGTTGTGGATCTTTGTAAGTGTAGTCTGCAGTTATACGCTCGAACTCAAAGATGCCCGTGGGAGTGCCGATGTTCACCATGCGGTTGTACTTTGAAAGTCAAATAATGAATTGATCGGGCTTGAACTACTGCATGAAGCGGTAGATCACTCCTACCTCCAACGGAATAGTTCCTTGTTTCTTATCGGGAACGGCGACCAACATTGCTTTTTGATTATGTCTCTGTTCGCAGACAGCTTGCTTAGGTCTCCTATCTCAGGCCAGCGTATCGCTGCACGGCCCTTTTTCAAAGCCTCAGACCCATGGTATTCCGGCGTGCGATTGCTCCAAACTTAGGTCATGGCACGGGTCTTCTTGAGCAAGGTTATATCGAATAGGTGCCACGATCTGTCTGTACGGCCTGCCCTAGTGCCGCGAGGCTCTCTAAGAGCGGCTGAACTGTGCTTGTTCGAGCCCGAGAGAACTTACGAGCTATTTGCTCCGGCGTAGCCTCTCCAGAGGCCTCCAACGCAGCCCTGACAGCGGCAATCTGGTCTGGCAATGACTTCGGCCATGCCGTTTTAGCGGCGCTCTGGGCGGCACCAATTGCCATCTCAGTTTGCGATCCTTTGGTCTCGGATATTCTACCCTCAGGGTTTTGATACTCAGGGCGCAACCAACGAATGCAACCGGCAGCTTCCTCTGCGACACGTTCCTTATTGAGATCCACCAGGCGCATCAGGACTTCTTCGTCCAGAAGGTCCACAGGCCATCCATAGGCATCTGCCACGGCGACGTCGATCCGATCATGAATGTCGCGCAGAACGGCAATCAAACTTTGGTCGTAAATCTCTCTATCCTCGCCGTTGATCACCTTACCAGCACGCAGCATTTCCAAAACGTTGTACATTTTGGTCAGGGTAAGCTTTGGGTGCTGTCTTTGCTGACGTTTGCGGTGCTCATCCAACTCCTCGCCCAATGCGCGAAGGTGGGTACGTTGCGCGTCGGAGAGTTCAGGGAATGGGAAAACGTTAAAACACTGAGCGTGATTGTAATTGGCATCGTTCCCAACACCGAGCCATCCACCTGCCGCGATGGCCCAAATAACATGAAATCGAGACGAAAGTACGGCTAGGTAACCTGCATCATCTGAGCCGATGGCGATAAGCTTAGCGTCAGGCAAAATATCACTGTCGAGGAACCCAAAAACCCGGTGTTTGGCCGTTCGACAGGTCGCAATATATCTCGCGAGGCCTTTGAACATCGGCCGCATGGTAACGTTCGGCTCCGAGTATATCCACCATCTTTCACGCCTAGAACGCCTTGTAACGTTGTCGCGTATCGGTTTAACCGTATCTAGAACACGTTGGTACAAGGCCGGACTTAGCGACATGGCTTTTTCTTTATCCAAGCCAGTGAAGTCGATTATGTAACGGGGTTGTTTGAAGTGGACAAATTCTCGCCCGTTCAAGTATCGCCTTACCAAGCCCAAATTTTTTTCATTGGAAAACTTAGTGGTTGCTTCTTCTGGCGTAAGATAAAAACCGTCGCCTCCTGGAATTACACCTTGGTAGGCGATGCGTGAATTTGCCTCAAGAGCCGTCGCGCCCGCCACATTTGCACCAATTTGAAGGTTAGCAAACAACTTGCCCGTCTTGCGCTCGAACGTTACTTTCCGCCCTTCCGCCTCAGACTGTTCTTTGCCTTCTGTTACTACAGTGGACAACTGACCGGAACGATTGCCTGCGGCTGCCACAGTCATACTGATCCGTACATCAGCATCGCCTTTTCCGCTGTCGACCCAAGGGTGGTCAGGAATGGCGAAGACCAACGACAGAGGTTTTTTAGGGTCGCTTAGATGGGGCTCCAGCACCCTCCGGTTAAAGGTTTGGCGCAAGGAGTTGGTGGTGATTAGACCGAAGCGCCGCGTGCCGGTGGCCCTTTGGCGTTTCCAGTTTCGTGCCTTTAGCGCAGCTTTCTCCCACCAAAACATAACCAGATCGGCGCTTTGAGGTACCTTAGGGTAGGCTTGCCACAGCGCCTCTACATATCCGTCGCCAAGCGCCTCGCGCATCCTCTTGTTACCAATAAAGGGCGGATTGCCTACGATGAACTCGGCTTCGGGCCACTCAGCGGCACTGGCGCGCTCGTAGTCATAAAGCTGCACTCTAAATGATGGGTCAGGCACTTCATCACCGGTCACGGGGTGGCGCATAGTTGTCATTCCGTCCCAGCGGGTCACTGGCTGGCCATCATCATCCATGCGCGGCTTGCGTTCGTCCCAGTCGAGAACTGCATCGCGGTTCTCGATATTCTTGAAGTCACGCAAAACAGGCTCGGACGGGGCGGCTTTGCCGTAGGTACGGAAGTGCCACTGTAAATAGCCGATCCACAGCACCAGTTCGGCCACAGCTGCTGCCCAAGGGTTCAGTTCGATACCTAGGAATTGGTGCGGATCGACGGTCATGCCTGACAAGCCCAAAGACGTTTGATCCTCTCCCAGTTCTTCCAAAAGGGCAGTGACTTCGCCTTCAAGTCGTTTCATCAACTCCATAGACACATATAAGAAATTGCCAGACCCGCAGGCCGGGTCCAGCACACGCATCTCGCAAAGTTTTCGATGGAACTCGTGCACGAGTTTGCGAGCTGCCTTTTCCTTTCCGTCCGACATTAGGCGCTGTACAGCGGTTTGAACGTCCTTCCAGTCTTCTCTGAGCGGCTCCATGATTGTTGGGGTAACCAATCGTTCCACATAGGATCGTGGCGTGTAGTGCGCGCCCAACTTGTGCCTTTGCTTGGCGTCCAATGCGCGTTCCAATAGCGTGCCGAAGATAGCTGGCTCCACCTGCCGCCAATCCGCTTCCGCAGCCTCAATCAGTAAAGATAATTGCGCATCGTCGAGAGGCAAAGCTGTAGCATCGGCGAATAGACCACCATTGAAACGCTTGAGGTCCTTCATAAGAACTTGAGAGAAGCCCCCAGTATTCATGGTCTCCCAAAGCCCCTGCAATGCGGGCGCGGCGTGCTCCGGGTGGCTTTTGAGCCGCATCAGTAACTCAGTGAAACTGCCTTGATCTATTAGCTCCACATCCTCAGCAAACATTGAAAATAGGCAGCGCATAAGAAATCTGGCGACAACTTCGTTGTCGTGGCCTTGGTTGCGGAGCGACACACCAAGTTGAGCTAGATGATCCGCGATCTCACGAGTGACCTTGGCAGAGATTAGCGCGGGGTCCAACGACTTGGGGTCTTCCCAGATCGTCTTGAGCCGATCACGCACGTCAGGGTCATGCAGATCATCAATGTGGATCCGGTAACGGTTTTTATCAGGGTATTGTGTATAGCCCTGCCCTTGCCCAGAGAAGTCAGCGTATACCTCGATCACATGCCCGATATCTACAATCAACAAAAACGGCGGCCAGCCGTCTTCGCGCGCCACAGCACGGGCATAACCGTCTGCTTGATTGCGTGCTTTTAGCATGGTGTCATCCCACTTGCGGCTGCCGCGAATGCCGTGACCTTGGCGTGACACTTTTTGGGTATTATCCACCAATGATCTTAGTTGGCTAGGGTCAGATACCGCGACCTCGGCACCTTGCTTGGCCTCAAGAATGAAACAACCCTTGCGGTAGAGGTCTATATAGCCTCGGGAGTTGGTACCAGTATGCACGAATGTAACTGGCCGCTCGAACCTATAGTCATCGTTTTGATGATCAGAAGTTGCCACTTTGGGCGCATCTACGCCAAGAATTTGGGTCAGTTCTGCCGCAAATCTTTGAAAGTTCGCCCGCTCGCTTCCGCCACTGTCTTTCCATCGCTCGATAAACGCTTCAACATTTTCTTTCATGGCGCGACTATGCTGCGATGACAGCGAGTTGCCTAGTAGTGAATAGAAATTTTGACACATTTTTTCGAGGTGGTATCTACACTTGCTCTGCCATCAAAGGCCCCCATACCCCTACCACTGTGCGACCGCCACTTGAGCAACCCTCGGGAATTATTGAACCCATTTAGAGTGAAGAAGCGCCTTAGCAGTCACAATGCTGAATACATCCCTCGTGAGCGTCGCAGCCTTTCAAACAGTTATCAAAGTATTTCAACTCGAGGCTTTCACGAGTGAAACCTCTTGACCTTTCACAGCATGAAAGATAGCGTACCTTTCACACCATGAAACCTGGAGAAGCCAATGACTACCCTTGAGCATTTCAAAGACGTAGCTGCCAAATACTTACAGGACAAAACCATCTCCAACGCGATGGCACTTGGAAAAGAGATGTTGGAATACAGGCGTCTCGCAGTTGCGAAGGCAGGCGGCAACCTACCCGAAGCAGACCTTACAGAGCAAAAGTTTCTGAGTTGGTTTGACATAAGTGCTGCGACTGCGAGAAGGCTGAAATTGTTGGCAATTTGGGAGAAGGAAGTTCTCAAGAAAAAGCCTGAAAGCCTCACTCAAGCATACAAAATAGCGGAAGAACTCAACAAAGCCGCGCTTCAAAAAGAGAACTCAGAGGTAAACCGAGGTGGACGGCCCCGCAAAACAGACGCTGATCGAGCTTCTGAATTGTTGTTGTTAGCGGCTGAACACTGGAAGGCGACAAATCGGCCTCAAAGTGAGTTCTTGGACAGAGCCAAACAAGCGATCCAATCTTAAACGCAAAGCAAGAGAAGCAGAACGATGGCAAGCAGTTCGTTTTACAGCCTTTGGAAGCGTCAAGTCTTCGTTCGCCATTGGCATGACGACATCCAAGACCTTCTGGAAAAACATGGATTTGGATCCGGTATATATCTCATAGGATGTGCCGGGGAGATTGTTTACATCGGTCAGTCTTGGGACCTTTCAAGGCGCACAATTGAAAGTCTTGGAAACCACTATCACAAAGTATCAGACACTTCTCTTCCGTGGTCTTTGGCAATTGCGCCATGCGCTCCCTCAGAAATGGATGAGAGGGAAAGTACGGCAATCCGAGCCTTTGCCCCAAAGTTCAACACCTCGATACTTAGTGTCGCCAAAAGCCTCTTGAGAATGCCAAAAATTTCTGATGTTGCGCCTGTTTTTTACGATCAAGACAAACCTTGCGGAGCGTTTGACGCTGAAAACATGAAGCGTCAGATGGCAAATGCGGCGACAATGCCTAGCCCTCCTTGGGCCAAGAAGAGAGTACGGAAAAAAGTAAAGAGACCAAATTACGCAAAGCTAGAGATACCTATCGAACCAGTGATGCGGTCTAAAGAGGAAACGTCGTATTTGTTAAGGACATTTGGCGTGTCATTGGAAGAACCTCTGCGCTTTGCTATCAACCTGTGTGATGACGGCTCGGTTGTCACAAGAGAGGGTGAATATTTGGGTCGTTGGGAGATGGACGAGCATGTCCACCCAGTATTTTTTCCGGATGGCTTTAAAGAACCTTTGTTTCGCGATCCTTTTGTAGGGTTTCTCTGCAAGAACATCGAAGATTGGTACGCAGCTAAAAGCCAGAGCAATAATTCAAAAAGCCTCGTGTGAAGAACTCAGCTGTTGATACAAACCGAGGTTGAAACGACAATCATTCAGTAAAAGACAACTGCAAGCTGTAGGACAACGAAGTGCAGGACGGAAATGGCGATATACAATCCTGACTACGATAAAAATCGGGGGAGAGAACCTGAATGGGCGCTGATCGTCACCCGCTTGCATACAGAGGGTGACAACAAGAAAAGGGCTTTCCCTTACTGGAGCCAAGATGATGCAAAGGCCGTGGTTTCATGGGTTGAAAGAGTATGGGGCGGAAGCACTTCCATTATACCAATAAAAGGCACCCCTAGTGACTACAATAGTTCTAAAGATACATTTCCGAGAGAGAAGCTCATTTGGTTGTTGGTGTTGGGCTCGGGAGACGAATGCGTCGGGTTTCCGCAATCGAGTAGAGTATTGGCCATGGATAAAGCTAAAGCTTTAAAAGATACGGGTATTAACCGAGCTGAGGTAATTCGCCTACACCAGGAGCCTTACGGAACTGCAATCGCCAGCGTTAAAAAATTTACTACACAGGGGGTGCCACCCTGATTTCTTCACTCAAATCCCTCGGAAACTAAGATGCCTATATACGCGACGATGAGGGCACGGTTGACAGAAACAGCAATCCTTATCAAAAAATGTGACACAAAGTGAGACACACCAGCCAACCTCACACTCGATAACTCTGGTTATTCAATGGCTTAGAAAAATGGTAGCGGGTCCGGTACTCGCCTCCAGAAAACGTCAAATTCATTGACATAAAACAGCCCGTCAAGAAAAATTTTCATAATCTTTTCAGATTCTTAACTTAAGTATTCGAGCAACTTACTGGCGGCAAAACCCAAAATCCCGCAATATTTCCCGCAACACTGTATTCTAGCCACTTTCCTTCCACTTTACGTTGCGCGCCATTCCTCTTTTCTTCATGCCCATTGCATCCATCTGTTTCTATCGGGACCGAAATGAATACTGA
Source organism: Ruegeria sp. HKCCA5426 (assembly GCF_013034585.1). Classification (NCBI taxonomy): domain Bacteria; kingdom Pseudomonadati; phylum Pseudomonadota; class Alphaproteobacteria; order Rhodobacterales; family Roseobacteraceae; genus Ruegeria; species Ruegeria sp. HKCCA5426. Next base: position 160,951 of record NZ_WQGH01000002.1, read on the forward strand.
CAAGCTTAGTGAAATCGTCGACAAAATTTTGAGAGTGGAAAGCCAAGTAGCGACCCAGAGCTGCTTTCAAGAACTTGACGGAGCACTGAACAACCTAGTGAACCAACCACAGAACGCGGAGCACCAGCGCGCAGTATCAGAGAAACTGACCGCTCTGCGCCAATCACTCGAAGAATTCGTTTCAGAGTTCACTCCGCAAGACTATGATCGCGTTCTAGAAATTTCGTTCGACACTTTCGACCAAGAACTGGCTGACGAGATATCCAGAAAAATTCAAGAAAATGCGATGACGCCAAGTGTTGCTCGAGAATTCGTCCAAAAGCTATCGTCTGATCGCACTCAAACCTTTCAGCAACTCAATCAGTTTGCCTCAAATCTCAAGTTTTTCGGTTTCGGTTATCCAACTCCGACGGAAGGAACGACCGAAGTAGGCTTCCAGATACCGCGCGCAATCTTCGAAAATGAGTTCGAAAGTATGCTGGGCGAGCTTAAAGACATCCGAAATATGGTTCGCTTCTTTTCTGTTACTGCTACAGGCCAATATCAAAAAGCTTCTGTCGGCAGCATTTCGACTACAGACCCACTGTTTTTCCTTATCATGGCAAAGGAAATAGCTCTCATGTTCGGGGGCGTCGTAACTTGGGGAATCGGCGTCTGGTATTCTGTCGAGCAAATCAGAAAAACTCGAGCTGAAACCGCGCAGATCGAGGCCTTTACGCCAAAGGAGATCGAGGAGTTTTTCGACAAAAAGATTGAAAAAACCATCAAACTAGAAGTCGAGAAGAAGGTGGCATCTCTTCTTAAGGAGGGTAAAGCTACCAAAGCTCAACAGGGAGAGTTAAAAGGGCAACTGACTTGGGCACTTAACTCTCTGTTGGCGAAAATGGAGCGGGGCCTGACTATCGAACTGAGGATAGCGCCACCCAGCGAAACAGAGGAAGATGACGCGGACGAAACCGTTGATGAGAGTGAAGCCGAAATCTACGATCAACTGTTGGAAACGCAAAACCAGTTGATCTTCCCAGAGCCTAGTGATGACCCAATTCTCGGGATACCAAAGCTAAAAGATGATGAAGGTTAAGGCGATTTGGTTGTGAGAGAGTTCGCAACCAAATCCCGCAACAAATCCCGCAACATTTCTTGGTTACGAAGAATGCGAGGCTCGCTTAAGCATCTGTTTTTATTATCAATTAGTTCAGATTGGGTTCGATTTTAAAACAGGTACTCGCCTCCATTTTATTCTAAATCATCGACTTAGCTCTGTGGTGCTCGAGTTAAGCACTTAGGCAATAGCGCCCTCCCTGCGCCTAAGCCCATCAAGAAATGGCATTTTTGTTCCCGTAGGCCTTACCCTGCTTCTGTTGCTAGAAAAGCGATCCTGCCCACAGGAGGACCGCTGCGCGCCCGGTGGACAAGCGCGCGGCGGCAAGGTGACGGAATTCATGAATAACTAAACGGCGTTGCGACCCTGAGGGACGACCTCGTACCCTGGCTCTTCGGGTTCATCGTCTTCCATCTCGGGTGGAAACCCTGGGGCGCTGACATCCAGCCCCGTCGCATCCTCCAGGCGCCGGATAATGTTCGGCGAAAGCTCCCGCTCTCCGTAACGTGCGATGGCGTCGTCAAAAATGCGGATCATCAGCGGGTTCATTTCAAGCGGAACACCGGCGCGGTCTGCCACCTCCTGAAACAGGCCGATGTCCTTTTTCACAAGGTCCATTGTGAATGAGATATCCCGCGATCCGTTCAAAATGACCTGGCTTTCTGTCTCATGGACAAAGGATGTACCCGAAGAGATCTTGATGGCCTCATACGTGGTATTCAGGTCCATACCGGCCGCCTTGGCGGTGACCAATGCTTCGGCGCAAGTGATCAGATTCGCCGTGGCCAGATAGTTTGTCAGGACCTTCAGTACCGAGGCCGAGCCGAGATCACCGGTGTGCAGGATGCGCCGGCCCATTGTCGTCAGAAATGGCAGGATACGCTCAAAGGTATCCCGGTCACAGCCCGCAAAGATCGAGATGTTGCCCGTCGCAGCGCGGTGGCACCCGCCCGACACAGGGCAATCCACCGCTGCGCCGCCGCGTTCGATTACAAGGGCACCCAGCCGTTTGACCTCGGCCTCGTCGGTGGTGGACATCTCCATCCAGATCTTGCCGGTACGGACATTGGGCAGCATCTCTTGCATCACCGCATACGACGCGGCGGGTGATGGCAGGCAGGTAATGACCGCATCGCTGTCGCGCATCAACTGCGCAGGGCTTTCGGCGGCCTTTGCACCCTGCGCAACAAATTCAGCCACCAGATCGGGATTAAGATCATGCACGGTCAGGTCGATCCCGTTGCGAAGCAAGGATCCCGATAGTTTTCCACCCACATTGCCCAGCCCGATAAAGCCTACCTTCATGCGACATACCTCTCTTGTTTAGGACATGGCAGCATGACGCTTGCCCCCAAGTCATGCCGCCCAGCGACGCTGTCAGGTCGCTTTTTCACTCTGGTAGCGCAGATATCTGCGAGTCGCTTGACAATCCCCTGCCGGGTGCCGCATGTCCGATCCGTTGGTGTCCATCTGAGGATGGATGAAAAGGGAATGTGTCAGCGGGTCTTCCGTGAAACACAGCCGCCCCCGCGACCGTGACCGGAGAGGGTGCCCAAAGCCACTGGCCAAAAAGGTCGGGAAGGCGGGACATCTGACAGGGCTATGCCCCGATATCCGCAAGCCGGGAGACCTGCCAACGCCCGAAGATGTAACCGGACGGGGTGTTCCGGTGTCGGGTCCATGTCGCAACGCGTGGCCCGCATGAGACCCCGTCCCCCACAAAGAGGATTTGGGGGGATGAGAGACGTGACCGATACTGCACCAGTCGAGCTGCTGGTCTGCACCACCTGTCGCCGAGGACTGCCCGTCGAGGACGACGCGCAGCGGCCCGGCGCATTGCTGCACAAAGCCCTTGAACAGGCCACGCTGCCAGAGGGCGTTATCCTGAAAGCCGTAGAATGCCTGTCGAATTGTGATCAGGGCTGTTCCATCGTTCTACGCGGTGGGCCCGAACGCTGGACGTTCGTGTATGAGCACCTGAATGAAAGCGACCATGTCGAAACCATCGTCGAAGGTGCGACCAAGTACCTTGCGACCGAAGACGGCTTAGTCAAATGGCGCGAACGCCCCGAACATTTCCGCAAAAACTGCGCGGCCCGCATTCCCCCGATTGGAGCCCAGAAATGAGCAACTTGGAAAAACTCCCCGTCACCGTGATCACCGGCTTTTTGGGCTCGGGCAAAACAACTTTGGTTAAGCACCTGATGCAGAACCCGCAGGGCAAACGTCTGGCCGTGGTGGTCAATGAGTTCGGCGATGTTGGCGTCGATGGCGACATCCTGAAATCCTGCTCGATCCCGGATTGCCCGGCAGAGAACATCATGGAACTGGCGAACGGCTGCATCTGCTGCACCGTGGCCGACGACTTCATCCCGACCATCGAAGCTCTGATGGCGCTGGAGCCGCGTCCCGATCACATCCTGATCGAAACCTCTGGCCTCGCCCTGCCCAAGCCGCTGCTGAAGGCGTTCGACTGGCCCGATATCCGTTCGAAAATCACCGTCGATGGCGTGATCGCGCTGGCCGATGCCGAGGCTGTGGCTGCCGGTCGCTTTGCGCCGAATGTCGAGGCCGTGGACGCTCAGCGTCTGGCCGATGACTCGATTGACCATGAAACGCCCCTATCCGAGGTGTTTGAGGATCAGATTTCCTGCGCCGATATCATCCTGCTGACCAAGCCGGATCTGGCCGGTCCCGAAGGCGTCGCCAAAGCGCGCGAGATCATCGCCGCCGAGTCCCCTCGCCCGCTGCCTGTGGTTGAGGTTGCCGAAGGTGCCGTGGACGTCCGTGTTGTGTTAGGACTTGAAGCGGCTGCCGAGGATGACATGGATGCGCGCCCCAGCCATCATGACGGTCACGACGACCACGAACATGACGATTTCGAAAGCATCATCGTCGAACTGCCCGAACAGGCCGACCCGGCCGATCTGGTGGCCAAAATCGAACGTCTGGCGTCTGAACTGAACATCCTGCGCGTCAAAGGCTATGCCGCCGTTCAAGGCAAACCGATGCGCCTGCTGGTGCAGGCCGTGGGCGCGCGCGTGCGTCATCAGTATGATCGCCTTTGGGAACCGGATGAGGCGCGCCGCTCGCGGTTGGTCGTCATCGCCGAGCATGACGATATAAAGGAAGCGGAAATCCGTGATATCCTTGTGGGTGTGAAAGAGGCCGCCGAGTAAATCATGCACGTCGTCTTCCGCGAAAGCCACGGGCTCGAGGAATCCGAGACCCCGACCGATCTGGGCCAGAGCCCGGCGGATTTGGTGGTGCTTTCTTTTTCCGACAGTGACCTAGGCGCATTCGCGGCGGGCTGGCATCGCGGTGGCGGGCCCGAGGGGCGGATGCCGACCCTGCGGCTGGCCAATCTGACGGCGCTGAAACATCCTCTGTCCGTTGACACCTATGTGGAGCAGACTTTGGAGGGTGCCAAGGGTATCCTGATCCGCCTGATTGGCGGGGTGCCCTATTGGGCCTATGGCTTGCAACAGGTTCTGGCGCTGGCGCAGGCCAAAGGAATTGCTGTGGCCGTGCTGCCCGCCGATGGGCGCGAGGATACGCGGCTGGATGACTATTCCACCCTGCCCGTGTCAACCCTGCAGCGCTTGGCACATCTGTGCGACACGGGGGGCGAGGTCGCAGCACAAGCCGCTTTGGCGCAGATGGCGCTGGCAGCGGGGTTGTATGCGGGTCCGGTGATGGGGGCCAAGACCATCCCCGACTGCGGTGTTTGGTGCCCGGATCGCGGCGTGATCCCGGCAGAACAGGCGTTTTCCGGCCATGCGAAACGCGTTGTGGTCAGTTTCTACCGCGCCTATCTCACATCCGCAGACACCGCCCCCGTGGCGGCCCTGATCCGCAGCCTGCGTGCGCGCGGGTTTCAGGCTGTGGGCCTGTTCGCCCCCTCGTTGAAAGCCCCCGCCGCCGCCGACTGGCTGCGCGACACCATCGTATCGCTTTCTCCGTCGGCGATCCTCAACGCCACGTCTTTCTCGGGAAAGGGCGCCTCTGGTACCTCGCCCTTGGACGCAGCGAATGTCCCCGTGTTTCAGGTCGCGCTGGCCACCTCACGCCGCAAAGCCTGGGCCGAGGCGGAACGAGGTCTGTCCCCCGCCGACCTTGCCATGCATGTCGTTCTGCCCGAGGTGGACGGGCGGATCAACGCAGGCATCGCCTCGTTCAAGGAACCGGGCAAGCGTGATCCGCATCTGGAATATTCCCGCTTTGCCCACCGGGCCGAGGAGGAACGGATCGAAGCTATCCTTGACCGCGTCACCGGCTGGCTGAATCTGCAGGACAAACCCAAATCCGATCGGTTGCCTGCGCTGGTGTTGTCCACCTATCCCGGCAAGGACTGGCAGATGGCCCATGCGGTTGGTCTGGACGCGCTGGCCTCGGCCGAGGCGATGCTGCGTGACCTTCGGGCCGAGGGCTACGATACCGCGCCCGCCGAACCAATTGCCGATACGCTTCTGGACGCGCGCATTTCATGGCCACTGACTGAGTATCAAACCGCACTGGCGGACCTGCCCGAACAACTGCGCACCGACCTGCAAACGGTCTGGGGCGCACCCGAGGATGATCCCGCCTGCACTGACGGCGCATTCCACTTCACCGCCCTGCGCCGGGGCAAAGCTCTGGTCGCGCTGCAACCCGAACGCGGCACGCCTGAATTGCGCGATGACGATTATCATGATCTCTCGCGCACCCCGCGCCACAGCTATGTTGCGTTTTACCTGTGGCTCCGCAAAAGCCTTGGCGCCGATGCGCTGATCCATATCGGTGCGCATGGCACATTGGAATGGTTGCCGGGTAAATCCGTCGCCCTGTCCGCTGCTTGCTGGCCCGAAGCACTGATCCGCGATCTGCCCGTGATCTACCCCTTCATCGTCAACGACCCCGGCGAGGCCGCGCAGGCCAAACGCCGGATCGGCGCGGTTACGCTGGGCCACATCCCACCCGCGCTGAAGGAAAGCGGCACGCCGGATCGGATGGTGCGGCTGGAATCCCTGTTGGACGAATTCTCGAACGCCGACGGTCTGGACCCCAAGCGCCGTGACCGGCTGCAAGAGGATATCCGGGATGAGGCGCAGGCCATCGGGTTGGAAAGCGATCTAGGGTTGGATCAGGCCACCTGCACCGCCGAGGCGATCACCCGCATCGACCGCTTTGTCTGCGACATCAAGGAAAGCCAGTTTGGCGACGGTCTGCACATCTTTGGCCGCGTGCCAGAAATCACTGGCAGTTTCGATCCCGCGCCCTCGGCCCAATCTGAACGAAGCGCTCTGATCGACGCGCTGGCCGGAAAGCGGATCGAAGCTGGGCCGTCCGGTTCGCCTTATCGCGGGCGCTCGGACGTGCTGCCTACGGGCCGTAACCTCTATACCACCGACCCGCGTTCGGTCCCGACCCGCGCGGCTTATGCGCAGGGCGTCAAACTGGCCGAGGAGCTTGTGCGGCGACATTTGCAAGAGGAAGGCGATTACCCAAAAGGCCTAATCGTTGACCTTTGGGGGTCAGCCACCATGCGCACGGCGGGTGAGGAATTCGCCATGGCGCTGCATCTGCTGGGCGTCAAACCGGTCTGGGACAAGGGGTCTGAGCGGGTTTCGGGGATTGAGGTTCTGCCGATCACCGACCTCAGCCGTCCGCGTCTGGATGTGACGCTGCGGGTCTCGGGCCTGTTCCGCGACGTATTCCCGACGCTTTCGGCGCTCTACGGCCAGGCGATCCGGGCGTTGTCGGCGCGGGACGAGGCCGCTGACTGGAACCCTTATGCCGGTCACGAACCCGCCGCCCGCGTCTATGGCCCCGCGCCTGGCAGCTATGGCGTGAACATGACGCAATTGTCGGAAATCTACACCGACGAAGCGCGCGCGCAGGCGGGCGAGGCATGGCTGGACGCCAGTTCCTACGCGCTGGAAGGCGAGCATATTGCGCAAGACAAGGACGGCATCACCCAGCGCGTCGCCAAAGCTGACAGCTTTGTTCACCTACAGGACCTGACGGAAACCGACCTGCTGCTGGCCAATGACTACGCCACGCACGAGGCCGGGTTCGCCGCCGCCAAGAAGATTACCGGCGGCGCGGCGCAGCTCTATCATCTGGACAATACCAACCCCGACACCCCGCGCGCCCGCACCCTGCCCGAGGAAATCAGCCGCGTCGTCCATGCCCGAGCCGCCAATCCGGGCTGGATCGCCGGGATGCAACGCCACGGATTCCGTGGCGCAGCCGAGATCGCAGCGACACTGGATCACATGGCCTCATTCGCGCATCTATCGGGCACCGTCGCACCGCATCTGTTCGACCTCTACCACGATGCCACGCTGGGCAATGCAGACGTCGACGCCTTTCTGGCCGAGGCCAACCCCAAGGCGCATCAGGCCATGCAGGACCGGTTCCGCGCCTTAATGGAGGCCGGGCTTTGGAACACGCGGCGAAACTCGATCCGCGCCGATCTGGAGGGGCTGCGATGAGCGCGCCCATCGTCCAGGGCTGGTGCCCCGGCGCGCATCGACCGATGATGTCGGGCGATGGGCTGGTGGTGCGAGTGCGGCCTCGGCTGGCCCGTCTGGATGCCACGCAGGCCATGGGCCTGTGTGATCTGGCCGAGCGTTTCGGCAATGGCACCATCGACCTGACCAACCGCGCCAACCTGCAACTGCGGGGCGTGGCCGAGGCGGATCATCAATCCCTGCTGGCCGAACTGGCCGCGCTGAACCTGCTGGACGCCGAGCCAGGGATCGAGGTGCGCCGCAACATTCTGGTCTCGCCCCTGTATCAAGCTGGCGACATGACCGCCCGGCTGACACAGGAACTGATTGACCGGTTGGCGGAGTTGCCCGCCCTGCCCGCCAAATTCGGCTTTGCCATCGACACCGGACCTGAGCGCCTGCTGGCAGGTGATTCCGCTGATATCCGGTTGGAAATCGGTCCGGAAGGCATGATCCTGCGCGCCGATGGGGCCGAGACCGGGCGTCTGATCCAAGACTCCGAAGCCATCGACCATCTGATCGCCCTAGCCGCATGGTTCTCCCAAACCTACGCGCCCGAAAGCAGGCGCATGGCCCGCGTGGTCTCGAACTTGCCGCCGGAGTGGCAAGGGTCAACACCGGGCCCAGTGGGCACCCCGCTGCAACCCGGGCCCTGCGATCAGGGGACGCTCTATGGTGCAGCCTTTGGGCAACTGCCTGCACGCGCCCTGAAACACCTGATCGCGCACAGCGGGGCCCAAGCTCTGCGTGTCACCCCATGGCGTCTGGTCCTGCTGGAAGGCGGGGCGGCGATACCCGCTCCAGCCTTTGTCACGGACGGCACCGATCCGTTGATGACCACCGACGCGTGCCCCGGCGCGCCATTCTGCCCGCAAGCGCAAGTGGAAACCCGTGATATCGCCCGCGCTTTGGCAGCGCGCGTACCGGGCAACCTGCATGTCTCGGGCTGTTCCAAGGGATGCGCGCGGATGGGCCCTGCCGATGTGACTCTGATCGGGAATGCTGGGCGTTTTGATCTTGTAAATCGAGGCCGAGCGGGGGATGAGCCCTGCCAGACCGGCCTGACCGTAGAAACACTGATGAATATGGACTTCACCTGATGCCTTACACTTACGAAACCGATGGCGCGGCGATCTACAAGGAAAGCTTTGCCACCATCCGGTCCGAGGCCGATCTTGCACGTTTTGACAGCGATGAAGAGCAGGTCGCCGTCCGCATGATCCACGCAGCAGGCATGGTGGGGCTGGAAGAGTTCGTGCATTTCTCGCCCGGTTTTGTCGCCACCGCACGCGTAGCACTGGAGGCTGGCGCACCGATCCTGTGTGACGCGCGCATGGTCAGCGAAGGTGTGACCCGGTTCCGCCTGCCTGCCGACAACGAGGTGATCTGCACCCTGCATGACGAACGTGTGCGCCCGCTGGCCGCCGAGATGAGCAACACACGATCCGCCGCCGCGCTGGAGCTGTGGCGCCCGCATTTGGAAGGCGCTCTGGTCGCCATTGGCAACGCACCCACCGCGCTGTTCCACCTGCTGAACATGCTAGAAGACCCCGATTGTCCTCGCCCAGCCGCTATCATTGGCTGTCCCGTGGGCTTTGTCGGTGCGGTTGAATCCAAGAACGCCCTGTGGGAGGCGCAACCCGTCCCCTCGTGCATCGTTAAGGGGCGTCTGGGCGGCAGCGCCATCACCGTCGCCGCCGTTAACGCCATCGCGAGCCGCGCCGAATGACAGCGGGCAAAATATACGGCGTTGGCCTTGGCCCCGGCGACCCGGACCTGATGAGCGTCCGGGCCGACCGCCTGCTGCGCAACGCGCGACATGTGGCGTTTTTCCGCAAGCCCGGTCGCAGCGGGCAGGCACGCAAGATCGTCAACGGGATGATCCCAGAAAACGCCGTGGAATTTCCGATGGAATACCCGGTAACGACCGAAATCCCCTTAAGTGATCCGCGCTATAACGAAATGCTGTCGGCCTTCTATGAAGGCTGCGCCGCGCATTTGAAATCCTTGACGGAACAAGGCGAGGATGTCGTGGTTCTGTGTGAAGGAGATCCTTTTTTCTATGGATCTTTCATGCATCTTTACAACCGCTTGCGAACCAAAGCTGACGTGGAAGTCGTGCCCGCAATTACCGGAATGTCCGGCGCGTGGACGGCCACGGGTGACCCGATCACATGGGGCGACGACGTATTGACCGTGTTGGTTGGCACGCTGCCCGAAGACGATCTGGCGCAGCGCATGGCGCATACCGATGCTTTGGTGGTCATGAAGATCGGTCGCAACATTGACAAGGTGAAGCGGGCGCTCAGGACGGCAGGAATGTATGACAGGGCTTGGATCGTCGAATTTGCGCAGATGCCCAACCAGAAAGTGATGAAATTGTCCGAAGCTGAGGACAAGGTCACGCCTTACTTCTCGATCATCATTGTACACGGACAGGGGCGGCGACCATGAGCGGCTGGGTCAAAATTGCTGGACTCGGCCCCGGCAACGAAGGACTTGTGACACCCGAAGTTACGGCTGCACTGGATGAGGCGACGGATGTTGTCGGCTACATCCCCTATGTCGCGCGCGTCGCCGAACGCGCCGGCCTGACCCTGCACGCCAGTGACAACCGGGTCGAGATCGACCGCTCGCAGCATGCGTTGCAATTGGCAGCGGAAGGTAAGCGCGTGGTCGTGGTATCCTCGGGCGATCCCGGCGTTTTCGCGATGGCAGCCGCAGTGTTTGAAGCGTTGGAGAATGGGCCGGAGGAATGGCGCAATCTCCAGATAGACGTTCTACCCGGGATCACAGCGATGCTAGCGGCTGCGGCGCGGGCGGGCGCACCGCTGGGTCATGACTTTTGCACGATCAACCTGAGCGACAACCTAAAACCGTGGTGGCTGATTGAAAAACGTCTGCGTCTGGCTGCACAGGCGGATTTCTCGATGGCGTTTTACAATCCACGCTCAAAGTCTCGTCCCGAAGGCTTTGTAAAAACGCTGAAAATTCTGCGTGACGAATGCGAACCCAAACGGTTAATTCTGTTTGCCCGCGCCGTATCCCGCGCAGATGAGGCGATCCGAGTTTCGACTTTGGCCGAAGCAACGCCGGACATGGCCGATATGCAAACCGTCGTTCTGGTCGGTTCCTCGCGAACACGCCTGATCGAGCGGGACGGAACACCCATCATCTACACGCCGCGCTTTACCCCGGACGAGGATCAGGCCGAGGGTCAGGAATGATCCAACCAGTCCAGAACCTGAGCAACGCTCGTCAGTTCTGTTCTTTGCGGCAGGACCGGCCGGCCGATCATCAAGACCGGCAAACCCAAAGATCGGGCCGCGTCCAGTTTGGCGCGTGCCCCGGTTCCGCCAGCATTCTTAGAGACAACCATCTCAATCCCGTGCCTCTGCATCAGCGCGCGGTCGTCCGCTTCGTCGAAAGGCCCGCGATCCACGACAATCTCGCAGTTCGGCAGGGGCAGCGCGCCGGGCGCGTCCACCAGCCGCAACAGATAATGATGCTGGGGCTGTGCGGCAAAGTCCTTAAGGTGCATACGTCCAACCGCCAGGAAAATGCGGCGAGGGTCGCCAGACAACGCCGCAACCGCCGCCGCAATGTCCGGAACGTGGCGCCAATCGTCACCGGCTTGGGCTGCCCAGGGGGGACGGGTCAGCGCAGCGAGCTTAGTTTGTGCAACCGTGCTGGCCTCAATCGCGTTTCGGCTCATCTGGGTGGCAAACGGGTGGGTTGCATCGACAATGTGGGTTATTTCGTTGTCATGAATGTAAGCAACCAGCCCATCAACGCCGCCAAAACCGCCAACCCGCACCGGCAAGGGTTGCGGACGCGGCTTGTCCACGCGGCCAGCATAGGAATAGATCGCGGGCATCCCCAGATCCGCTGTGGCTTGAGCCAATGCATTCGCTTCGGTTGTACCACCAAGAATCAGGAGGTTAGGCATGTCTGATACTCCGTGGTTGACCGTTTTGGGCTTGGGTGAAGATGGACTGGATGGCCTTTCGCCTGCAATCCGTCAAGTGCTGGAACAGGCCGAAGTTATCATGGGCCCACCACGCCATCTTGCATTGATACCCCAAGGCAAGGCCGAACGGATCGAATGGCCTGTCCCATTTTCCGACGGCCTGCCTATCCTGAGCGGTTTGAGGGGGCGCAAGACCGTGGTTTTGGCCTCGGGCGATCCCTTCTGGTTCGGCGCAGGCTCGGTGATTGCCCGCAATTTTGAGGCCGGTGAGTGGACGGCTCTGCCCGGGCGATCGACGTTTTCACTGGCCGCCGCGCGCTTGGGTTGGCCGCTGGAAGGGACTCTGACCTTCGGCTTGCACGCCGCGCCCCTGACGCGATTGCGCCCCCATTTGGCAGCGGGGCTTCGTGCGATACTTCTGCTGCGCAACGGGGCTGCGGTCGCAGAGCTGGCGCAGTATCTGACCGAAACCGGATTTGCCGACACCCAGTTTCACGTGATGGAGGCTTTGGGTGGCCCCCGAGAGCGATCCCACAGCTTGACTCTGACCGAAGCCTTGCAAGGCGGTTTCGACCACCCCGTTTGCGTTGCACTGGACGTGGCGGGACAAGGCAGCGCCTTTCCCAAAGCCTCTGGCAAACCCGATGAGATTTTTGAAACCGACGGCCAAATTACAAAACGGCCCATTCGCGCATTGACCCTGTCTGCCCTCGCCCCTCAGAGAGGGGAGCACCTTTGGGATATCGGAGGCGGCACAGGCTCGATCGGTATCGAATGGCTGATGTGTGATCCGACGCTAAGCGCCACCACCATCGAACCGCGCAAGGACCGCGCCGACCGCATTCGGCGCAACGCGGACGCGTTGGGGCAAGACCGGCTGGAGGTAGTGCATGGCACTGCACCTGAAGCCTTGGCCGCGCTTCCAAAGCCCGACGCTGTTTTCATCGGTGGCGGCCTGAGCACCGCCCTTCTGGAATGGATCAGTGAAACACTGCCGGCAGGGACGCGGTTGGTGGCAAACGCCGTGACATTGGAAAGCGAGGCAATGCTGACCCAATGGCACGAGAAGCTGGGCGGTGAGTTGTTGCGGATTGAATTGGCGCAGGCTTCGGCTTTGGGCCCTCGCCGCGGGTGGAAGTCATCCTACCCGGTCGTCCAGTGGAGCGTGACGCTATGATTGTCGCGGGCCTTGGTTTTTCGTCATCTGCGACGGTTGAAAGCCTGCGGGCTGCCTATGAAGCGGCAACGATAGGTCACGACGTTTCAGCCTTGGCGACGGCCAGCGACAAAAAGGGGCATCCGGCCTTAGCGGCCTTTGCGGACGCACTGGCCCTGCCCTTGCGCTATGTGGCGGCCGGTGAACTGGCCGGACAACGCACCCTGACATGCTCGAACCGCAGCCGTGCCACATATGGCACTGGCAGCGTATCCGAAGCATCCGCCCTTGCGGCCGCCGGGCCTCAGGCCCGGTTGCTTTCCCCCAGACACATATCGGACGACCGGCTAGCGACCTGCGCCATAGCCATCGGAGGAAAATCATGACCGTTCATTTCATCGGTGCTGGACCCGGTGCCGCCGACCTGCTGACCCTGCGCGGACGCGATATCATCGCGTCCTGCCCTGTGTGCCTGTACGCGGGCTCGCTGGTGCCCGAGGAAATCCTTGGCCACTGCCCCGAAGGGGCGCAGATCATCAATACTGCCCCCATGGATCTGGATCAGATCATGACCGAGATCGAGGCGGCGCATAAAGCGGGCCACGACGTTGCGCGCCTGCATTCCGGCGACCTGTCGGTCTGGTCGGCCATGGGCGAGCAAATTCGCAGGCTGAAAGAGATGGGGATCCCCGTCAGCGTCACGCCGGGCGTGCCCTCGTTCGCGGCGGCAGCGGCAGCGCTGGGGACCGAACTGACGCTGCCCGGGCTTGCACAATCAGTGGTTCTGACCCGGACACCGGGCCGTGCGTCCTCGATGCCCGAAGGCGAGACTCTGGAAAACTTTGCCCGCACAGGCGCAACGCTGGCCATTCACCTGTCGATCGGCAATCTGGACAAGGTGATCGCCGACCTGACCCCGGCCTACGGTGCAGATTGCCCCGTCGCCGTTGTTTATCGCGCAAGCTGGCCGGATGAACGCATCATCCGCGCGACGCTGGAAACGCTGAAAGATGCGCTGGACGAAAGTATCTCGCGCACGGCGCTGATCATGGTTGGCCCCGCATTGGCGGGCGAAGGGTTTGACGAAAGCTGCCTGTATTCAAAGGATTACGACCGCCGCTATCGCCCGCAAAGCGCGGATAGCCCGTGGTCAAGCTGGAGCCATGGCGATGACTAACCCTCCGGGCCTGTTGATCTCCGCACCGTCTTCGGGGACTGGGAAAACGACAGTCATGCTGGGGCTTCTAAGGGCGCTGGCCGAAGATGGGCTGACGGTGCAGCCGTTCAAAAGCGGGCCGGATTATATCGACCCGGCCTTCCACAGGGCGGCTGCCGGGCGCGCCTCGTTCAATCTTGATAGCTGGGCGATGGGAGAGCCGCTTTTGACCGCGATTTCCGCGCAAGCTGAGGGCGCGGATATCGTCGTCGCCGAGGGGTCGATGGGCCTGTTCGACGGTGTCGCCAAACCCGGTGAGCTTGGGCATGGCTCAAGCGCGGAAACCGCGCAGCGGATGGGTTGGCCCGTCGTGTTGGTGCTGGATGTCGGAGGGCAGGCTCAATCAGCCGCTGCAACCGCGCTGGGATTTCGGATGTATAATCCCGATCTTCCCTTTGCAGGCGTAATCCTGAACCGATGCGCCAGCCCACGTCACGAACGTTTGACGCGGCTGGGCATGGAGCGCGCCGGATTGCCTGTTCTGGGCGTTTTGCCGCGCCGGGGCGACCTGACGCTTCCTGAACGGCATCTGGGCCTAATTCAGGCTGTTGAACATCCTGACCTTGAAAGCGCAATCGTCGGATATGCCGCGTTCCTTCGGGAACACGTGGATCTTGAGGCCATCAAGAATGCGGCTTCCTCAGGCCCCAAGAGGCCATCGTCATCCGCGCTGCCGCGGCCTCCTGCGCAGCGGATCGCGCTGGCACGGGACGCGGCGTTTTCTTTTACCTATCCGCACTTGCTGGAAGGGTGGCGCGCCGCCGGGGCGGAAGTTCTGCCCTTTTCACCACTTGCGGACGAACCGCCCGCACCTGACGCGGATCTGGTTTGGTTGCCAGGCGGTTATCCCGAGCTTCACGCGGGCACATTGGCCGCTGCTACAACATTTCTATCCGGCCTGCGTAAACATGCGGAAACCAAGCCCGTTCACGGTGAATGCGGAGGTTACATGACCTTGGGACAAGCCCTTGTCGACAAGGATGGCACCCGGCATCAGATGGCAGGGTTGCTGGGACTGGTCACGTCCTATGAGAAACGCAAGTTCAACCTTGGGTACCGCCGGGCAGAACTGTTGGCCCCAATGCCCGGCTATGACGCCAAGACACCGCTGAGGGGGCATGAGTTCCATTATTCATCCATTCTCGAGCAGCCAGATGCGCCATTGGCACGCGTATTCGACGCTGAAGGGGCTGAAGGACCGCAAACCGGGTCGGTACGCGGCAACGTAACCGGCACGTTCTTTCACCTGATCGCGGAAGCCTCGGCATGAGCGGGTTTGTCTCATTCATAGGCTCGGGGCCCGGTGATCCGGAACTGTTGACGCTGAAGGCTGTGGACAGAATGCAAAAGGCTGACGCCGTGCTGTTTGACGATCTCAGCAGCGGTCCGATCCTGTCTCATGCGCGGGACGACGCCGATCTGGTGGGTGTCGGCAAACGGGCCGGACGCCCGTCGCCCAAACAGGATCACGTCAGCCGATTGCTGGTCGACTACGCAAATACCGGTGCGCGTGTGGTGCGATTGAAATCGGGCGATGGAGGCTTATTCGGACGGCTCGAGGAAGAGCTTGTCGCCCTGCGAGAAGCCGGCATCGAGTACGAAATCATACCCGGAATTCCATCGGCTGTTGCCGCTGCGGCGGCGGCCGGTATCCCTCTGACCCGGCGACTGACCGCCCGGCGTGTGCAATTTGTGACGGGCCACGATGTCAGCGGAAAACTTCCTGACAATCTGAATCTGCCCGCATTGGCCGACCCAGACGCAACCACTGTTGTTTTCATGGGCAAGCGAACTTTTCCCCTTCTGGTCAAAGCGTTGCACGATCATGGCTTACCATTGGAAACCCCTGCTTTGATGGCTGAATCCGTATCTACACCCGACCAAAAATTGCACCGATCATCGGTCGGCGCACTGTCCGAGAAGTTAGCGACAGAAATCGGCACAGCCCCAGCTCTGATCCTTTATGGTCCGTTGGCAGAGTTTGACGATGTTTGACCTGACCCTGATCGGCATCGGCTCGGGTAACCCGGACCACGTGACCTTTCAAGGCGCGCAGGCCATTCGGGCGGCTGACTTGATCCTGATTCCGAAAAAAGGCGAGAACAAAGCCGATCTTGCCGGGCTGCGCGAAGAAATCATCAATGCAGTAACGGACACACCGCCGCAAATCGCGTATTTTGACATCCCCAAACGCCGCTCGGAAGACGGGTATCTACAGGGCGTCGACGAGTGGCATGACGCTATCGCCCAGCGCTGGCGCGATGCGATTTCCGCCCATCCTGGCGCGCGCCACGTTGCGTTGCTGATCTGGGGTGACCCGTCATTATATGACAGCTCTCTCAGGATCGCGTCACGGCTGAACCCTTACCCCAAGACCCGTGTCATACCGGGCATTACTGCTTTGCAGGCCCTGACTGCGGCTCATGCCATCCCGATCAACCACCTTGGTGCGCCATATGTTGTCACAACCGGGCGGCGCATTCGGGATGAAGGATGGCCACAGGATGCGTCGACAGTCGCGGTTATGCTGGATGGGGAATGCTCATTCCAGCACCTGTCGATGGCGGATTATGACATCTGGTGGGGCGCTTACGTCGGCATGACCGAGGAAATCCTGATCAAAGGGGCTTTGGCAAAGGTCGCCCAGCAGATTGTGGACACACGCGCCACCGCCCGGGCGGATCACGGCTGGATCATGGACGTCTATTTGTTGAAAAAGCGCGAAGACCAAGGCTAGTCCCCAGTCTTGGTTCTTACCTACAATGCCGTGATCCTTTTGGTTCTGAACTGTTAATCTGTTTGGAATGCGCGCAGTATTGCGACCGAAGCCTGTTCTATTTCTTGCAAGACGCGTTCGGGTATTTCGTAGGAGACTTATTATGAAAGCTGCTTTGTTTGCGTTGGGGTTCTTGGCCTTGCCTGCCTGGGCAGACGACACGCCGTCAGGATGGGCCGTTTATCCAACGCAGAAATCCTACGAGGACCTGCTGACAGACACAAAAGCCGCCGTGAAGGAAAACGGGTTGATCGTGGTCACTCAGGCCGGGCCGACACAGGCTGCCGCAGCACGTGGGATCACCATTCCCGGCAACCGGGTCATTGGTGTCTTTAACAATGACTACGCGGTACGCGTTCTTGAAACGTCAGTGAACGCGATGATCGAGGCCCCGATCCGGTTCTATGTGACAGAAAGCCCCGATGGCACCGCCACTTTGTCCTACAAGACACCCAGCTTTGTTTTTTCACCCTATCTGCTGGAAGGCGGCGAACCGTTGCGAAACATCGCGGCTGATCTGGATACAAAGTTTCAGTCCATAGCCGAAACCGCAGTCAAATAGTCACACTGGCGTGATCCGCCTTGCGTCCGGGGCCGTCCTCCGCAATCTGCTTTGAAACATATTTTCGGAGCACGACTGATGCAGGACCTTTCGCCCCGCGCTGCGGACCTTCTGGCCGAACGTCTTTATGAGGCCGGGTGCCGCCACGCCTTTGGCATGCCGGGCGGCGAAGTCCTGACACTGGTGGATGCGCTGGAACAGGCCGGGATCACCTTTCACCTGACCAAACACGAAAACGCAGCAGGATTCATGGCTGAGGCTGTGCATCACCGCGACGGCGCGCCTGCAATTCTTGTCGCAACACTCGGCCCCGGAGCGATGAACGGGATCAATGTGGTTGCCAACGCCTTGCAGGACAGGGTGCCCATGATCGTTCTGACCGGGTGCGTCGACGCGGATGAGGCGCTGACCTATACCCATCAGGTCATGGATCACGCGCAGGTCTATCACTCGATCACCAAGGGGACCTTTACGCTCACCGCAAAGGGCGCGGATATCATTGCGGACAAGGCCGTCTCGCTGGCCAACCAGCCCCGCCCCGGTCCGGTGCATATTGATGTGCCCATCTCGGTCGCGGATACACGCGTATCGGGCGTAAAACGCCGCAGACTTACCAAACCCGGTGCGGTCGCGCCCGAAGGGAATTGCATTGAGAAAGCCCGCCGCTGGGTCACCGAGGCCGAACGCCCCATTGCCATTGTCGGGCTTGATGTTCTTTACGATGACTCGCGCAACGTCGTGCAGGCGTTTCTGGAACATTTCGACATTCCATTCGTCACCACCTACAAGGCCAAGGGCGTCGTCCCCGAAGATCACCCCCTGTGCTTGGGTGGCGCGGGTCTGTCACCGTTGGCCGACAAGTATCTGGTGCCGTTGGTTGAACAGGCTGATCTGGTTTTGTGTCTGGGCTATGACCCAATCGAAATGCGCCCCGGCTGGCGCGAGATTTGGGACCCAGATGAAAAGCGGGTCATTGATATCTCGGCCGTGGTTAATGACCACTACATGCATCAGGCCGGGTTGAATTTGGTGGCCGATACAGGCGCGACACTTGAAGCGATTGCCAAGGGCAACCCCGCCCGCAAAACCTGGCCCGGCGGTGAACCGGACAAGGTCAAGTCTGCATTGTTACAGGCCTTTCCGGTTGATGATGAGTGGGGACCGGCAGCCGTTATCGCTGAAACACGCGCTGCATTGCCACCGGAAACACTAGCCACGGCAGATAGCGGGGCCCATCGAATCCTTCTCAGCCAGATGTGGGAATGTTCCGAGGAACGCGGGTTGATCCAATCTTCGGCCCTTTGCACGATGGGGTGCGCCGTGCCGATGGCGATCGGTCTAAAACTGGCAGAGCCCGACCGCCCCGTGATCAGCTTTTCGGGGGACGCCGGATTCCTGATGGTCGCCGGAGAGCTTTCGACCGCCGCCGAAATGGGCGGTAACCCCATTTTTCTGGTCTTCGTGGACGCAAGCCTAGCCCTGATCGAGTTGAAACAGCGGCAACGTCAGATGGGAAACAAAGGTGTGGACTTCGACCGACACGATTTTGCGGCAATGGGCCGCGCATTTGGCGGCAGCGGCCACACGGTTCGCACACGTTCCGAATTGCGCGCAGCACTGGACGCGGCGATGAAATCTGACACATTCACTGTGATTGCCGCAGAAATTGACCGTGGAGGCTATGATGGCCGTATCTGAAGGCCCGCTGAAAGGCGTAAAGGTATTGGACCTGTCCCGCATCCTTGCGGGGCCGACTTGCACTCAGCTTCTGGGGGATCTGGGCGCCAACGTGATCAAGATCGAAAACCCAGCAACCAAGGGCGACGACACGCGCCAATGGGGGCCGCCCTATGTGGCGGACGCCGACGGAAACCCCTCGGACCTGAGCGCGTATTTCATGTCGGCCAACCGCAACAAGAAATCCGTCGCCATAGACATCGCTACAGCCGAGGGTCAGGCCGAGATCAAAAGACTGGCCTCATATGCGGATATCCTGATCGAGAACTTCAAACCCGGGGGGCTGGCAAAATACGGGTTGGATTACAAGGCGTTGTCCAAAGATCTTCCCGGCCTCGTCTATTGTTCCATTTCGGGTTATGGGCAGACGGGCCCCAATTCGTCAAAACCCGGCTATGACCTGATGGCGCAAGGCTACGGCGGCATCATGTCCCTGACAGGTGATCCCGAGGGCGCTCCGATGAAAGTGGGTGTGGGCATCGCGGATGTCATGTGCGGGATGTACGCAACTGTTGGCATTCTGGCCGCGCTGCGTCACCGAGACTTAACCGGAGAAGGCCAGCAGATCGACCTTGCGCTTGTGGATGCTCAGATTGCGTGGCTGATCAATGAAGGGGTCAACTACCTGACCTCTGGCGACGTTCCGCAGCGGCGCGGAAACGGCCACCCAAATATCGTGCCTTATGATGTCTATGAAACGTCAGACGGCCACGTCATTCTGGCAGTCGGGAATGACAGCCAGTTCAGGCGTTTCTGCGACTTTGTCGAGCGCCCCGAACTGGCCGATGACGCGCGGTTTGCCACGAACCCTTCGCGTCTTGAAAACCGGGATGCGCTGAACGCAATACTTCGCCCCGCCATTCGATCCCTTGATACTGAAACGGTGATATCCGAGCTTGAAAACCGCAAAGTGCCCGTCGGCCCCGTGCAGACAATGGATCAGGTTTTTGACACCGAACAGGTCGCGGCGCGGCAAATGCAGATTGCAATGCAGGCCGATCCAGCCGAAGTGAAACTGATCGGAAATCCGCTCAATTTCTCGCGCACGCCGATTACATATCGTGCCGCTCCCCCGGTCTTTGGGGCGGACACACAGGATGTTCTGAACGCTGAAAATCCGTTCAAAGATTGAAACAGAACGCCGAATTAGGCGGCATGTCGCTGAAACATGCCGTTGAATCGGCGGTTTTTTTCACGTTTTAGGCACACAGCCTTTCACCAATTCGAGAGGTTGGTCGATACTGATACGACGCCGCTAGAGTCTCTGGTAAGTCGAATAGAGCAACATATTCAAAACTGGATCGGACCACGAGCATGAAACAAGACGTTTTCGGACAGATGAACACTCTGAGCCACCCGACAAGCGTCGAAGCATGGAACGGGGTGCTGCTTGGATTCATGGCGCACGCGGCGGTCACCCCGCAGCACCTGGTCGCTGTCCTGGAACTTGAGCCCGACTTTGCGCTGGGTCACGCGGTCAAAGGCTTGTTCATGATCCTCTTGGGGCGGCGCGAGATGATGCCTGTTGCAACCGACGCGCTGGTCTCTGCAAAAGCCGCGATGGAGCGTCAGCCAGTCACAGACCGCGAACGTCTGTATGTTGATGCATTGGAGCTTTATCTGGCCGATCTGCCTTCGCAGGCCGTACAGAAGTTCGAAGAGGTCCTGCGCGCGCATCCGCAAGATACGCTTGCAATGAAGCTTAGCCATGCCACCCGGTTTATTTTGGGTGACTCCGCCGGGATGCGCCGATCCATCGAAAGGGTGATGCCCGCGTATGAACCTGATCACGCGGGGCGCGGCTATCTGCTGGGCTGCCACTCTTTCGCGCTGGAAGAAACGGGCGCCTATGAAAAAGCCGAGATCGCAGGTCGTCAGGCCTTGTGGATGGCCTCCGACGATGCATGGGGCCTGCACGCCGTCGCACATGTGCATGAGATGACAGGCAATGCACAACTGGGTCTGGACTGGTTGGCCGGGCGCGAGGACGCCTGGACCCATTGCAACAACTTCCGCTACCACGTCTGGTGGCACAAGGCGCTGATGCATCTGGATCTGGGTCAGGTCGATCAGGTGATGGAGTTGTATGACAACTATATCCGTCAGGACAAAACCGACGACTACCGCGACATCTCGAACGCCACCTCGCTGCTATCCCGGCTTGAGCTTGAGGGCGTCAATGTTGGCAACCGCTGGGAAGAACTGGCCGATCTCAGCGCCGCGCGCACCGAGGATGGCTGCCTGATCTTCGCCGATCTGCACTATTTGCTGGCCCTCACTGGCGACAAGCGCCCCGAGGCCACCGGCAAGATGCTGCAACGCATCCAGAAAGACGCCCAGCGCAATCAGGGTGACACCCCGATCCGCATGTCCGATCCGGGGATCGCGGCGGCCAAGGGGCTGGAAGCCTTCGGCGAGGGGCTTTATGGTCAAGCCTTTGATTTCCTGTCCAATGCACGTGACGGAATGCAATTGGCAGGTGGCAGTCACGCG
Source organism: Ruegeria sp. HKCCA5426 (assembly GCF_013034585.1). NCBI lineage: Bacteria > Pseudomonadati > Pseudomonadota > Alphaproteobacteria > Rhodobacterales > Roseobacteraceae > Ruegeria > Ruegeria sp. HKCCA5426. Next base: position 182,457 of record NZ_WQGH01000002.1, read on the forward strand.
CAACGTGATGTATTCGAGCGCATCACAATTGATTCCGGCCTGCGCGCCGGGCGTCTAGATGCAGTCGAGCGCATTCTGGATGACCGCCGCGCAAAACGGGCCGGTGGCGAGGACAATTACGCCCTTGCGCGCCGCGCATTGATCGACGCGGCCCGCGATGATCGGGATGCACAAAGCGTTCCGGCTGAATAACAAAAACAAAAGACCAAAGAAGGACAGAACACGTATGGCGACAGCATCGCCCGCTTCTGATTTTGCGCCTGTGGCGGCCCAAGCAGCCGCCCCTGCCCGCGTGCGCGACCCGCGCCTGGATTTCTATCGCGGCATCGCGATGTTTATCATCCTGATCGCCCATATCCCAAACGACCCCTGGGCCAAGTGGATTCCCGCGCGGTTCGGGTTCTCGGACGCAACCGAGATTTTTGTGTTCTGCTCGGGCATGGCCTCGGCCATCGCATTTGGCGGTGCTTTCTTGCGCAAAGGCTGGTGGATGGGCACGGCGCGTGTCGCCTTCCGCATCTGGCAGGTATACTGGGCGCATATCTGCCTGTTCTTCTTCGTGGCCATGTCGATGGCTGCACTGGATCAGACCGGGCTTTTCGAGAAAACCTACATCTCGTCCCTGAACCTGCAGCATTTCTTCAATGACCCGGCCCCACAAATGGTAGGGTTGTTCACGCTGACTTACGTGCCGAACTACTTTGACATTCTGCCGATGTATCTGGTGGTTCTGGCCCTTATGCCCGTGTTCATGGGCTTGTATCGGGTTGGATTTTGGGCCGTTGCCGCCACGTCCATAGCGATCTGGCTCATTGCACAGACGGGTGCGCTGGCCCTGCCCGCCGAACCGTGGTCGGAACGGGAGTGGTTTTTCAACCCCTTTGGATGGCAGTTGCTGTTCTTCACTGGCTTTGCCTTCATGAGAGGCTGGATTCCTGCCCCGCCTGTGTCGAAAACGTTGATCTGGGCAGCGGCGCTATTCCTGATCCTGTCAATGCCTTTCGGGTCCTGGAAAGTGTTTATGTGGATCAATGCGGCAGCCCCTGACCTTGCCGACGAAATCCGCAAAGTCTGGCCCGTCACCAAGGAATTCCGCGACAAAACGGAATTCGGCCTCTTCCGTTACATTCACTTCCTGTCGCTAGCCTATCTGGGCTGGGTCGTCGCCGGTGAGCATGGTCACCGCCTGATCGCGACCGGGCACGGAGCTGCCGCGCGGGTCTGGCAGTTCCTGTTGACCGTCATCACCAAAGTTGGGCAGCAGTCACTGGCTGTCTTCGTATTTTCAATGGCAGCAGCACGACTTATCGGCGTCGGACTGGACCTGAGTGGGCGGGATGTTGCCAGCGTGTTTGCCGCAAACATGATTGGCTTTGCCATGATCATCGGCGTCGCTTACACGGCCGCGTGGTTTAAGTCACAACCTTGGAAGTCGAAAAAATGAATTTCACACGTCGTGCATTTCTGGCCTCAACCTCGGCGCTTGCAATCGCCCCGGTGACCTTTGCGGTAGGTGGTGAAGTTCCATTTCAGCGCGAAGACGTGATCGCGCTTGCCCGTGATCTGGCCAGTCGGCCATTTGCGGAACGGGAAATGGTCCCGCAGGAATGGCAGGACCTGACCTATCAGCAATACCGCTCGATCCGGTTCCGTCTAGATCGCGCGCTGTGGTACGAAACCGAAACGCCGTTTAACGTCGATTTCTTCACACCCGGCCTTTACTTCCCCCGCACTGTCAAAGTGGCCACGGTCGAGGATGGCATGGCCACGCAGGTCGCTTTTGACCTGTCGATGTTCGACAAGTCCGAAGACGTGCCACAACTGCCCATCGACGATACGCTGGGCTTTTCTGGCCTGCGCCTGCGGACCGAAATGCACCGCCCCGGCGAGACAGACGAGTTCTGCGTCTGGCAAGGGGCCAGCTATTTTCGCGCCATTGGCCTGCACGAGGTTTACGGCCTGTCCGCGCGCGGACTTGCCCTGAAAACCGGCGACCCGGACGGCGAGGAATTTCCGGAATTCATCCGCTTTTGGCTGGAACGTCCCGAACCCGGCCAGCGCAACATGGTTGTGCACGCCCTGATGGACAGCCCCAGCGTAACCGGTGCTTATCGGTTCAACGTCACCGCCGGTGCGGATTGCGTGATGGATGTCGAAGCTACGCTGTTCCCGCGCGAGGACCTGACTCATGTAGGGATCGCACCGGGCACGTCGATGTTCCTGTTCGATCAAACCAACCACAGCCGCTTTGACGACTTCCGCCCTGCTGTCCATGACAGCGACGGGCTATTGATCCGCAACGGCGCCGGCGAGGTACTGTGGCGGCCATTGGCCAACCCTACCCGTTTGCAGATTTCCTCTTTCGTCGACATGAACCCGCGTGGTTTCGGCCTGATGCAGCGCAAGCGGGAATTCTCGGACTATGCCGATCTTGAAGCCAATTACCACAAACGCCCTAGCCTGTGGGTCGAACCGAATGGCGATTGGGGCAAAGGCACGGTAACGCTGGTGGAAATTCCGGCCGATCAAGAGATTTATGACAATATCGTAGCCTATTGGCGGCCGATGGAGCCATATGCGGCAGGCAGCCAGGTCGACATGTCCTATCGTCTGATCTGGGGCGAAGAACCACAGCGGACCCCAATGCCGCGCGTGATCAACACGGCGATGGGGGACAACACCTTTGGCGACGGACGTCTGGCTGTCATCGACTTTGAGCCAAGCGATCTGTTCGATGATCCCGAGGCGATGACCATCTTCGTAGACTCGCCCCATGCCGAAACCTCGGATGGTGTATTGCAGCGTAACCCCGATACGGGTGGGTTGCGGCTGGCATTCTCGTTCCAACCCGGTGAACGCAACCACGTCGAACTGCGTGCGCAATTGATGAAAGACAAACAACCGGCCTCAGAGGTCTGGCTGTACCGTTGGACCATATGAGCAGCGATTTGCATATCATGCCGCCTGAGACCCCTTTGGCGATGCCAGCGCAGAATTTCCGCGCAGGGTTCCGCGATGCACAAGTCCCGGGCGGCCAGCGTCCTTCGGCTGGCTTCTGGCGTGCGCTTGTGTTCTCGCCCGCAATGGTTGCGACGCTGTGCTTGTTATGGGTGATGGCGGACTGGTTTGCGGCCGAAGGAATCAATCTGGTAGAAGGTATCCTTCTAACCCTGATTTCCTTTAATTTCTTCTGGATCGCTTTCACGGTCTGCACTGTATTGCTGGGCATGGTGTCGCTGTCCCGGCAAGCACCGCCGCAACGGCAAGATCGCGCGCAGCCGCTGCGCGTTGCTCTGCTGATGCCTGTCTATAACGAGGTTCCGTGGAATGTTCTGGGGAATGCCCGGACGATGCTGGAAGACCTGCGCGCGCAAGGTGGTCAGCATCACTATGGCATGTTCATCTTGTCCGACACCCGCGATCCCGAAATTGCCGCGCAGGAACAAGCCAGTATCGAAGCGTTGCGCACCACGCTCGCGCCGGGGTTGGAACTCTATTACCGTCGGCGTGAACAGAACACGGACCGCAAGGTCGGAAACATTGCCGATTGGGTCAGTCGCTGGGGTGCTGATTGGGACGCGATGCTGGTGCTGGACGCAGACAGCCTGATGACGGGCCAGGCAATCCTGCGCCTGACCGACTCGTTGGCGCGCGACCCCGGCGCGGGCCTGATCCAGAGCTATCCTCAATTGATCGGCGCGCAGTCGGTTTTTGCCCGCATGCAGCAATTCGCCAATGGGGTTTACGGTATCGCCTTTGCCGAAGGGCTGGCCCGCTGGTGCGGGCAAGAGGGCAACTATTGGGGTCACAACGCCATTATCCGCACCAAGGCTTTTGCCAATTGTGCGGGTCTGCCAAAACTACGGACGCTCAGCGGTCAGGAAAAGCTGATCATGAGTCACGACTTCGTCGAGGCTGGGCTAATGCGCCGCGCCGGATGGGGCGTGCGGTTCCTGCCGCGCATCCGTGGATCTTACGAAGAAACCCCGCCAACCCTGATTGATCACGCATTACGGGACAGGCGCTGGTGCCAAGGCAACCTGCAGCACCTGAAACTGTTGGACTCTGCCGGGTTTCGGGCCGTATCGCGGTTCCACATGTTCCACGGTGCGGTTGGATACTTGATGTCACCGCTTTGGTTCGCCCTGCTGGTCATGTGGGCGCTTATCGGTCAGGGCGAAGACGCGTCGGTTCTGCATTATTTCAGCCCCGATAACCCTCTGTTCCCGCAGTGGCCTGAAATGTCGGAAACCCGTCACGTCCTGATCATCTTGGTCATGTACGCCATGCTGCTGGCCCCTAAAGTACTTGGCGTTCTGGCCCTGCCCCTAAGCGGCATGCGCTATGCCGAGTTTGGTGGCGGTTCCAAGTTCCTGACCTCGTTTCTGGCCGAGGTGGTCCTGTCCATCCTCTATGCTCCGATCCTTATGGTGCAGCAGATGATCGCCGTTTTCCGTACAGCGTTTGGTGTGCAAAAAGGCTGGTCCCCACAGGCGCGCGATGGCAGCAGCTATGGGTTGCGTACATTGATCCTGTGCCATGCGCTGGAAACCATCAGCGGCGTCGCCCTGAGTGTTGGCATTCTGTCGGGCCTCGTGTCGATCTGGCTGGCTCCAATTGCCATTAGCCTGGCGTTTGCCATTCCGTTATCGGCGCTCAGCGGTGTTTCATCTGCACCCGCGCGCCGTATGGTCGGGATGAAAGAAGATATTCAGGAACCCGCGATCACCAGATCGGCCCGCCGGCACCGGGATGAATTGAAGCGTCTGGTCGAGGGCAAGGGCGTCATGACGCCTGCCGAATAAGGCGCTTTGGTCAGCCCCCCGGCAGGCCTTCATACCAGTCAACCATCATATCGGACCACCCCTTGGGCACATTGTGACCCCCGGGGAAAAGCGCGAATTCCAACGCGCCGCCATCGGCGCAACCACTCCAGTGACGGCGCATGAATTGGCCGGTTGTGGAAAAGCCGGTTGGCTTGGTGTCTGCGCATTCATTGGCTACGCGCCATATTTCCAACCCGGCAAAAATGTCGCCCTGATGAAAGCGGCCTCCGCCAAGGATGCGGCCTTCCAGCGGGACTACATTGTCGGTCCAGCCATGCGTGTGAAACAGGCGCACCGCTCCCTCGCAGCTTTGGGGATGGGGCCGCCAAAACCCGCCGGATACCGGCACATAGGCCGAGAATGTCTCGGGCGCAGCGCATGCCAGATAGTAGACCATGAAGGCCCCGGCCGAAAACCCACCCAGAACTACGCGGTCGGCATCAACACCAAACCGGTCCGAGGCGTCCTGCACCACTTCGGTCAGGAATGCGGTTTCGTCCCTGCCTTCCCATCCGGGGAAAAAATTCCAGCTTTGGCGTCCGTTTCGCTCTGACCCTTCGGGGGCCATGACCGCATAGCCTCGGGCCAGCAGAGGGTCGACCATCCTGCGGTTTTTCAAAGTTCCCGTTGCGGTGCCGCCATAGCCGTGCAGAAAAACCACCAGCGGCGGGTTTTCGGCCTGTGGCAGTTCGATGTGGTACCCACCCGAGGCCGTTTCGCACATCCCGTCCTGATCAGCACAGGCGGCAAGGCCGGTCTGACCCGCAAGCGAAAGGCCAAGTGCCAATGTCACCGTTCGGATCATAGCTATTCCTTTTCGTAGTCAACCAAAGGCAGGCCCGTACGCAGCCAGCCCGGACCCGCAGCGGACCCAAGCATACCTTCGGGAACGTCGATAATGTTCTCAAACCCGGCCTCGCTTAGGCGGTTACTCAGCCGGGCTGACCGGACACCACGCGCGCAGATCAAAGCGATTGCCGTGGTCCTGTCGCCATCGGTCAATTGATCCAACACCTCGACAAAATCCTCCCGGCGCATGTCCAGCGTTGCCGCCCCTTCTCCGACGCCTGTCGCCGACCATTCCCGTGGCGTGCGGATATCAAGCAACAATATCTCACCTGATACAGCCTGTTGGTGCGCGTCCCGAACCCCAAGCTGCCCACCCGCGTAAACAGGAGGGATCAGCCGGTATTCGCGAACCGCCAACCCTGTTGCCACGACGCCGACCGTGCCAAGCACAACCCATCTGCGTGTTCTAGCTGTTTCACCTGCCACGTCGCATACTCCTAAACCGGCAAGACGGGTTTATCACAGTCCCAGTTTCAATTCCGCGCCGAAAATAGACGCGCCAATCAAGATCGCGTCATTTTCCCGCACAAAACTTCGCCCTGAATGCAGGGGTAGGACAAAGTGCAAAACTTGCAATAGCTGGACAGTCGGAAATATTTCCTTACAAAATCAGTACTAATTTTGACCGCCCAGTCCGGAGTATCGCACTTGTCCCTATTCCTCATCGCGGCCCTTCCCTTTCTCGGCGCTGTGTTTCCAGCCCTTCTTATCAGGGCGGGACGAAACGCAGCTGCATCCGCCGCGGGGCTGACCACGTTTCTGGCCTTGATGGGTTTGCTCATCCACATCCCGTCGGTCATGCGGGGGGATGTCGTGACCGCTCGGTTTGATTGGATTCCCAGCCTTGGGCTGAACGCCAATTTCATGCTGGACGGTCTTGGTTTTCTGTTTGCCCTGCTGATCCTGGGCATCGGTCTGCTGATCATTCTCTACGCCCGGTTCTACCTGTCACGCGAAGATCCGATGGGGCAGTTCTACACGTACCTGCTGCTGTTTCAGGGCGCGATGGTCGGTATCGTTTTGTCGGACAACATCCTTCTTCTACTTATTTTCTGGGAACTTACATCGCTGAGCTCATTCTTACTGATCGGCTATTGGAAACACCTTCCCGAAGGGCGCCAAGGGGCCAGAATGGCACTGGCGGTAACGGGGTCAGGCGGGCTCGCCATGATCGCGGGGATGCTGATCCTTGGCAATATCGTCGGCTCCTACGACCTGAGCGTCATTCTTCAGAACAAAGAACTGATCCAGTCGTCGCCGCACTATCTGCCTGCGCTGATCCTGATCCTGTTGGGGTGTTTCACCAAGTCGGCCCAATTCCCGTTTCACTTCTGGTTGCCCCATGCGATGGCTGCACCGACACCGGTTTCGGCTTACCTGCACTCTGCCACAATGGTGAAGGCCGGGCTTTTCCTGATGGCGCGAATGTGGCCGGTTCTGGCCGGAACAGATGCGTGGTTCTATATTGTCGCGACAACAGGGTTGGTCACGATGCTGATCGGTGCCTGCATCGCTCTGTTCAAAGATGACCTGAAGGCGCTGCTGGCGTTTTCAACGGTGTCACATCTGGGGCTGGTGACGATGTTGCTGGGCTTTGGCACCAAGTTCGCAGCCGTCGCAGCCGTGTTCCACATCATCAACCACGCGACCTTCAAGGCCGCGCTATTCATGACCGCAGGCATTGTCGATCACGAGACGGGAACCCGCGACATCAAGCGGCTTGGCGGTCTGCGAAAGCTTATGCCGATAACCTTCACCATCGGAGCGATTGCAGCACTGTCAATGGCAGGGCTACCGCCCCTGAACGGCTTCTTGTCCAAGGAGATGATGCTGGAAGAAACCGTTCACACCACTTGGTTGAACTCACACTACCTGGTGCCGGGTCTTGCTTTGCTGGCGGCGCTGTTTTCTGCCGCATATTCATTCCGCTTCGTCAGCCATGTGTTTCTTGGCCCACAGCGGAGCGATTACCCGGCCCATCCACATGATCCTCCGGTCGGGCTATGGCTGGCCCCGGCTTTCCTTGTGGTGCTTGTTGTGCTGATTGGCCTGTATTCTGCGGCCCTTGTAGGGCCACTGGTCGCCGTTGTATCCAGCGCAGTGATTGGCGGCGAGAAACTGCCCTACTACTCGCTGAAGCTGTGGCACGGCTTTACGCCTGCGCTTTACATGTCCGTTGTTGCAACGCTGGGCGGTCTGTTCCTGCTGGCCCTTCACCGCCGGGGCGAGCAGCTTTGGAACGCCCTTCCCCGCCCCGAGGCCAAAGCGATCTTTGACTATGTCATTGGCGCATTCACGGTGTTCAGCAGGTGGGTCACAGACGCGCTGCATAATGGTGTGATCAGCCGGTACGCCATAATCCTGATCGCCTTCACGCTCGGACTGGGATACTATGCGTATTCGACCGGGTCGCTGGGGGTCGCGACACGCGAAGCCCTGCCTGCGCCACTCATTCCGTTCATCGGTTGGATCTGTCTGGTGGGTGCAACGCTGGCGATTATGTGGTTCCACCGTAACCGGTTGCTGTCGCTGGTCCTGATCGGAGTCGTTGGACTGATCGTTTCAATGGCGTTCAACTACCTCTCGGCTCCGGATTTGGCCTTGACGCAGATCTCGGTCGAAGTGGTGACCATGATCCTTCTGCTGCTGTCGCTGAACTTTCTGCCTACGGATACACCATGGGACAGCAGCGCAACGCGGCGCTGGCGGGACGCGGCTATTTCAGTCGTCGCAGGGCTGGGTACTGGCGCGTTGATCTATGCGCTCATGCTGCGTGACTTTGCGTTTCCAACCATTTCCGAGTTCCACCTTGCCAACTCGTACAAAGGAGGCGGAGGCACCAACGTCGTCAACGTGATTCTGGTCGACTTCCGGGGTTTTGATACCTTTGGTGAAATCATTGTGCTGGGGATTGCTGCCCTGATCATCTTTGCGCTGACAGAATCCGTATTGGGGACGAATGTCCGCAGCTATCTGCTGAAACGCAAACCGCACTGGCCGCAATCGGGTGATTCACACCCTCTCATGATGGTGGTCGTGACGCGCATGATGATGCCAATTGCGTTGATGGTGGGGGCCTATATCTTTTTCCGCGGCCACAACCAGCCCGGAGGCGGCTTTATCGCCGGACTGATCGTCGCCATCGCCTACCTGATGCAATACATGGCCAGCGGATACACTTGGGCCATTGAACGGCAGCGGTTCTATTATCACGGCACAATCGGCTGGGGTGTCCTGATCGCAGCCGCAACGGGTCTGGGTGCGTGGTTCAACGAACGCCCCTTCCTGACCAGCGACTTCGGCTATCTGCACTGGCCACCGCTGGAAGAGTTCGAATGGGCCACGGCGATGCTGTTCGACACAGGCGTTTTCCTGGCGGTTCTGGGCGCCGTCATGCTGGCTTTGGACAGTCTGTCACGGTTTGCCTGGCAGCCCGGAATGGCGCAGGAATTCCCGATGGATATCAACCCGCTGCGGGATAATCCCCCGGAAGAAGAACAAGAAAAGGAGCAAGCCTGATGGAAGCGCTTGTCGCCTCAGCCGTTGGCATCATGACCGCCGCCGGGATTTTCCTGATCCTGCGCCGTAGAACCTTTCCGGTTATTCTGGGCCTGTCCTTGCTGACCTACGCCGTGAATGTATTCCTGTTCGCCACCGGACGGCTGGCGCTGAACGCTCCTGCTGTCCTGAACAAATACGAAGACGTTCCCTATACCGATCCGCTGCCACAGGCGCTGGTTCTGACGGCCATCGTGATCTCGTTCGGGATGACGGCGGTGATCGTCATGATCTCATTGTCGGCGTACCTGTCGTCCAGGGATGACCACATCGACATGACCGCGCAAGACAGCGTGGATGCGCCGGGAGAAGACGCATGAACCACTGGATCGTTGCGCCGGTCGTCCTTCCTGCGATCTTGGCCCCGTTTATTATCATGGTCCTGCGGTATCATCTGGACCTGCAACGCATCTTCTCGGTCGCCGGGGTTGTTGGTCTGCTGGGGATTGCCCTGACGATTACTGCACAGGCGGCGGGAGGCGACATTCAGGTTTATGAACTGGGCGACTGGCCCGCGCCGTTCGGTATTGTTCTGGTTCTGGACCGCCTGTCGGCCATGATGGTACTGCTGACCGCCCTGCTGGCGCTGCCGATTGTGCTGTATGCCGTCGCCTCGGGCTGGGACGACCGGGGCAAACATTTCCATGCCTTGTTCCACTTTCAATTGATGGGTGTGTGCGGCGCATTCCTGACTGGCGACGCCTTCAACCTGTTTGTTTTCTTCGAGGTTCTGCTGATCGCCTCTTACGGCCTGATGACCCATGGCGGCGGGGCGGTGCGTCTGAAGGCAGGCGTGCAATACGTCGCTTATAACCTGCTGGGATCAACCCTGTTCCTGTTCGCACTGGGAACGCTTTATGCTGTGACCGGTACGCTAAACATGGCGGACATGGCTGTACGCGTGGCCGAGCTACCGGCCGACGACACGGCCCTGCTGCGGGTCGGTGCGGTGCTGTTGCTGTTGGTGTTCTGTATCAAGGCCGCGGTATTGCCTCTGCATTTCTGGCTACCCGCCAGCTACGCAAACGCCCCTCTGCCTGTCGCAGCACTGTTTGCCATCATGACCAAGGTCGGGGCCTATTCGATCCTGCGGATGTACACGCTGGGCTTCGGCCCCGAGGTAGAAGCGACGCAAGGACTGGTAGGCGCATGGCTACAACCGGCTGCTCTGGTGACGCTTGCGGTGGGCACGATCGGCATCCTTGGCGCGCAGCATATCGCGCGGATGGTGGCCTTTTGCGCCATCGCGTCTATGGGAACGCTGCTGATTGCCATTTCACTGTTCACGGAAACCGCCACGACCGCCGCGCTGTACTATATCTACCATTCGACCCTAGCGACCGCCCTGCTGTTCCTGGTGGCTGATCTGGTGATGGAACGTCGCGGCGGAGCGATTGCCCCCACGCGCCCAATGCCGCAGAGCGGGTTGATTTCAGCCCTGTTCTTTGTCGGGGCCATCGCGTTGGCAGGGATGCCGCCGCTATCCGGCTTTGTCGGCAAATTGTTGGTTCTGGACGCCGCGCGGGATGCACGGGACGCAAACGCAATCTGGGCCGTAATCCTGATCGGCTCATTCGTCACGATTGTCGGGCTGGCGCGGGCCGGGTCGCTGATCTTTTGGAAAAGTCATGGCGCCCAGCACAACCCAGAAGCGGACCAAGAAAACGAAGACGGGGTTGACGCAGTTCCGGCGCCAGAACCGCAACCCGGTCTTGCCTTCACTGCCGTCTTTACGCTTGTTCTTGGCCTTGTCATGCTGACGCTATTCGCTGGTCCTGCATTGCAATACGCCAGCAGCACGGCCCAGCAGTTGTTTACCCCGGAAGACTATATCTCAGCCGTATTGGGAGGCGAAGAATGATAAGACTCCTGCACCGGATATTTCCGCACCCTCATCTGACGTTTCTTTTGACGGTTGTGTGGGTTCTGCTGGCGAACGAACCTTCGCTGAACTCGTTGGTCTTCGGCCTGATTTTAGGGATCATCATCCCATTCGTCACGCAACCCTACTGGCCGGATCGCCCAAAACTGCGGAATTGGCCCATGGTCGTAGAGTATATTCTGGTCGTACTTTGGGATATCGTCGTGGCCAATGTCACCGTCGCCCGGATCATCCTGTTCAAACGCGATGCAGACCGCCAACCCAATTGGATCAGCGTACCGCTGGAACTTCGCACGCCCGAGGCCATAACCGTTCTGGCCGGCACCATTACAATGACACCGGGCACGGTCAGCAGCGATCTGTCAGCGCAAGGTCATTGCCTTTTGGTTCATTGCCTGGACGCCCCCGACCCCGATGCGGTGCGGGATCAAATCAAGCAGCGCTATGAACGCCGGCTCAAGGAGATTTTCGAATGATCGACTACGCCATCTGGTTTGCCTTTGCGTGCTTCGGAACCGCCATCATGATGTGCCTTTGGCGGATCATCACAGCAGACGGCGTCGGCACCCGTGTGCTGGCGCTGGATACGATGGTGATCAACACCATCGCCCTTCTGATCCTGTATGGCTTATCCCTGGGGACCGAGATCTTTTTCGAATCCGCCATGATCATTGCCATGCTGGGCTTCGTCTCAACCGTGGCTTACGCGCGTTTCATGTTGCGCGGCAATATTATCGAGTGAGGGCGGCATGGCATTCATTTTCGAGTTTTTGATCGCGTTCTTTCTAGTCGTCTCGGGGATTTTCGGGTTCGTGGGCTCTTATGGGATGATCAAACTGAAAGACCCGATGTCGCGCCTTCACGCGCCGACCAAAGCGACCACTCTGGGGGTGGGCGGCGTTCTTGTGGCTTCAATCATCCATTCGGTTTTGATTGAAAATCATCTGTCCCTGCATGAGCTGCTGATCACGCTGTTCTTGTTCCTGACAGCCCCGATCACGGCCCTGTTCATTGCAAAGTGGCACATTCACCGCCATGAAAAACCCGAGAACCTGCCAGACGCGGGCGAGGACGGGCTTTGGGCCACCCACGCCGTCGAACAGGTCGAAGACGTACCGGACCATACGGCGAACTAGCGATATGAATACACCTCCGCTGCCCCTGACCCGCGATCTGGTTCTTATTGGCGGCGGTCACACCCACGCACTGCTGCTGCGGAAATGGGGGATGGACCCGCTGCCGGGCGCTCGGGTCACGGTGATCAACCCCGGCCCGACTGCACCGTATTCGGGCATGCTGCCGGGGTTTGTCGCCGGGCATTATGACAGGCACGAGCTGAATATCGATCTGGTCAAGCTGGCCCGGTTCGCAGGTGCGCGCATCGTTCTAGGGGCCGTGGATGGAATCGACCTGAATGACCGACATGTGCATGTGCCCGGACGCCCTCCGATCACGTTTGACGTGGCTTCGGTCAACGTAGGCATCACCTCGGACATGCCACGACTTGAGGGCTTCGCCGAACACGCGACCCCAGCCAAACCGCTGGGGCCATTTGCAGCCAAATGGGGCGATTTTGTCGACCAAAGCGGCCCTGCTGCGGTGGTCGTTATTGGCGGCGGTATTGCGGGCGTCGAATTGGTCATGGCAATGGCCCATGCCCTGAAGTCCAGAAACCGACCCGCGCAGGTCACGTTGATCGACAATGCCCAAGCCCTGACCGCAACGCAGGTCAAAGCCGCATCGACGATAAGGCGCTCGATGTCCGGCCTTGGCATTGAAGTCATCGAAGGCGCGACCATCACGCGGATTGCAAACGATCATGTGCTGCTTGAGGACGGGCGTCAGATTCCGGCGAACTTTGTAACCGGTGCCGCCGGTGCCCGCGCCCATGAGTGGATCGCGCAGACAGGGCTGGATTTGAAAGACGGCTTTATTCAGGTCGACGGGCACCTTCAATCCAGTGACCCGGCTGTCTTTGCCGCCGGGGATTGCGCGCATCTGACCGAAAGCCCAAGACCCAAGGCAGGCGTCTATGCAGTAAGAGAAGCCCCCATTCTGTTCAACAACTTGCGCGCAGCCCTTGGCGCGGGAAAACTGCGCCGGTATGTCCCGCAAAAGGACTACCTGAAACTGGTGTCTTTGGGCGGAAAGTCCGCGCTGGCCGAACGTCTGGGCACCTCGTTCAGTGGTGCGTTGATGTGGAAATGGAAGGACCACATCGACCAGACATTCATGAACAAATTCCGCAACCTGCCTCAGATGACACAACCTGCGCTGCCCCGCGACCACGCCGCTGGGATGGAAAGCGCGGTCGGTGACAAACCTATGTGCGGGGGGTGCGGCGCAAAGATCGGGAGGGGCGCGTTGCGGGACGCCCTGCGCAACCTGCCCAAACCCGACCGCGCAGATGTGACGCCGTTGCCCAATGACGACGCCGCCCTTCTGCTAACCGGAAACGCACGGCAGGTCATGACATCGGATCACCTTCGCGGTTTCACACTCGACCCGGTCCTGATGACTCGGATCGCCGCCGTGCACGCCCTTGGTGATATCTGGGCGATGGGAACTGCACCGCAAGCTGCAACGGCCACAATCATTTTGCCCCGGATGTCCCCGGACTTGCAGCACCGCACGATGGTCGAGGTCATGACGACGGCTAACGACGTTATCCGTTCAGCCGGAGCTGAAATTGTAGGTGGCCACAGTTCCATGGGGGACGAATTGACCATCGGCTTCACCTTGACCGGCCTGTGTGAGCGCGACCCGATCACGCTTGCCGGTGCACGCCCCGGTGATGCCCTGATCCTGACCAAACCATTGGGCAGCGGTATCCTGATGGCCGCTGAAATGGCTGGCGCGGCGGACGGAGCGTGGGTCTCAAAGGCATTTCAACAGATGGTCCAGCCGCAGGATGCAGCTTCGCGCATTCTGGCCGACGCCCATGCCATGACGGACGTAACCGGGTTTGGCCTCGCAGGGCATCTTTTGGGTATCTGCGAAGCTTCAGGCTGCGGGGCGACCCTTGATCCCGATGCAATACCGATCATGACCGGCGCACTTGAACTGAGCGAAGGCGGCGTCAGATCCACGCTGTTCAATGACAATCGCGCGCTGGCGCCCGAATTGCCCTCCGGCGGCAAGATCGACCTGCTGTTCGACCCGCAAACCGCCGGGGGCTTATTGGCTGCCGTTTCCCCGGATCACGCTCATCAAACCTGTACGACGCTACGTGAGGCGGGATACCCCGCAGTTTTTATTGGCCAAATGACCGACACACCCGGCCTGCGCCTTCAAAGCTGATCCAAAACCTGTTGGACCTGTGCCGCCGCACTGTCCAATCCCGCGTCGTCCAACCTAGGAACATCGACATGGGCGATGACCGGCGCTTTGCGCGCCCGGCTGGGCTTGGCATAAGCCGGGTCATAGTGCTGCTCCATCAAGGCTCGGGTCAGAGCCTTCTTGTCGCCTGCGTCGATCAACGACAACCACCCATCCACAATATCGTGGCCCCGGTGAAACCGGAGCGGAGACAGCCGATCCCGCAACCGGTCACTATCTGACAACACGTCGTCATAGGCCGACACCAGATAGGCCGAGCGTGCCTCAATCGGGGCAGCGATCTGAATACGGGGCGCGTTTCGAAGCGCGGACCAGATGGTTGGAGGCAAGATCAACGATCCGATTTTCGAAGACTCCGCTTCCACCACCACCGGACGGGCGGGATCCAGCAGGCACAAACTGGCTGCCAACGCGGATTCGAAGGCCTTCTGGCTGGGCTGTCCTCCGGGCATTTCACCCAGCAATGACCCCCGGTGATTTGCCAGCCCTTCAAGATCAAGCACCTGAACGCCACACGCGTCGAGCTTGGCCAGCAATTCGGTCTTTGCGGTACCCGTATACCCGTCCAGCGCAATCAATCGGTGGGGCAACGGGTCATCATACAGGTAATGGTTCACCAACCTGCGATAGGTGCGATAACCGCCCTCGACAACTTCGGCTCGCCAGCCGATTTGCTGCAGCATCCAGGTGAAGGACCCTGACCTCTGCCCGCCGCGCCAGCAATAAACCAAGGGCTTCCACCCTCCTACGTGGTGGGACAGGCTGCGTTCGATATGATTAGCCGCGTTCCGAAACACCAATGCCGCGCCCAGCTTTCGCGCCAGAAAGGGGCTTTGCTGAACGTATATCGTGCCGACCCTTGCGCGTTCTTCATTGTCCAACACCGGCAGGTTTATTGCACCGGGCAAATGATCTTCGGCAAATTCCGCAGGGCTGCGCACGTCGATCACCGTGTCAAATCCATGCGCATAGAGTTCGGGCAGGTTGGAAAATTTCAGAACCATGTCAGCGGTCTAACCCGCCCTGCCCGGTTTGGAAAGAACAGCGATCACGCATCGACAGGCTCAATAAGGTCAGGACCAGATGCCCGGTTGGAATTCACCACCGGATCCACCCGGTGAAAACTAAGAACACCTTCGGCCCCCGGTTGCATCAATCGCGCGGCCCCTTTTCCAGTTTCACCCAACCACAAGGGCCAGTTGTTTTGCTCAAGTATCAGGGGCATTCGGTGATGGATCGCGCTCAGGTGTTTGTTGGCAGGGGTTGTGACGATTGCGCAGGTCCCTTGCCGCGCGCCCTCGCCCCCCCAATCTTGCCAGACTCCAGCAAAGGCAATGGGCGCGCCATCATTACGTTGAATGTACCAAGGCAGCCGATCACCCTGGTCCGTCTTGGTCCATTCGTAAAACCCGGTGGCCACGATCAGGCACCGCCGCTCGCGGCAAGCTGCACGAAAGGCGGGCTTCTCGGCCAATGTTTCTGCCCGCGCGTTGATCAGCAAGGGACCCGCGGTTTCCGTCTTGTACCAATGCGGCAGAAACCCCCATCGCAGAGGGTCCAGCGTGCGGCCGGTTTCTCCGGCCCGTACCACATGCACCTGATTTGTCGGGCAAACATTAAAGTTGGGCACGGCAGGCAACGTATTAGCAGGCCGAGCTGCAAAAAGCTGCGCCATAGCGTCGTTGGGAAGAGTTATTGCAAACCGTCCGCACATGGGTAATGAACCATCAACAGTATTTCCTACAGGCACAGGTTCTCACGGGGTCATATGCAAAATCAAACAGCAAGTTCCCTGAAAAGTAAGGCGCTGTCGGCCCTGGACGCAGGCAAGCTGCAGCAAGCATTGAAAAAAGCACAGTTGGGCCTCAAGAAGTTCCCAAAAGACACGGATTTTCACGCCATTTCCGGCTTTGTCCTGACCGAGATGAAGCAGTATCGAAAGTCGATACCACATTTCGTCGAAGCCTCGCGGATGAAACCGGACGATCCGCAATTTGTCGAAAACCTTGCCAACGCGCTAATGCAAACCGGTCAAATTCCCAAGGCGCTGGAATTTGCTGAACAAAAGCTTGAGAAGTTCCCCAACAACAAGGAACTGACCCGCGTCATCGACGAAATCCAGCAAAAGGGCAGCAACTGGCGTCTGATCATCGACTATACTTCCAGAAAGCTGGCCTCGGACCCGGATAACCCCGGTCTTTTGTCGACGCGTGCACGGGCCTATGGGCGCATATCGTTTGTCGAAGACAGCGCGCGCGACATTACCCGGGCTTATGCGCTGGACCCTGAAAATCACAATGTTGCGTTTCAGATGGCCGTTAACCTGCATCAAAGCGGCGACAAGGTGGGGTCGAAGGAAATTATGCAGCGGATTCTGACCGAAGAGCCCGGGCATGTGGCGACGCTGTTCCAACTTTCAACCATGGCGAACGCGGAAACCGCGCCAGACCTGATGCCAGCGGTTGAAGCCGCCCGCAAATCAAATGAGCATGAACTTTCAGAGTTGGAATTCGCCAAGGCCGAGCTGATCTCAAAGACCGAAGGGGTGGGCGCCGCGCTTCCTCAATTTGCGCGGGCCAATGCAGTCCAGCATGAAGCAAACCCGTATGATTTCCAGGCAGAAGAAGAAAAGCTGACGCAGATCACGGACCTGTTCCCCATTGGGGTCGATCCGGTCATGGCTGACCTTTCGGAATCCCCCAAACCCATTTTCGTTCTGGGCCAGCCCCGCTCCGGCACCACGTTGATGGAAATGATGCTGAGTTCTGACCCCGAAATCGCGGGGTGCGGAGAGCTTACGATTACCGGCGACCTGTCTCAGGCCCATTTGAAAACCGGTAAACGGTTCGGCGAAAAAGAGGCGGCGGAATTTGCACGGGAATTCCGCAAGTTGATGCCTCCAATCCCCCACGACTCCGCCGCGTTTGTCGATAAGATGCCGCACAACTTTCAGCGCGCGGGTTTCCTTCTGTCGGCCTTCCCCAATGCCAAAGTCATCAACATGCTGCGCGATCCGCGCGACGTTGGTCTGTCCAAATGGATCAGAAGGTTCCCTGCTGGCGGGATGCGCTATGCCTCAAACCTTGAAGCAATTGCCCACACAGCGAACCTGTACCGTCGCTATATGACGCATTGGACCGCTGTGTTTGGCGACAGAATTCTGACAGTTCCTTACGAAAAGCTGGTCGCCGACCCCAAGACGTACAGCCAACAGGTTACCGAATTCTGTGACATCAAATGGTCCGAAACCATGATGCACCCGGAAAAGAACACCAAACAGGTCAGAACGGCCAGTATCGACCAAGTGCGCAAGAAAATCTCGACCAAGTCCATTGGCGGTTGGCGCGACGTTTCAGAGCATCTTCAACCGATGCTGCAAGGGTTCGATCCAGAGCTTTGGCCGGAATACGATTTCAGCTAACGGGTCCGAAACAAAAAGGCCGCATCGACTGATGCGGCCTAAATTTTGTTTTCTAAGTCGCGTTACTTCTGCTTGATACGACCATCCAGATACGGCGTGTAAGGCGCGTTTTCTGCAAGGTATTCCGCCGTCACATCAGCCAGATCCGGGCCAAAGTCGTAAGCGTTCTTGTCGTCACCTTCGAACATGCTGTACCCGTCTCCGCCATTGCGGACATAGTTGTTCGTGACAACCAAATAGGTCGCGGCGGGATCAATCGGCTTAAATCCGTCGCCATCGACCACCATGACTTCGGTGATGCGGCCTTCGTTCGGTGCCACTGACGGGTCCCATGTGAAGGTCATGCCCGCCACCTGAGGGAAGCGGCCCTTGACCTCTTCGACTTGGCTGACGCCGTTTTCCAAAGCATCAATCACGCCCTGGCCGCTGATCTCAAAGGTCGAAAGCGTGTTCTGGAACGGCAGAACCGTCAACACTTCGCCCATGGTCACATCGCCCGAGTCGATTGAGGCCCGTAGACCACCCGAATTGGCAATCGCGATTTGAGCGCCCTGATCCGCGACCCGCGCCAACATCGCGTCGGCGACAAGGTTGCCCATTTGGCATTCCTGAACGCGGCAAACATCGCGGTTTCCTTCAATCGCTTCAGCGGAACTGGCGACCACACGCTGTTTCATTTCCTCGATCGGGGCGCCCATCTCGGCAACACGCGCGGCGATATCGGGGTCCGGAGTTACCGAGGCATCCAGCAGGATTGGCTCACCTTCTGCAGATACAAGGTTTCCGTCATCATCAAAGGTCAGCGTAACCTCGCCGAGATACTTGGAATAGGCATAGGCCTGAACGACCGGAACGTCGCCGACCATCACGGGATAAGACCCAGCCGCGCCCTCTTGCGTGTTGGACAAAAGCGTATGGGAGTGCCCGCCCACGACTAGATCCAGCCCCGGAACTTTTTCGGCAATCTCGATATCCTTGGCCAAACCCACATGGGTCAGGGCGATGACGATATTCACACCCTCGGCCTTCAGCGCCTCGACATCGGCGGTCAGGCTTTCGATTTCGTCCTGAAACACGACGTCCTTGCCGGGGCTTGAGGTTTCCACCGTGTCCGTCGCCAGTGCTGAGACGATCCCGATCTTCTGGCCGCCCAGTTCAAGGACAACATGCCCATCAACGCGATCTTTCAGCTCCGCTGAAGACGACAGGTCCAGATTTCCCGAGATTACGGGAAAACTGACAACGTCAACAAATGCAGCCAGACCTTCGGGGCCGTCGTCAAATTCGTGGTTTCCAACCGCCATGACATCATAGCCGATTGCTTCCATGAACTCAGCTTCCGCAGCGCCCTTATAGGTCGTATAGAACAGCGAACCTTGGAAGGGGTCACCGGCATCAAGCAAAAGATAGTTTTCGCCGCTCAGCGCATCGCGACGGGCGTCCACGATCGTTTTCAACCGCGCAACGCCGCCAAAGCATTTGCCTTCTGCTTCATCCTCGGCATCGCAAGTTGAATCATATTTGTTGATGGACTCGATACGGCTGTGGATGTCGTTGGTGTGCAGGATCGTCAGCTTGTATTCGGCCAACGCCATGCCTGCGGTCAGGCCCAAAACAGCGGCCGAAGCCAGGAAACGGGTCAACATATTGAAACTCCCTATTGTTATTGGGCGTGATGGTGCGCTCTGCTGTTCAAAGAGTCAAAGGGGGAAATCCATCTTGATTCTAGCCGTCGCGCGGGGCATCACGAGCCCATGCTGATTTACAAGATTTTTCGGGCCGATGAATGGGCCGCGTTGCAGTCCAACGGCGAATCCGATGGTGCACCGATTGACGTTTCGGATGGGTATGTTCATTTCTCGACCGCGACGCAGGCTGCTGAAACCGCGGCCAAGCACTTTGCAGGTGTCACCGGGCTGACCTTGCTGGCCTGCGATGCGGACGCGATGGGAGACAGCCTGAAGTGGGAGGTGTCGCGGGGCGGCGCTTTGTTCCCCCACCTCTACCGCAAAATCCGCATGACGGACGTTGTCTGGTCGCGCCCCCTGCCGTTTGATGGACATGCGCACCAATTCCCCGAGGAGATGGAATGACAACCTATATCGACCCCGAGCGCGCGCAATTCGAGGCGTTCAAAACCCTCGACCGCGACCATCCGATCGAGATGCTGAATCTTGTGAAGTTCCGGGCCAAGGCGCAATACCCTGACGGGCATGATCTGGCGAAGGCTGACTTGACCGGTGCACAGGCATATCGAAACTACGGAACCGAAACCGCGCCGATCATCGCACGTTTGGGGGCATCCATACTGTGGCGCGGCGCGTTCCAGACAACCCTGATCGGCCCCAGCGACGAAAGTTGGGATGCCGTATTCATTGCCCGGTATCCTTCTGCACATGCCTTCCTTGAGATGGTTACGAACCCGGCCTATCAAAAGGCGGTTGTGCACCGCCAGGCAGCGGTTGAAACCTCGCGCCTGATCCGCTGCGCCCCGGTACAGGGCGGAGAGTCGTTTGGATGAAACTGACCGAGAAAATTGGCCTTGCCGCCCTTCACCGGATGGACCCGGAAGCCGCCCATGGACTGTCGATCAAAGCCCTGAAGGCTGGGCTGGCCCCGGCACCGGGACCGATTACGTCGCCAAGGCTGCGCACAACAATTGCAGGGCTTGACCTGCCGAACCCCGTTGGATTGGCCGCCGGTTTCGACAAGAACGGAGAGGTTCTTGCCCCGCTGTCCCGTGCTGGTTTCGGGTTTATCGAAGTCGGCGCAGTCACGCCGCGCCCCCAGCCCGGCAACCCGAAGCCGCGCCTGTTTCGCCTGACCGAAGACAGGGCAGCCATCAACCGGTTCGGCTTTAACAACGAAGGCATGGAGGTTATGGCAGGCCGTCTGGCGCAGCGCCCCAAGGAAGCTGTAATCGGCCTGAACCTTGGTGCGAACAAAGACAGCGACGACCGACCGGGCGATTTTGCCAAGGTACTGGCCCATTGCGCCCCGCATCTGGATTTTGCCACGGTGAACGTATCCTCCCCTAACACTGAAAAGCTTAGGGATTTGCAGGGTAAAGCTGCGCTGACTGCATTGTTAAGCGGCGTGATTGAAACCCGTGACGCGCTGGCACGTCCTTTGCCGATTTTCCTGAAGATTGCCCCGGACCTGACCGAAGACGAGCTTCTGGATATTGCCGACGTGGCCCGCGAAACAGGTGTAGACGCCGTAATCGCCACCAATACGACACTGTCGCGCGACGGCCTGAGCAGCCCCCATAAGTCAGAGGCTGGTGGTCTTTCCGGCGCGCCGCTGTTTGAAAAATCCACCCGCGTTCTGGCACAGTTGAGCAAGCTGACAGACGGGCAGGTTCCGTTGATCGGCGTCGGCGGCATCAGCTCGGCCGAGCAGGCCTATGCAAAGATTTGCGCCGGGGCGTCGGCCGTTCAGTTCTATACGGCCATGGTATTCGGCGGCATTTCCCTTGCCTCTGACATTGCGCAGGGGTTGGACAATCTATTGGCCCGCGATGGGTTTGAAGCTGTTGCGCAGGTCGTTGGCAGCAAACGAGAGGATTGGCTGTGATCGAATATTGGCACAACCCGCGCTGCTCCAAGTCCCGAGCCGGGCTTGCTCTGCTAGAGGAAAACGGCGCAAAGGTTGAAATCCGCAAGTATCTGGATGATGCGCCTTCGGCAGAAGACATCCGCGCCACCCTGCAAAGCTTAGGTATTCCTGCCATCGAAATGATGCGGACCGGCGAAAAGCGTTTCAAGGAACTGGGACTGTCCAAGACAACGCCCGAGGATGACTTGATTGCAGCGATGGCTGCCAATCCGATCTTGATCGAACGCCCTGTGGCGATATCAGGCGGCAAGGCGGTTATTGGTCGGCCTTCTGAAAATCTGCTGACCCTGCTCTAGGCGATCTGGGCTTCCAGTCTGGGGTATCGCCATCCCAAGGTGACGCCCCGGGCAATGTTCAGCACCATCAGGGCCGCCCATAACCCGTGATTGCCCAGCCACGGGACAAGAACAAACAGCGCCACGACATAGATCGCGACGGATTGGATCATCGCCTGCCGCATTGCACGAGTCCACGTGGCGCCGATGTAGATACCGTCGAACATCCAGCTTGCCACGCCGATCACTGGGGCCAATGCTGCCCAGGCCAGATACTCTCGTGCGGCAACCCGCACTTCAGCCGAGGTGGACATAACGTCGATCAACGCAGGTCCGGCCAAAAAGAACACTGCCCCCAGCACAAAGGCTCCGCCCACGCCCCAGAGCGACGCCATAACCGAGGCCTGCCGCACCTGATACCGATCCCTAGCGCCAACCGCCCCCCCGACAAGGGCCTCGGCAGAAAACGCGAACCCGTCCAGGGCAAACGCTGTGATTTCAAGAAATTGCAACAAGACCTGATTGGCGGCCAGGTTGACGTCGCCCAGATCTGATCCGACAAACAGAAAGGTCGTGAACGAGCCGGTCAAAAGGACCGAACGGATCATGATATCCCTGTTCACCTGCATCATGCGGCGCAGGCGGGCGGGATCGAATATTCGCGGCCAGTCGCGCCATTGATTGCCACCAAACGCGCTGCGGCACAGCCAGAGGCCCAAAGCCAGACCCGTCCATTCAGCGATCAATGTCGCAATCGCAACACCTTCGACGCCCCAGCCAAGTCCCAGCACAAACCAAAGGTCCAGCACGATATTCAAGCCGTTCATCCAGATCTGCAGGATGAACACCCCTTTTGTCCGTTCGATCGCGATCAGCCAGCCGGTCACCGCATAAAGCGCAATTGTCGCCGGAGCCCCCCAGATTCGAATTTCCAGATAGTCGCGCGTTAATGCCTCAACTTCGGGGCTGGCTGGCGACAGGGCAAACGCGCCCCAGAACACCCAGATTTGCGTCAGGACAAAAAACAGCCCCGCCGCACCGCCCAAAAGCAGCCCCCGCATCAAAAGAGCGCCAGTTTCGGCCGTGTCCCCTGCCCCGCGTGCCTGTGCTGCCAAACCTGTGGTTCCCATACGCAGGAACCCGAAAATCCAATAAATCGCGGACAGGATGACGGCGCCCATACCGACGGCCCCGATTGGCGCGGCCTGGCCCATTTGTCCGACAACACCAGTATCCACGGCCCCCAAAATGGGAACTGTGGCATTCGACAGCACAATCGGTACCGCAATCTTCAGCACCCGCTTATGCGTTATGGGTGCCGAAGCATCCTGCACAGCCGTCACTCTTTGGCGGTCGGTGGTTGTGGCATCAGGAAATGCCCTGTGGCCTGCGCATAGGGGCGCGCGTGATTGTCCTGCCACGCCTCAACCCGCACCGAAGCATATCGCCGCCCCGAACGGCTGACGAAGCCCCGCGCATATGCATCGCGTGGCAAGCCGGACCGCAGATAGTCAACAGTGAAATCCACGGTTTTGGGGAACCGCACCGTGCCATCCTTGAAGATATCTTCTGCATCCAGTTCACCGCTTTCGATCCGAGGAAAGAAAAACTCCCAACTCAGGGTGATTACTGCCGTCACTTCAAGAAAGGCCGCTGTGACCCCACCATGCAAAGCTGGCAGAAAAGGGTTTCCGATCAGCTTTTCGTCGAAGTTCAACACGCCGGTCAGTTCATCCCCGCGCCGGTCAAATCCGATATTGAGAAACCGGATATAGGGCACACCATCAACGATAGCGTTCAAAGCCGCATCGCGTCGTTGCTTTACGACTTGCATGGGCTCAGGACGAGTACGTGCCATTACAGCCCCTCCACGGTGAAAGACCCGGATGCCGTCGCCACAGGCAGATCCTGATCATCGTCCATTGCAGTTGCTCGGACAAAGGCGACGTTGCGGGTGATATGATAGCAGGTCGCGCGGGTCGTGATGCTCTGCCCCGGTGTCGCGGCGCGCATGTAGTCAATACGCAGGTCGATCGTGGCCGTTCCCCCGGGGGCGGCGGGGTGGCTCATGACAGCGGCCCCGCAACAGGTGTCCAAAACGGCAAAGACCGCCCCCCCGTGGATCACACCTGTCCGCGGATCGCCAACCAGTTGTTCGCTGTACGGCATGGTGATTTCAGCCTCGCCGCTATCGATTTTGGTCAGGTGCATTCCCAGCGCCTTGGCATGCGGAATCGCCTCGATGAACTGGCGCGCAATCGTCGCATTGTCGACCATGTACTTGTGTCCTCTTGGTTTCTCCCTTTATGAGCGAGGGGCAGGCAAAAGAGCAAGCCTGCCTGTTGCGCTTGCATGCGGCAGGCCATAGGTTGTCCCAGAGGAGATCAGGAATGTCCGACGATCGTTTGTCATTCAAAGAGATGTGCGCCGAGTTCGATGTAACCCCGCGTACCCTGCGCTACTATGAGTATATCGAGTTGCTGCAACCCGAACGGGAAGGCAGGTCGCGGTTCTATGGCCCTCGGGAATGTGCCCGGATGACGCTGATCATGCGGGGGCGGAAATACGGCTTTCCTTTGGAAGACATTCGCCAGTGGCTGTTGATCTACGAAAATCAGGGGAATCAGGCCCAAATGAAGGCCTTCGTTGAATTGGCCGACCAGCAGCTAATCGAACTGGAAAAGCAACGACAGCAACTGGATGAAGCGGTCGACGCGTTGCAGAGCATGCGTGATCAAACCGCCAGTTCGCTAGAATAATCAAGGGGCGGCAGGCGCTGCGCAAATTCCCCTCTTCACGTTGTCATCCTAAGCGACCGGCCATTTTCAAATTCGCCGGATCGCCGTGTCCTGCCGCCGCAAATCAGCACAACCTCATCTGTCAGGAATTGTGACGTCACGTTCGTTTGATCTTGGCGCCCAAGGCGCTTGACGTAAACGGATGTTACGTCAACCTATAAGTGACGTAGCGTTTGCATTACGTAAACTACACCTCCGTGTTGTAAGACGCGCATCGACTGCGCAACTAACTATTGAAAACGCCAGTGATCAAGAGTGCTGAACCCATGACCGAAGATCTGATGACCATTCGTGAAATGTGCGAGACGTATGACGTCAC
Organism: Ruegeria sp. HKCCA5426; assembly: GCF_013034585.1. NCBI lineage: Bacteria > Pseudomonadati > Pseudomonadota > Alphaproteobacteria > Rhodobacterales > Roseobacteraceae > Ruegeria > Ruegeria sp. HKCCA5426. Next base: position 207,342 of record NZ_WQGH01000002.1, read on the forward strand.
GCCACGCACATTGCGCTTTTACGAGGCAAAAGAACTTTTGTTTCCGATCCGTGAAGGGCAGAAACGCCTTTTCACCAAACGCGACCGGGCACGCCTGAAGCTTATCCTTCGCGGGAAACGCTTTGGGTTCAGCCTGGAGGAAATTCGGCAACTGCTGGATCTCTACCATGTCGGCGATCAGCAGATGACCCAGATGACCCGCACGCTTGAGATCGCGCGGGAACGTCTGGTGGATTTGGAATCCCGCCGGGACGAACTGGACCAGGCGATCAGCGAAATGAAAGAGCAGTTGCGCTGGGGCGAAAAAGTCATCGCCTCAATGAAGAACGAGAAAAACGCCGCCGAGTAACCCTGGCGGTCCCTAATCACCCGGACATCTGAATATTAAAGGGAGCTTCAAATGCCCGTCTATAACGCGCCCACCAAAGACATGCAGTTCATCCTGCACGAAGTGCTTAACATTTCGGGGTCGGACATCCCCGGATACAACGAACTGGACACCGAATTCACCGGTGCCGTGCTGGAAGAAGCAGGAAAGATTGCTTCGAACGTTCTGCATCCGCTGAACACCGTTGGCGACACCGAAGGCTGCCGCCTTGAAAACGGCATCGTTTACACACCGACCGGCTTCAAGGACGCGTTCGAGCAGATGAAAGAAGGTGGTTGGACCGGCCTAGATATGCCCGAGGAATTCGGCGGTCAGAACATGCCTTATGTGATGGGTACTGCCGTGGGCGAGATGTTCTCGGCCTCGAACCAGGCGTTCACCATGTATCAAGGTCTAACCCACGGTGCGGCTTCGGCCATTCTGGCGCACGGCACCGACGAACAGAAAGCCACCTATCTGCCCAACATGGTAAGCTGTGAATGGACCGGCACCATGAACCTGACGGAACCGCATTGCGGCACCGACCTGGGCCTGATGCGCACCAAGGCCGAGCCCCAAGATGACGGCTCATACAAGATTTCGGGTCAAAAGATTTTTATCTCGTCCGGCGATCACGACATGGCCGACAACATCATCCATCTGGTGCTGGCCAAGGTTCCCGGCGGCCCCGAGGGCATCAAGGGTGTCTCGCTGTTCATCGTGCCCAAGTTCATGGTGAACGAAGATGGCTCGCTGGGTGAACGCAACGGCGTTTCGGTCGGCAAGATCGAAGAGAAAATGGGCATCCACGGCAACTCGACCTGTGTGATGAACTATGACGAAGCCAAGGGCTTTTTGCTGGGCGACCTGAACAAAGGTATGCGCGCTATGTTCACCATGATGAACGAAGCGCGTCTGGGTGTGGGTATGCAGGGCCTGTCGCAGGCCGAGGCCGCGTATCAGAACGCTTTGGAATACGCCAAGGACCGCCTGCAGGGCCGTGACGTAACCGGCGTGAAAAACCCAGATGGTCCCGCAGACCCGCTGATCGTCCACCCCGACGTCCGCCGCAACTTGATGGATCAGAAAAGCTTCACCGAAGGCGCACGGGCATTCATCCTGTGGGGTGCCACGCTGATCGACCAGGCGCATCGCTCGGAAGACAAGGACGCGGACGGCCTGATCTCGCTGCTGACGCCGGTCATCAAGGGCTTCCTGACCGATCAGGGCTATGACATGACCGTTCAGGCCCAGCAGATTTACGGCGGCCACGGCTACATCGAAGAATGGGGCATGTCGCAATATACCCGCGACGCGCGGATCGCCATGATCTACGAAGGTGCAAACGGCGTTCAGGCACTTGACCTTGTGGGCCGCAAACTGGCCACCGATGGCGGCAAGCACGTCATGGCATTCTTCGAGATCGTCAAGAATTTCTGCAAGGAAAACGGCGGCCAGAACGAAGCCTTCGACAAAGCGTTCATTGAACCGCTCAAGGCGGCTTCAAAGGACTTGCAGGCCGCTGGCATGTATTTCATGCAGAACGGTGCCAAGAACCCCAACCACGCGCTGGCCGGGTCGAACGACTTCATGCACATGTTCGGCCATGTCTGCCTGGGCCTGATGTGGGCGCAAATGGCAAAAGCGTCTTATGCAGCCCTTGACGGCGCAGCCTCGGATACCGAGTTCTACGAGACTAAGATTGCCACCGGCCAGTTCTATATGGCGCGTCGCCTGCCGGCCACCGGCCTGCATCTGGCACGTATCCAGACCGGCGCCGACACAGTCATGGCACTGGAGGCGGCAAACTTCTGATCCTTACCTGGTTCCGGGGGCGGCCCCGGAGCCAGTTCCTCGGGAGGGAAAGACATGCCGAAACGATTTCGTTTAACCCGCCGGTTTCCGGTCGCAATGACCGAAGACGGATACCGCAAGCTTAGGGGGTTCGCCCGCGAAGCAGGCTTGGACGAAGGCGAAGCGCTGTCTTTCCTTTTTGAAAACTTCAACAGCGTCATTGATCAGGACAACCTGACCCACCGACTCCGGGTTTTCAATTCCGAGCTAGAGGCGCGCAAGCGTTGAACCAAAGGCAATCAGAACCCGGAAAGCCGCGTATTTTCAACAAGAAGAAACTTGCGCAATAGACCGCAACGTCATTCATGAATGACAGGTTCTTGCTGCTAAAGATACGCGTGAAAAACAGTCGATCAACGCCACGGGAGGGGCGCGACCATGACCATGAAACTATATTGCTTCGGCGCGAGCGGAAATTCCTACAAGGCGGCTCTGGCGCTTGAATTGTCCGGTCTGGATTGGGAGCCGATCGAGGTCGAATTCTTCAAGGGCGAGACACGGACCCCTGAATACCGCGACAACGTCAATGCGATGGGTGAAGCCCCGGTGTTGGTTGATGGTGATTTTCGCACCAGCCAGTCCGGCGCGATTCAGGCATATATCACTGAAAAAACCGGCAAATTCGGCGGCACAACGCATGAAGAGAAATACGAGGTTCTGCGTTGGGTTCTCTGGGACAACCATAAGTTCAGTTCGATGACGGGCTTGACACGCTTCCTGATGAACTTCCTGCCCGCTGAACACCGCAACGCGGACGTTATTGCATTCAATCAAGGGCGTCTGAAAGCGGCTTATCAAGTTCTTGACGCTCATCTGGATGGCCGCGACTGGATCGTTGGCAACGGCGTGACAAACGCCGATCTCAGTTGCTGCGGATATCTGTATTACCCCGAACCTTTCGGCTTTGACCGCGCCGAATGGCCCAATATCGACAAATGGCTGACGCGGCTGTCTGAACAGCCCGGTTGGCAACCACCCTATGACCTGATGCCCGGCCAAACACCGGATCGAGCTTAAGGAGAGCTACTGATGACCGAAGCATATATCTATGACGCCCTGCGCACCCCGCGTGGCAAGGGCCGTAAGGATGGCAGTCTGCACGAGGTGACCTCGGTGCGACTGTCCGCCGTGACCCTGAACGCGCTGAAAGAGCGTAACAACCTTGAAGGCCACGCCGTTGAGGACGTGATCTGGGGCAACGCCACTCAGGCAATGGAACAAGGCGGCTGTCTGGCCCGGACTGCGGTTCTGGCGTCGGACCTGGATGAAAGCATCCCCGGCCTGTCGATCAACCGTTTCTGCGCATCGGGCATGGAGGCCGTGAACCTGGCGGCAAACCAGGTCAAAGGCGGTGCTGGCGACGGCTACATCGCCGGTGGCGTGGAAATGATGGGCCGCGTGCCCATGGGTTCCGACGGGGCAGCGATTGCCATTGACCCGACCGTGGCGATGGACACCTATTTCGTGCCGCAGGGGATTTCCTCGGACATCATCGCAACTGAATACGGGTTCAGCCGTGAACAGGCCGACCAGTTGGCGATGGAATCGCAGCGCCGTGCGGCACAAGCCTGGGAAGAAAACCGGTTCGAGAAATCGGTGATCTCGGTCAAGGACCGCAACGGCCTGACCATTCTGGACCGCGACGAATACATGCGCCCCGGCACCGACATGCAGAGCTTGGGCAGCTTGAACCCCGCCTTCCAGATGATGGGCGAGCAGATGCCCGGATTCGACAAGGTGGCGCTGCTGAAATACCCGCATCTGGAAAAGATCAACCACATCCACCATGCGGGCAACAGCTCGGGCATTGTGGACGGGGCTGCGGCTGTTCTGATCGGCAACAAGGAATTCGGTGAAAAGCACGGACTGAAACCCCGCGCGCGCATCAAGGCCACCGCCAAGATTGGTCTGGACCCGACCATCATGCTGACCGGCCCCGTGCCGGTGACACAGAAAATTCTGGCTGACAGCGGCATGGCGATCTCGGACCTCGACCTGTTCGAGGTGAACGAAGCCTTTGCCTCGGTCGTGCTGCGCTTTCAGCAAGCGTTCGATGTCGACCCCGAACTGGTCAACGTCAACGGCGGCTCGATCGCTATGGGTCACCCGCTTGGCGCCACCGGTGCGATCATCATCGGCACCCTGCTGGACGAGTTGGAGCGACAGGACAAAGAGACTGGTCTGGCGACGCTGTGCGTGGCCTCGGGCATGGGTGCAGCCACCATCATCGAGCGGGTGTAATGCCCAAGCTGGATCTCTCACAGATCCCGTTTGTGGGGGGGTCGTCCTATCCCGGCAAACTGGCCGAGGCGACCGCAGGTCGTTTCGTTCAGCGGCTGGGGGATGCGGGCGGTCTGACCCAATACGGGGTCAACATCGTACGGTTGGAACGGGCGGGGATGTCCTCGTTGCGGCACTTCCACATGGAGCAGGACGAGTTTGCCATTGTGCTTTCCGGCACCTGCACCCTGATCGACGATGACGGTGAACATGAGATGCAGCCCGGTGACTGTGCAGCCTGGCCCGCAGGTGAGCCCAACGGCCACCACCTTGTGAACAAAACCGATGCGCCTGCGACCTTTCTGGTCGTGGGCACGCGGACCCCGACCGAGACCGCTTACTACAGCGACCTGGACATGATGGTGAAGGACGACGCAGATGGCGAATCCTTCACCCGGAAAGACGGCAGCCCCCTGACGGCTGACCAGATAGGAGACGACGGATGACCGAGTTTACCCTGACCAAAGACGCCGATGGCGTCGGTACAATCACCTGGGATGTTCCCGGCAAATCAATGAACGTGATGTCCTTTGACGGGCTGACACAACTGGATGCCTGCATTGATCAGGCGCTGGCTGACGATGAGGTCAAAGGCATAATCATCACTTCGGGCAAAGAGGGATCCTTTGCCGGTGGCATGGACCTGAACCTGCTGGCCGTGATGAAGGAACAGGCGGGTGATGACCCGGCCAAGGGCCTGTTCGAAGGCACGATGAACATGCACAAGCTGCTGCGTAAGATCGAGCTTGCCGGCATGGACCCCAAGACCAAAAAGGGCGGCAAGCCGATTGCGGCCGTTCTGCCCGGAACCGCCGCCGGTATTGGCATGGAACTTCCCCTGTCGACCCATCGCATCTTTGCCGGTGAAAGCCCCAAGGCCAAATACGGCCTGCCGGAAATTATGATCGGCATCTTCCCCGGCGCGGGCGGAACCACACGGATAGTCCGCAAGGTCGGCGCGATGGCCGCGGCTCCGCTGCTGCTGGAAGGCAAGATGTTGGACGCCAAGAAGGCCAAAAGCGCAGGCTATATCGACGAGATCGCAGCAGACCCGATGGCTGCAGCGAAAGAATGGGTTCTGAACGCCAAAGACGCCGATCTGGTCAAGCCGTGGGATGCCAAAGGTTATAAGATGCCCGGTGGCGCTCCGTTCAGCCCGGCTGGTTTCCCGAACTTCGTCGGTGCTGCCGCGATGGTGCATGGCAAGACGCAAGGCGCATTCCCTGCTGCCAAAGCCTTGTTGAGCGCGGTTTACGAAGGTGCGTTAGTTGATTTCGACACCGCGCTGAAGATCGAGGCCCGCTGGTTCACTACCGTACTGATGAACCCCTCTTCCGGCGCGATGATCCGCTCTTTGTTCCTGAACAAAGAGGCGCTGGACAAGGGTGCCGTGCGCCCCGCCGGTATCCCCGATCAGTCGGTCAAGAAGATCGGCGTTCTAGGTGCAGGCATGATGGGGGCCGGTATCGCCTTGGTATCTGCGCAAGCCGGGATGGAGGTTGTTCTGATCGACCGTGATCAGGCCGCCGCCGACAAGGGCAAGGCCTATACCGAAGCCTATCTGGACAAGGGCATGAAGCGCGGCAAAGTCACCGAGGACAAGAAAGTCGCCATGCTGGGCCAGATCACCGCGACCCCGGATCTGGATCAGCTGAAAGGCTGTGACCTGATCATCGAGGCCGTGTTTGAAGACCCCGCGGTCAAGGCCGACATGACCAAAAAGGTCGAGGCGATCATCCCCGAGGATTGCATCTTTGCGTCGAACACCTCGACCCTGCCGATCACCGATCTGGCCAAGGCAAGCGTGCGGCCCGAGCAGTTCATCGGCATCCACTTCTTCTCGCCGGTCGAGAAGATGTTCCTGGTCGAGATCATCAAAGGCAAGGAAACCGGGGATCGCGCAGTCGCCAAGGCGTTGGACTATGTGCGCCAAATCCGCAAGACGCCGATCGTGGTTAATGACGCGCGGTTCTTCTACTGCAACCGCTGTATCATCCCCTACCTGAACGAAGGTGCCCGCATGGTGACAGAGGGCGTCAGCCCCGTGTTGATCGACAACGCCGCACGCCAATTGGGCTTTCCTGTGGGGCCGATCACCCTCACTGATGAAACCTCGATTGATCTGGGGGCCAAGATTGCTCGCGCGACCAAGGCAGCGATGGGCAATGCCTACCCCGAAAGCCCGGCGGACGATCTGATGTTCTGGATGGAAGAACAGGGCCGTCTGGGGCGGAAGTCTAAATCCGGCTTCTTCGACTATGACGAAAAGGGCAAGCGCCTGGGTTATTGGAAAGGGATGCAAGACAAATACCCGCTGGCCGAGGATCAGCCCGACCTGATCGAGGTTCAAGAACGTCTGATGTTCGCCCAGGTTCTGGAAGCCGTCCGCGCGCTGGAGGAAGGCGTGGTAGAAGATATCCGCGAGGCCGATGTGGGTGCGATCCTGGCATGGGGCTTTGCACCTTGGTCCGGTGGCCCACTTAGCTGGGTAGATATCATTGGTGCCCCCTACGCCGCCGAGCGTTGCGACCAACTATCGGCTAAATATGGCGATCGCTTCGCCTGCCCGCCGCTGTTGCGTGAAATGGCTGAGAAGGGTCAGACCTTCTATGGCCGCTTCGACCCTGAAGCAAAAGCCGCCTAAATTAACAAAGCTGGCGCATGTCCTTATGCGCCAGCTTTTCCATTTTCTCGGAAGCCCGCGCAGACCACCCTGCATGGCTTCAAGTTTCGCCCCCAATTTTATTTGAATTCGTGATCAGTTCGGCGGGTCGAATTGATATCCGAACCTGTCGATATCTTCTGCGCAGGCACTGGCAATAGCGGAGGCTGTTCGGGCTAAGTAGTATTGCCTGTAGCCCTTGGAACGAACTGACGGATTCACACGCGGCAAATCGAACTGAAACCCAAGATGCGCAAACAATGGCGCTGCATCCTGTTCGAAATGTTCCAACCGAATATAGGCCCTGCAACACTCCTGCCCTTCTGCCGTGGTCATATATTGGCGTGCCGGGTAGTTTTGAAAGGACCGTAGTGTTGCCGGGTGCATAACGAAGTCTTCAAAAGACAGCGCCTTGGCCAGCGAGACTGCGGGATGATCAAAATCCTGATCCTGTAACCAGTGAAAATAGCTGACCATTCGGTCCCATGGGTTACGCACCAGCGTGAAGGTAAACATGTCCTTCAGGTCGTCGGCGGTCAGAACTCCGTCAATATCCGCAAGTGTCGAGTGTTTCCACAGCCGCCCGCGTGCGTTAAGCGACTTGGCCCGTTTGCGACGCCTATTGGCTTTGGGAGTGTCCCCCAACAGAATGTCGTCTTTCATCGCACGCTGTTCCAGCGCCAGCGCAAGCGATGTCCCCCCCGTTTTGGGAATGTGGACAAAGACATAGCGCCGCCCTCGCGAGATAATCACGCCGCCACCTTTCGCGCCACTTCCCGCGAGGCGCGCCACCCCAACAATGCCCCAGCCGTGGCGATCAGACCAATTCCCACCGTCTGCAACATTCCGATTGTTTGACCGAAGGCGACCCATGCAAAAAGCGGTCCAAAGACCATAACCGAGTATTCAAAGACCGCGACATACGAGGGTTCCCCGATCTGGTATGACTTGATCAACATAAAGACGGCAATCGTGGACCCTCCGGCCTGCAACAGAATCCAAGGCACGGCGGGCGTCATATTAGGCTCCCAGCCTCGGGTCGCGAAGCCCTGCGGCCCGGCGACAGACTCAAGTGGAAACACCGACAGGGCCACAAGCCCGATTGCCCCGGCCACACCCAAAGTGATGACCATGGCCGCCAAAAGCGAGACGGTGCTTTCCTCGGAACAATGGCTGCGTGTGATTATTGCGCTCAGGGCGTAGAACAACCCTCCTGCGACAGGCAGCAAGCTTAGCGTGTCAAACTCATACGGATTCGGCTGCAAGACACACAAGATACCGCAAAACCCAAGGATGACAGCAAATATGCGCCACGGTCCGATGGTCTGCTTCAGCCACAAGGCGGAAATCAAAAGCACGAAGATCGGCGAAGTGAACAATCCGGCCAGCGCCTGCGCAATCGGCATCAGCGCAAGGGAAGAAAAGTAAAACAACATGGCTAGGGTGATCAGAACACTACGCAAAACAACCGGCCCCAGCCGTTTCGGGCGCAGGCTGCCCAGGCCCAGCAGCGACAGCCCGACAATCAACGGTAGCATCAGCAAAGAACGGCTCAGGTGGAACTGCCACAATCCAATCGTTTCAGCCAACAGCACCACCACATTGTCGATCACTCCGATAATTGCCATGGCGCTGATCATCAGCACCGACGCGAGTATTGGTGATGTCTGCGTTTCTGACTGCATCTGCCGCCCTGACACTGATCCCGGACGCGAAATTTTTCCCGCGCGTCGTGATATCCAGCACAATTCCCGATTGACGTGCAACAGGTTTGCGCCATTGGATTTTAGCGTGCTAAACTAAGTTCAAATAATAACGAGCAGACCTCACCTTGATGACGGCCCTGAAACAGTACCAGCGGATCGAAGCCACCGGTCTGTGGCGCCCCTCGCCCGATGTGCAACGGCGCGAGGTCGTGGTTTCGATTGGCGAAGCGACTCTGACAATTTCGGATTTCAATGACCGCGCCCTGACACATTGGTCACTGGCAGCGCTCGAGCGTCAAAACCCCGGCAGCTATCCGGCCATTTTCAACCCCGATGGCGACCCGGAAGAAACGCTGGAACTGGCGGAATCCGAAACCACCATGATTGAGGCCATCGACCGCCTGCAACGCGCAATCGACCGTGCGCGACCACATCCGGGGCGGCTGCGATGGCTGAGCGTTGTGGGCGTTGTCGGGGCCGTTCTTGCGCTTTTGCTGCTATGGGTGCCGGCCGCCCTGCAAAACCACGTTGTGTCTGTCGTGCCGGAGATCAAAAGGCAGGACATAGGCGACGCCATCCTGAGCCGGATTGAAAGGGTGTCAGGCCGCGCGTGCGCCTCTGCGGACGCGCAGGAGGCACTGGATCATCTAGCGACGCGGACGGGGGTGCGCAGCGTCGTGATCCTTCCTGCGGGTGTGCAAAGTAGCCTTAGCCTACCCGGAGGGATCATCCTTCTGAACCGCTCATTGGTTGAAGACCACGAAGACCCCTCGGTCGCGGCAGGGTACATCATCGCCGAACGCGCGAGGGCGGCGGCTCAGGATCCTTTGGATGACCTTCTGGACCGAACCGGAGTGCGCTCGGCCTTTCGCCTTCTCACGACTGGAGAACTGACCCCCGATATCGTCGATACGTATACCGAGCAGGTCTTGTCCGAGCCGCGCCCTACCTTGCCGGACGACGACCTGTTTGAGCTTTTCGCGCAAGTCGCTCTTCCCTCGACACCATATGCCTATGCGATGGATGTGACGGGCGAAACCGTTCTGGGCCTGATCGAAGCTGACCCGATGGCAGGACGACCTTTGCAACAGGTGCTGCCGGACCGCGATTGGGTCCGGCTTCAGAACATCTGCGGAGAGTAGACCGCTTATTTGGTTCCGAACATCCGATCCCCGGCGTCGCCAAGGCCCGGCATGATGTAGCCTTTGGAGTTCAGTTCGCGGTCCAGCGAGGCAGTCACGATGTGCACATCGGGGTGCGCCTCTTTCATACGCGCGACGCCCTCAGGGGCAGCCAACAGGCACAAGAACCGGATATCGGTGGCACCAGCCTCTTTCAGCAGGTCGATCGCAGCAGCCGAGCTGTTGCCCGTGGCCAGCATCGGATCGACAGCGATGACAAGGCGGTCTTTCAAACCTTCGGGCGCTTTGAAATAGTACTGAACAGGTTTCAGCGTTTCTTCATCCCGGTACAACCCCACAAACCCCACACGGGCCGAGGGGACCAGTTCCAACACACCATCCAGCATCCCGTTGCCAGCCCGCAGAATGGACACAAGCGCCATTTTCTTACCTGCGAGAATCGGGGCGTCCATCTCCTCCATCGGGGTTTCTATGTGCCGGGTGGTCAGAGGCATTTCGCGCGTGATCTCATAGGCCAGCAGCAGCGTAATCTCGCGTAGCAACTGCCGAAAAACGGCGGTCGATGTGCCCTTGTCCCGCATGAGCGTCAGTTTGTGCTGAACCAGCGGGTGGTCGACGACGGTCAGGTGTTCGCTCATGATCTCTCCAGTCTTTTCTTGACCCGCTCACGGGTCTCTTCATCGCAAAAGGCCGCAGTCAGGGCCGTTTCATTCAGGGCTGCAAAATCGTCGGCTGTCCAGCCGAAAGCTTTGGCCAGCATCTCATATTCGCGTCGCATTGTGGTATGGAAAAACGGGGGATCGTCGGTTGAAACCGTGACTTTGACACCAGCGTCGCGCAGATTTGCTATCGGGTGGGCTGCAAACTCGGGGAAAAGCCCCAGAACCACGTTCGAGCCGGGGCAGACCTCAAGCGTTACCTCGCGATCCACCAGTTCGTGTACAAGATCCGGGTCTTCGGACGCGCGAACCCCATGGCCGACACGCTCAACGCCCAGCTCCCGGATGGCGTCCCTGACGCTTTCGGGGCCGCCAAATTCCCCCGCATGTGTGGTCAGGCGCAGCCCGGCCTCGCGCGCGCAGTCAAAGGCCCACTTGTAATCCCCCTGCGTGCCGACGGATTCGTTGCCGCCCATTCCAAAGCCGGTGATCCAGTGCCCCGCAGTTTCCGCAGCACACCGGGCGCTGACCTTGGCCTGCTCCGCCCCGAAATGGCGCACACAGGTGACAACACCGCGCAGAGTGATATCGTATTTTCGTTCGGCTTCATCAGCCGCGTCCTGAATGGCATTCAGATAGTCGCGCCAGGCGTGCAGGTCACCGCCGCCACAGAAATCCGGGCTTAGAAATGTTTCCGAATAGACGACCCCGTTCGCCGCGCTTTCCTCCAAGATCGCAAGCGTCAGCCGCCGAAAATCCTCGGGTGATTTCAGCACTTCGCAGGCGGCCTCATACACGCTGAGGAAATGCGCGAAGTCGCGGAAATCATAGCTGCCGTCCGGCTTGAAAATTCCACTTAGGTCGATGCGCTTTTCATGCGCCAGCTGGCGAATAAAGGCAGGCGGGGCCGCGCCTTCGTGATGCAGATGCAGTTCGATCTTTGGCAGGTCTGCTACAGTCATAGAAAACTCCGTCCCGGCCCTTGGGCCGGAATGTTCAAATGGGTCGCAATGCTTGCGGCGATATCAGCGAAATTGACGGCTCCGATTTCACCCGCGCCCAGTCCGGCGATCAGCACCGGCACTTGTTCACGTGTGTGGTCCGTTCCGATCCAGCTTGGATCATTTCCGTGATCCGCGGTCAACAGCATCATATCTCCGGGGCGCAGGCGTGAAAGAAGGGCGCCGATCTCACGATCAAACCATTCCAACGCACGGGCATAGCCGCTGACGTCCCGGCGGTGGCCAAAAAGGCTGTCGAACTCGACGAAATTGGCGAAGGTCAGACTTCCCTCTTTGGCCTCGTCCACCAGATCGGACAGGTGCCCCATCAGTTCCGCATCCGAGCCCTTGCGCAGCGTATCAATCCCCTGCATCGAGAAGATGTCGCCGATCTTGCCAACCGCATGAACCCGCCGCCCTGCGTCCTGCACCCAATTCGTCAGAACCGGCGCGGGCGGCAGGATGGCAAAGTCCTTGCGATTGGTTGTCCGCGTAAAGCCTGTGTCCGGTGAGCCGACGAAAGGACGGGCGATCACACGCCCAACTTTCATGTCGTGCAACCGAGGGGCAAGTGCGCGGCACATGTCCAACAGACGCTCAAGACCAAAACTTTCTTCATGGGCGGCGATCTGAAAGACGCTGTCTGCCGACGTATAGCAAATCGGCCAACCGGTTCGCATATGTTCGGCCCCCAATTCCGCGATGATCGCTGTGCCAGAGGCATGGCAATCGCCCAAAATCCCTTCTGTTCCAGCCGCTTGTGCAGCGGCACGGCTCAGATCATTGGGAAAGCTGGGAGTCGTGTCAGGAAAATAGTGCCAGTCCCACGGCACGGGCAGACCTGCCAATTCCCAATGCCCTGACGGTGTATCCTTGCCCCGCGAATGTTCACGCGCGCACCCCCAAAGACCGATTGGTTCGGCCTGCAATCCCGGCGTTTCATCGCCAGAGGCCAGCCGGGTGGCCGCCCCCAACCCCAAAGCGTCTAAATTTGGCACGCGCAGCGGACCAGACCGCCCCTCCTCGGCCCGCCCCTCGGCGCAGGCCTGCGCGATATGGGCCAGTGTGTTTGCCCCGGTATCCGGCATATCACCGTTAAAGAACCGATCCGCGTCCGGTGCCCCGCCAATGCCAACCGAATCCATGACGACCAGAAATGCACGGCTCATGCTGTGAGCCTTTCGTGCACGATGCCCGGAAGCGACGGGCTTTCAGGGCCAAGACTGATCGCGTGCAAGACGGATTGCGCGGCTTGACGCGCTGCATCCTCACGGGCGGCGTGGATCACGGCCAGGGGCGCGCCCTTGTCAATCTTGTCGCCCAACCGGACGATTTCGGAAATACCGACAGCCGGATCGATCACGTCATCCTCGACCTGTCGGCCACCGCCCAGCGCAACAACGGCAAAGCCCAGCGCCTCGCCATCCATCGCCGTCACATATCCGCTGGAAGGTGCTGGAACCTCGAGAATAACGCTGGCTTCGGGCAAGTAACGCGACCAGTTTTCAACAAAGTGCAGTGGCCCACCAACTGCAGCCGTCATGCGCCCGAACCGCTCTGCCGCGCGGCCATTGCGGATAACCTCAGAGACCTTGTCGCGCCCTTCATCCAGTGTTGAAACCATCCCGGCATCAACCAGCAGGACACCGCCCAACTCGGCCGAAATCTCGGCCAGAGGCGCATTCTGCCCACTGGTCAGAACCTTCATGACCTCACAGATTTCTAAGGCATTTCCCAATGCCGGGGCCAAGGGCTGGTTCATATCCGTAATCACGGCCGACGTCCGGCACCCAGCGGCATTGGCTGTCTCGGTCAATGCCGTGGCCAGATTGCGCGCGTCTTCATGCGTTTTCATGAACGCACCGCTGCCAACCTTGACGTCCAGTACCAGAGCATCCGGACTGGCCGCCAGTTTCTTGGACAGGATCGACGCTGTAATCAGATCAAGGCTTTCCACTGTCGCAGTAACATCACGGATTGCATAAAGCCGTTTGTCCGCCGGGGCGATCTGCCCCGTCGCGCCAACAATGGCCGCACCTTCATCGCGCAAAATCTGGGCCAGCCGATCCTGCCCGATTTGCGTTGAAACGCCGGGAATTGCTTCCAACTTATCCAGGGTTCCCCCGGTATGGCCCAGCCCCCGTCCCGAGATCATGGGAACATAAGCGCCCAACTCGGCCAGCGCCGGGGCCAGCACCAGACTGACGCTGTCGCCCACACCCCCGGTCGAGTGTTTGTCGATCACCGGTCCGTCGACATCCCATATCAGGACCTCGCCGCTGTCGCGCATTGCGACCGTCAGATCAGCCCGCCCCTGCGCACCCAGACCGCCCATGCAGACGGCCATGGCAAAGGCCCCGGCCTGCGCGTCACTAACCCCGCCATCCGCTAGACCCTGTGCAAACCAGTTCAGCTCGGCGGCCGTTGGAACCTCGGACCGGCGCAATTTTGCAATAATCGAGCGGGCATCCATGCGGTCAGACATCCTCCATGTGCGACGCGTCGAATGCGCCGGGCAACAGGTCACCGATCGTTGTCACCAACTCCGTGCCATCCACGCTGGCCAATGTCACCTTGACGTCGCGCTTGCCGAATTCCGCCAGCTTTTGCCTGCATCCCCCGCAAGGCGGTACAGGCTGAGGGGACGAGGCCACAACATACACTTCGGTCAAGTCCTGTTCGCCCGCGGCGACCATTGCAGCGATCGCTCCGGCTTCGGCACAGGTTCCTTCGGGGTAGGCCACGTTTTCGACATTGCACCCGGCATATACCTGACCCGAGGCCGACCGGATCGCCGCACCAACCTTGAATTTGGAGTAGGGCGCGTATGCGTTTTCCCGAACCGAAAGTGCTGTGTCTTTCAACGTCATGGCGATTCCCCAATTTTTGATCATCTGGTCAGAAACTAACACACTACCGGAAAGCACTCGGGGAATTGAAGCCCCAAGCGCAGATTTCCTGAACCAAATCGCTTAGTCCAGTATCGTGTTGAAGACACCCGGCAGCGTGACCTCCAATAGTTCGACGTCCTCTGACGGGTCGGCCAGTCGGGTAAGCATTCCGGGTGGGATGACAAAAGCATCCCCCTGCTCCAGCCGGTACGGATCGCGTCCTTCGCCCTCAAGGGTGACTTGGCCGTTCATGACAAATGTAAAGTGAATATCAGTATCGTGCGTTGCCCAAGCTGGTTCGCCCTGACCCTTGCGTACCACCTGCACCCCGGCCACTCCCTTGGTGTTTTCGGCAATCGTTGTGTCCCGGCAAACATAGCCCGGCAGCCGGAATGCCCCCCACTCCGCACCCGCGGCCTGGTTAAAGACGAACTTTTGGCCCTGCCATTCCCGATCGGGACGAAGGTGCGGAGTGGGAAGGGTCATGTCGTGATCAATCTCGGTGACATGCTCGGCTGGCACACCGATCTCGATTACCTGCACATTGTCCGACGCTTCGAGCACGCGATGACGGATTTCAGGCGGCTGGATAAAGCAATCGCCCGCCGTCAGGCGCATCTTGTCACCCTGATCCTCATAAACCACGTCCACCCAGCCGTGGATGCAGAAGATTAATTGGAACCCGACCTTGTGGAAATGCACCATGTCTGGCACCGGCCCACCATCCGGTATCCGGATATGGCTGGCGATGATCGACCCGCCCAAACGGTCAGGCACCAGATCGCGGTAATGCATCCCGGCACGTCCGATAATCCACGGCGCCTGATCTTTGAGCCGCCGCACCACAAATGAATGAACGGTATCCGGCATCACCATCGGAGGGTTGAGTTCATCAATCTCAACCCGCGTACCGTTCGGGGCGATCAAAGCGCGCTGACCATCCGCAAATCCGTCAGGATCGTCCGTCAGAATACGCAGAGTGCCGGGACTTTCCGGTGCATCTTTTTCAATCCGAAGTCGCAACCCATGACCCGAGAAAACTGCGACACGCGGATCGTCAGCAGGATAGATCATGTCCATCCGCATCCCTAGAACCTTGGTGAAAAAGGGGATATCGTCGCGCAATTCCTGCGTCGGCAGGCGAATCTCAGCGTGGATCTGGTTGGGGTTCTCGGTCATTTAAGGTCTCTTCGATTTCGGCTTTGGGCCATCCGATCAGAACAGCGGCCAGAATGCCAATCGAAAAGAACATCTCAAGCGTTTCTTCCAACACAAAGAACCGCACCATCATGACACCAGAAAAATCGTGCCGAAACATGTACGACACTTCTTCCAGCCCTTGCGCCAAAACCGCAAAGAGCCCCGCCACCACAAACATCACCATAAACGATGCCCGACCGCGCAGCGCGCGCCACCCGTTCGGAATGCCGTGCCGGATCAAACCGAATAGAACAATCAGCCCCAAAACCACGCGAACGGCCGTGATATCAAGTACGGCATCCAGCCCGTTCAAAATCTCGAACGGCAAACTGCCGACGGGGTAGATGTCGGACTCAAGCTCTCGTTCCGCCAAAAGCAGGCAGACAAGACCGATATACATGCGACTTAGGCCCGGGAAACGGTAGAACGCAGCCAATCCAGCAGCAAAAAGCCCCATTGCGGAAACGGTCTCGATCAAACCGCCTTCCTGATTCAGGGTCGATGTCTGCACGGGCCATATAATACCCACGAGCAAAATCACTGCGCCCAATGCGATCGCACCCCAAAACGCAATTCGCTTGGCACCGAAGAGCATCTTTTCTGACGGAAATACACTTTCCGCCTGAAATTCGTCTTTATAGCTCATGAATGACCTTCAGTGCCCCATACGTTCGCGATGTTTTCGCAGTGGCGGGAAATTAAACACTTTATGACAGATTTCAACCAAGCGCTCTCAACATGGTTACATCATTGTTGCAGATTGACGTAGCGTAGCCATTCCGAAAAAAATAGTTTAACCCTCAACTAAATTTCGGAAGGGAGATGAATCGCCGATGTCTGACTCACCTAGCCTGCGGCAGGCCGCGCTTGACTATCACGCCCATCCAAAGCCCGGAAAGCTTGAGATCAAGGCCACCAAGCCGATGGCGAACGGCCGCGACCTAGCCCGCGCCTACTCACCCGGTGTCGCCGAAGCCAGCCTTGAAATCAAAGCGGATGCCGCCAATGCAGAACTTTACACAGCGCGCGGTAACCTGGTGGCCGTCGTATCCAACGGCACCGCAGTATTGGGGCTGGGGAATATCGGTGCGCTTGCCTCGAAGCCCGTGATGGAAGGTAAGGCCGTCCTGTTCAAGAAATTTGCCGGGATTGACTGTTTCGACATCGAGGTGGACCAGCCCGACCCAGAAAAGCTGGCCGAAATCGTTTGCGCGCTAGAGCCGACATTTGGTGCGATCAATCTGGAAGACATCAAGGCACCGGACTGTTTCATCGTCGAAAAGCTGTGCCGGGAACGGCTGAATATCCCCGTGTTCCACGACGACCAGCACGGCACCGCGATCGTTGTTGGGGCCGCCGCCAAAAACGCTCTGCACGTGGCTGGTAAGAAATTCGAAGATATCAAGGTGGTTTCAACCGGTGGCGGTGCCGCCGGGATTGCCTGTCTCAGTATGCTGGTCAAGCTGGGCGTCAAGCGCGAGAATATCTGGCTGTGCGACATTCACGGGCTGGTCTACGAAGGCCGCGCCGAAGATATGAACCCGCATAAGGACCAGTTCGCGCAGAAATCCGACCTGCGAACGTTGGATGACGTAATCGGCGAGGCGGACCTGTTTCTGGGTCTCAGCGGACCAAACGTGCTGAAACCTGAAATGGTGGCAAAAATGGCCAGCCGTCCGATCATTTTCGCACTGGCCAACCCAACGCCCGAGATTCTGCCCGATGCAGCGCGCGAAGTTGTTCCCGACGCAATCATTGCCACCGGTCGCAGCGATTTCCCAAATCAGGTCAATAACGTCCTGTGCTTTCCGTTCATCTTCCGCGGCGCTCTGGACGTAGGGGCGACCGAGATCAACGATGAAATGCAGATCGCTTGTGTAGACGGGATTGCAGAGATGGCCCGCGCCACAACCAGCGCCGAAGCAGCCGCTGCATATAAGGGGGAACAGCTAACCTTTGGCCCCGACTATCTGATTCCCAAGCCATTTGACCCCCGGTTGGTGGGTGTTGTGTCCTCGTCAGTGGCCAAGGCAGCAATGGAAAGCGGGGTCGCCAAACGCCCCATCACAGACATCGAGGCATATAAAGAACGGCTGAATCAGACCGTCTTTAAATCCGCCCTCATCATGCGCCCCGTCTTCGAGGCCGCTGCCGCTGCGTCCCGCCGCATCGTGTTTGCCGAGGGCGAGGATGAACGTGTCCTGCGCGCAGCCCAAGCTATCCTTGAGGAAACCACAGAGACCCCGATCCTGATCGGACGTCCCGATGTGATCGACGCACGATGTGAACGTCTGGGCCTGACCGTGCGTCCCGGCGAGGACTTCCAGATTGTGAACCCGGAAAACGATCCTCGATACTATGACTACTGGAACTCGTACCATAATATCATGCAGCGTCGGGGCGTAACGCCAGACCTTGCCAAAGCGATCATGCGGACGAACAACACCGCGATTGCCGCCATCATGGTACAACGCGGCGAGGCTGACAGCATGATCTGCGGCACGTTCGGCGAATATCGCTGGCATCTGAATTATGTGCAGCAGGTTCTGGATGACGGCGACCTGCGGCCTCATGGGGCGCTTTCGCTGATGGTCCTCGAGGACGGCCCCCTGTTCATCGCCGATACGCATGTACGACAATTGCCAACGCCCGAAGAGCTGGCCGAAACGACCGTTGGCGCAGCCCGCCATGTGCGACGGTTCGGTCTGGAGCCCAAGATCGCATTCTGTTCGCAGTCACAGTTCGGCAATCAGGCGGAAGGATCCGGAAAACGCCTGCGCGCCGCGCTGGAGATGCTTGACTCGAAACCGCGTGATTTCACCTACGAAGGCGAGATGAACCTGGACTTGGCACTGGACCCAGAATTGCGTTCGCGGATTTTTCCGAATTCGCGCCTTCAAGGGGCAGCCAACGTTCTGATATTCGCCCATGCAGACGCGGCCAGCGGGGTCCGCAATATCCTTAAGATGAAGGCCGATGGGCTTGAGGTTGGCCCGATCCTGATGGGGATGGGCAACAAGGCACATATCGTGACACCCTCGATCACGGCGCGCGGGTTGCTGAACATGGCGGCCATCGCGGGCACTCCGGTCGCGCATTACGGATAGGACGGCGCCGGGCATCCTTTCAGATGCCCGGCCTGATTCTGCCGCTATTTGCACGCAATGGTTTGCAGATTTGCAAATGCGGCCTATATCCGCCCATAAACCCGCTTAATGCGGCGAATTTGCAAAAATTTGCAGTCAAAAAAGCGCTCATCTGCAAATGTTTTGCGGTAAAGTGACGCCCCGTCACAGCGGTTGCTTGTGTGTCGCCCCCTGCGCCCCTAACAACGGCACAGGGAATTTTCGGAGGAAACCACTGTGGCATATCAGGACGTTTACGATAGCTGGAAATCCGATCCAGAGGCCTTCTGGATGGAAGCCGCCAAAGGGATAGATTGGGTCCAGCCACCGACCAAAGCTCTGTTTGACGACAAGGCGCCTCTTTATGAGTGGTTTTCCGATGCCAAGGTAAATACCTGCTGGAATGCGGTGGACCGGCATGTCGAAAATGGCCGGGGCGAACAGACCGCGATCATCTACGACAGCCCGATCACCCACACCAAGCGTGAGATTTCCTATGTCGAACTCCGCAATCGCGTGGCAAACCTTGCGGGGGCTTTGCGCGCCAAGGGAATCGAAAAGGGCGACCGGGTTATCATCTATATGCCGATGATCCCCGAGGCGCTTGAGGCAATGCTGGCCTGCGCTCGCCTGGGTGCCGTGCATTCCGTGGTGTTTGGCGGGTTTGCAAGTAACGAACTGGCAGTACGGATCGACGACGCCAAGCCCAAGGCCATCATTGCGGCCTCATGCGGGATGGAGCCGGGGCGCGTCGTGCATTACAAACCCCTTCTGGACGGCGCCATTGATCTGGCCAGCCACAAACCTGACTTTTGCGTTATTTTTCAACGCGAACAGGAAGTCGCGCAACTGATTGAAGGGCGCGATTTCAACTGGCACGGATTTCAATACGGCGTTGAACCCGCGGAATGCGTTCCAGTAGACGGCAATGATCCCGCATATATTCTGTACACGTCAGGCACCACCGGATCCCCCAAGGGCGTCGTGCGTCCGACCGCCGGTCATCTGGTCGCGCTAAACTGGACGATGAAGAACATTTATGACGTCGATCCCGGCGATGTGTTCTGGGCAGCCTCTGACGTCGGTTGGGTCGTGGGACATTCCTATATCTGCTATGCGCCGCTGATCCACGGGAACACCACCATTGTATTCGAAGGCAAGCCGGTTGGCACCCCGGATGCTGGCACATTCTGGCGCGTGATAGCTGAACACAAGGTCAAAAGCTTCTTCACCGCCCCGACCGCCATCCGAGCAGTCAAGCGCGAGGACCCAAAGGGAGAGCTGATTTCGAAATACGACCTGTCCAGCCTACGCGCTTTGTTCCTTGCAGGTGAACGTGCGGACCCTGACACAATCGAATGGGCGCAGGAGGCTTTGAAAGTCCCGGTCATCGACCACTGGTGGCAAACCGAAACGGGGTGGACCATCGCTGGCAACCCTCTGGGGATTGAGGAACTGGCGATCAAGCTGGGATCTCCGGCAAAACCCATGCCGGGCTACGACGTTCAGATTCTGGATGAAGGCGGCCACCCGATGAAACCTGGTGAACTGGGTGCGATCACGGTCAAGCTTCCCCTCCCCCCCGGCACATTGCCGACGCTTTGGAACGCTGAGGAACGGTTCAAAAGCTCATACCTCAACCAGTTCCCCGGTTATTATGAGACCGGCGATGCGGGAATGATTGATGAGGAAGGATACCTCTACATCATGGCCCGTACCGATGACGTAATCAACGTCGCGGGGCACCGCCTGTCCACCGGCGGGATGGAAGAGGTTCTGGCCGCCCACCCCGATGTGGCCGAATGTGCAGTCATTGGCGTGACTGATCAGTTGAAAGGGCAAATGCCCGTGGGGTTCCTGTGCCTGAATGCCGGTTGCGACCGCGATCACGGTGAAGTCGTGCAAGACGTGGTCAAACTGGTCCGCGAAAAGATCGGCCCTGTCGCGGCGTTCAAACAAGCCGTGGTGGTAGATCGTCTGCCCAAGACCCGCTCGGGCAAGATCCTGCGCGGGACGATGGTGTCGATCGCGGACAGCAAAGATTACAAGATGCCCGCAACGATCGACGATCCCGCCATTCTGGATGAGATCACGGACGCGCTGAAATCAATCGGCTACGCCCAGTAACCGGACTGAGGGCGTCAGCGCGTCGCCCTCAGCCCCGGCTTTTTCTTGCAACCCATGACCGGGCCTCTACTGTCTGATCAAGACAGTGAGGCCCTATGACATCAAGCGACATCTGGCGTCTGAACGCCACCGATCTGACCGCCCTGACCCGCAACAAGGACATCAGCGCGGAAGACGCCGTGAAATCATCCCTGGACCGGATGCAACAGGTGAACCCCGACCTGAACGCCGTGGTCGAGGACCTGAGCGACGAGGCGCTGACCCGTGCCCGTAATCTGGACAAGGCCGTGGCCAATGGCGCAGAACCCGGGCCGCTGCATGGTGTCCCGGTGACGATCAAGATCAACGTCGATCAAAAGGGCCACGCAACCTCGAACGGGGTTGTCGCGCTGAAGGATGTGATCGCCCCCGCTGATGCACCGGTTGTTCGCAACCTTCAGAATGCAGGGGCCATCGTCATAGGGCGCACGAACACGCCTGAATTCTCATTCCGGGCGGATACGGATAACGAACTCCACGGGCGAACGAATAACCCATGGGGCCGCCACATTTCGCCCGGAGGGTCGTCCGGTGGCGCCGGGGCTGCAGTGATGGCAGGGATCGGCGCGCTGGCTCATGGCAATGACATCGGCGGCAGCCTGCGATTTCCAGCTGCTGCAAACGGCGCGGTGACGGTTAAACCGGGGCTCGAGCGTGTTCCTGCATGGAATCCCAGCCAAAAGACCGAACGGGGATTGCTGGCACAGTCGATGTCGGTGCAGGGGCTGATCACGCGCTCGGCGGCGGATCTGCATCTTTCGATGCCCAGCCTGATCGCACCTGACCCGCATGACCCCTTCCATGTACCGATGCCATGGCGCGGCCCTGCCGACGAAGGACCGATCAAAGTCGCGTTTACGAAGGACACATTCGGATACGCGCTGCACCCCGAAATCGACCGGGCACTGAACATTGCCCGAGACGCGCTGGTTGACGCAGGTTATCACGTCGAAGAAATCGCACCCCCGGATGTATTCGAATGCGGACGCGGCGGGTATCGCGCCCTGATGGGCGAAGTTCTGACCCTGTTGAAAAGCGATATTGAGGCGGCCGGGTCGCAGACCATTCGCGATATCTTCGAGGTCTATTTTCAGGAGTTCCCACCGATCACCGGAACAGACCTGATCGAGATGCTGGCCAAACGCAGCCACTACGCCCGTGAATGGTCGCTTTTCATGCAGAACTACCCGCTGGTGCTTTCTCCGTTTTTGCCCCAGCCGTTTTTCAAACCCGATCGCGACACGGAAGGCGCGGAAGGCGTGCATGAGGTTTTGGGCTGCGCCGTCTATTCCTATGCAATGAATTTCCTCGGCCTGCCTGCCGCCAGCGTTCCCGCGCTTTTGGCAAATCTTCCCCAAGGGCCGCAGCCTATTAACGTACAGATCGCTGCCCCTCGCTGGCGCGAAGACATGGCGGTGGATGCTGCCGCCGCGATCGAATCGCGTGTCGGTCAAATGTGCCTGCCACTTTGGGACAAGATGAGCGCATCCGCGTAAACAAGCGTTCAGAACAAAATAGACCCCGGGTTTTTGTGCCCGGGGTCCGCTTGCTAAAATATGCCCGGAGATCCGATAACGAGCGTAGCACCACCTACCCCCGCCAGCGCGAAAAATGCGCATTCAATTCGAAAACACCGTTGGCGGCCACTCACTCCCACCTTGGTGTGTTCTTCGGGCAAGTTCAGGTTAATCCAACATTAATCCAACTCCTGTGAACTGGTTCACACAAGTCAAAAAAAACGACTAACAGGAAGATTATGTGAATTGCTCTGAGATCAGGCGCTCTTCGAGGCCGTGACCGGGGTCGAACAGAATACGGTGCTGTATGGACGGCTCGGACCGTATTTCGACCCAGTCTATATCGGGGAAAGATACAGAATCCGCGTCCGCCATAACGGGTCGCTTGTCGGCATCCAGCACATCGAATCGCACCTTGGCTATCTTGGGCAGCAACGCCCCACGCCAGCGACGGGGCCTGAAGGCCGCGATCGCCGTCAAAGCCAAAACATCCGAGCCGATGGGCAAGATCGGACCGTGAGCAGAATAATTATACGCCGTTGACCCGGCAGGCGTTGACAGCAACGCCCCGTCGCAGACCAATTCATCCATACGAACGCGGCCATCCACACTGATCTTCAGCCGCGCGGCCTGAGGACCGGCCCGCAACAACGAGACCTCGTTAATCGCCAATGCCTCGTGCAATTTACCGGATTGGTCCATTGCGCGCATGGCCAACGGGTTGATGACCTCTTCTTCGGCGGCGGCAAGGCGATCCAGCAGATCGGTTTCGTGAAACTCGTTCATCAAAAAACCGATTGTTCCGCGGTTCATGCCGTAAACCGGGGTGTCAAGATGCTGCATATTGTGCAGCGTGTGCAGCATGAAGCCATCCCCGCCCAGCGCAACAACGACGTCGGCATCGCGCGGCGCGGTGTTTCCATACCGCTTGACCAGTTTGTCACGGGCGGATTGCGCCACCTTAACGTCGCTGGCGAGAAAGGCGATTCTCTGAATCATCTGTTGTGGTTTCCGGTCTTGCACATTTGGTTCCGAAACAAGCATACCTTTCCCCGATAGGCCAGACTTGACGCCGCAGCAGGCCAATTCGTCGCTTTAAGCCTTTTGCGCCAGATCGGTTTCCGATAGGAAATCTGCAAGAATTACCCCCAGAATGTGGAGCCCCCATGAACGCCAATCTTCGTGATACCGGATTTTTCACCCAGTCACTTGCGGACCGTGACCCCGAGTTGTTCGGCTCGATCACGTCCGAACTGGGCCGTCAGCGCGACGAGATCGAGCTGATCGCATCCGAAAACATTGTCTCTGCCGCCGTAATGGAAGCGCAGGGCTCGGTCATGACCAACAAATACGCCGAGGGCTATCCCGGGCGTCGTTACTATGGCGGCTGCCAATTCGTCGACATCGCCGAAAATCTGGCCATTGACCGCGCAAAGCAGCTTTTTGGCTGTGAGTTCGCAAACGTCCAACCCAATTCGGGCAGTCAAGCCAACCAAGGTGTGTTCCAGGCGCTGATCCAGCCCGGCGACACCATTCTGGGCATGAGCTTGGACGCAGGCGGTCACCTGACCCACGGCGCGCGCCCGAACCAGTCGGGCAAGTGGTTCAACGCCGTTCAGTACGGTGTGCGCCAGCAGGACAACATGCTGGACTACGATCAGGTCGAGGTGCTGGCGAAAGAGCATCAGCCCAAGCTGATCATCGCGGGCGGTTCTGCCATACCACGTCAGATCGACTTTGCCCGCATGCGCGAGATTGCGGATATGGTCGGCGCTTACCTGCATGTGGACATGGCCCACTTTGCCGGTCTGGTTGCGGCGGGTGAGCATCCCAGCCCCTTCCCGCACGCGCATGTGGCGACTACCACCACCCACAAAACTTTGCGCGGCCCGCGCGGCGGCATGATCCTGACCAATGACGAGGCGATCGCCAAGAAAGTGAACTCGGCCATCTTCCCCGGCATTCAGGGCGGACCGCTGATGCATGTCATCGCAGGCAAAGCCGTCGCGTTCGGAGAGGCCCTGCGCCCCGAGTTCAAGACCTACATCCAGAACGTGGTCAACAACGCGCAGGCGCTATCGGATCAACTGATCAAAGGCGGTCTGGATACCGTAACCCACGGCACCGATACCCACGTGGTACTGGTCGACCTGCGGCCAAAAGGTGTGAAGGGCAACGCGACAGAGAAAGCTCTGGGCCGGGCGCATATTACCTGCAACAAGAACGGCGTGCCGTTCGACCCCGAAAAGCCAACCATTACGTCGGGCATTCGCCTTGGCTCGCCCGCCGGAACTACCCGTGGCTTTGGCGAGGGCGAGTTCCGTCAGATCGCGGATTGGATCATCGAAGTGGTCGACGGTCTGGCCGCCAACGGCGAAGACGGCAACGGTGAGGTCGAAGCCAAGGTCAAGGCTGAAGTGGCCGAGCTTTGCGCTCGTTTCCCGATCTACCCGAACCTGTAATTCTGTTCTATTTCAAACAGTTAAACGGCGTCCATAGGGCGCCGTTTTTTAGATAAACCCTTGCCACCGCAGGAACACCAAGAGCAGGGCAGACAGGACAAGCAGGTTAAAGGCCAAGCTGCTCAGCATCCCCAGAAACCACCCCATGCGCCGGTCGGCAAGATTTATGCCCCCCAAATGTTTCTGCACCTCTTCCGATGCCCTGGCCAGTTTTGGTGTGTCCAACACCAGCCTCAACTTGGGATGAGCGGCCATTTGTTCAGCCTGGGCCAGTAACATGGCCTGCTTGAAAATCCGGCGGGGAAGCTGCCGCTTTGCTTTTTTGACAGACTCTGTCAGCGTCTTGCCATGGACACCCAACTTGTCGCGCAACAGTTGCACCGTTTGCGCGATCTGGGTTTGGATATCGACGGTCTTTTGCATACGCGTTTCTCCTGATGTGGCACTTTATCTGGGCTGCTTCCCTGCGACAATGGGGCTGGTCGTTTCAATTCGCGCCGGGTATCACACGGTCATGCTGAACACGATTGTACATGGCGAACCCACCGAAAACCCACCGCTGATTATCGCGCATGGGCTATATGGCTCGGCCCGGAATTGGGGCGTCATCGCCCGGCGCTTGTCCGATGAACGGCAGGTTGTTGCCGTAGACATGCGCAACCACGCGAACAGCATGTGGACAGACCATCATGACTATCCAGATTTGGCCCGCGACCTTGCTGAGGTGATCGCGCATTTTGGCGGCACCGCCGATGTTGTCGGGCATTCCATGGGGGGCAAGGCGGCCATGGCCTTGGCCCTTTTATACGGTGAAAGTGTGCGCAAACTGATGGTCGCAGACATTGCGCCTGTCACCTACACGCACAGCCAAATCCAATTCATCGAAGCAATGCGCGCAGTCGACTTGTCCAAGGTTGAACGACGCTCGGACGCGGAACAACAGTTGGCGCTACATGGCGTCGAAAAAGCCCTGCAGAGCTTTTTCACACAATCCTTGGATATCAAGGGACAACGCTGGCTTCTTAATCTGGATGTATTGGCGTCTGAGATGCCAAAGATCATGGGCTTTCCTGATCTGAACGCACATTGGGCAGGACCAGCCTTGTTTCTGTCCGGCGGCAGTTCGGATTATGTGCTTCCGGAGCATCGCGACAGAATTCGCGCGTTGTTTCCCGCTGCGCGCTTCGCCAAAATTCCCGGTGCGGGGCATTGGCTACACGCTGAAAAACCCCGCGAATTCGAAGCCGCAGTCAGGGCTTTTCTCAACGCTTAAGTCGCTGCGAGAATTGCGGCTTTGCGCTTAACTTTCAGAGGTTTCGCCGCCGGCGTTCACCCAATCATTCAACCCGCCAAGATTATAAACCTGATCATAGCCCATATCCTTTAGCAGCTTCCCGGCAAGGGCGGCGCGTCCGCCTGATGCGCAATACAGCACGATCTGGCGATCCTTTTTCAGCTCGGGGTCGTGCGACTGAAGCGCGTCATCGGCGCGAAATTCGAGCATCCCTCGAGGGATGTGGTGCGCGCCCTTGGCCCGACCCGTTTTGTGAACCTCGGCCGCATCACGGATGTCCAGCAAAAGGCCACCCTTGCCCAACACATCTTTCGCCTTTTCCATATCGATACGCTCGACGGCAGCGTTTGCAGCCTCCATCATTTCCTTGACGGTCACGGGCATGTCGCACCCTCCTGTTGGTTGTCACGGGATGCTAACATGCAAAAACTGGAAGGTGTAGGTTGATCGCCCTAGGCAGGCGATCAATGTTCCCGGAAAGCGCGCGACATGCTGTCTGTCACAGGCTTTGCTATATAGGCCGCAAAGGTGCGTTCTTCGGTCTGGATCATGATCTCGGCCGGCATTCCCGGCGTCGGAATAAAGCCGCGAACCCTTTCGATCTCATCCGGCTCAAGCGATATCCGCGCAAGATAAACCTCTTGCGGGGCGCCCGAGGAATCTTCGACAAGCGCATCTGCTGAAACATAAAAGACCTCACCACTTAGCACCGGGGTCGTGCGCTGGTTCAGCGCAACAAGGCGCACCGTTGCATCCTGACCGGTGATGACGCTGTCAATCTCAGTCCGGGGGATTTGCGCCTCGATGATCAACGGGGCATCTGCGGGCAGGATTTCAGCGATGGGCTCACCCGTTTCGATAACACCGCCGGGCGTGTGATAATGCAACCGAACAACCGTTCCCGTCACCGGGGCGCGGACAACGGCACGGTCCAGAACGCTGCGCGCCTGACGCGCCTTTTCGCGGACGCTTTCCAGATCACCTTCGATCACGCCAAGTTCGTCCAGCGCGGCTTCGCGATAGGCAGACCGCGTGCGTGTAATCTGTTCTTCATACTTGAGCAGCATCTGATTGATTTCAGCCGTTTCTGCGGCCAAACGCGCCTGCTGGCCATCGGCCTCGGCTTGAACCCTGCGGATCGTGTTCAGATCACCCTTTCGCACCAACCCCTTTTCGAACAGCGACTGCTTGGTTTCATATTCTTCCTGAAGGATTTCCGAGCGTCGCTTCATGCTTGCAAGCTGTGCTTCAAAGCCGCTGGATCGAATCTTCAGGGCTTCCATATTACGCTCCAGAAGGGCGATATCGTTCAGCAAAGTCTTGCGGGACACGTCAAAACTGATGCGTTGACCATCGAGGATCGTCATCACCTCGACATCATCCGTAGCGGCCAGCAACCCCTGCGAGAATTCCAGGCGGTCGCTTTCATTGTATTCGGCCTGCAAACGCTCAGTCATGGCCTGAAGGCGGATTTTCCGGATGAACAACTCGCGCTCATTGGCTTCGGCTGAGGTCTGATCAAGCGTCATCAGAACTTGGCCCGCCTTCACGGATTGGCCCTCGATCACTTTGATGTCCTCGATGATGCCGCCTTCAAGGTGCTGCACGATCTTGTTGCGACCCGTCGCGACAAAGCTGCCTTGCGCGATTACCGCGGCGGCCAGAGGAGCGCGGAAAGACCAGACGCCAAACCCACCAAAGCATAGGATCAGCATGACGAACCCAACCACAATCAATCGGTTGATGGATCGCGGAACCTCGGCATACCAGACGGTCGGGTCCTTGGGGTCGTTGTTGATTGCGACCAGATCGTTCATTGTCCATCCCCCTTCTGGCCAGCGATACCTTGCTGATTGCGTGGTCCGTTCAGTTGCTGCAGAACCTGTTCACGCTGCCCAAACAGAGCCACACGACCGTCGGTCAGCAGCATGATCTTGTCGACCGCGTTCAGCAGCGTTGGCTTTTGCGTGATGACCACAACGGTAATTTTGCTTTCTTTGGCTTGGGCAATCGCCCGGGCCAGCGCCTGATCTCCGGCGACATCCAGATTTGAATTTGGCTCATCCAGAACAACCATCCTTGGGTTGCCGAAAAAGGCCCGCGCCAAAGCGATGCGTTGTTTCTGGCCCCCTGACAATGGCGAGCCATCTGCGGAGACTACGGTCTCATACCCTTGCGGAAGGGTAGCGATCATGTTGTGCACATCCGCAAGAACCGCTGCGTCGTGGATTTGTTCATCCGTCGCGTCTTCGCGCATCCGTCCGATATTGTCCTTGATCGTGCCGGGGAACAACTGCACGTCCTGCGGCAGGTAACCGATGCTTTCACCAAATTGCCGCGGGTCCCAATTGCGAATGTCCATCAGGTCCAACCGTACGCTCCCCGACGTTGGCAGGATGGATCCGACCAGCGTCTTACCCAAGGTCGTCTTGCCAGCGCCGGAATTGCCGATGATCGCCAAGGTCTCACCCGGATTGAGTGAGAAGCTGATCCCGTTCAGAACAACCCTCTTGGTCCCGCCGGGCACGTAAAGCAAACGCTCAACATCCAAACGACCTTCGGGGCGCGGCAGGCGCAGTTTTTCGAACTGCAACGCCGAGTTGGACAGCAGATTGCTGATGCGGCCATACGCGCCCCGGGTCAACAGAAACGCATTCCAACCTTCGATCGAGCCTTCAATCGGGGCGAACGCACGCCCGGCAATGATCGACGCTGCGATAACCATGCCGCCCGTGATCTCACCCTGAAGGGCAAGAAACGCCCCCCACCCAAGGATTGCGATCTGCGTCAACAAGCGCACCGCGCGCGAGATAGCAGCGAAAATAACATTGCGGTCCTGTGCACGCACCTGCCACGTCAGCGACTGCGCCGTGTCGCGGCCCCAAATCCGAACGGCCTCGGGGATCATGGCCAGCGCATTGATGATCTGACTGTTGCGCGCCATCGAATCCAGATGCTGATTTGCCATCGACTGTGCCTTGTTCGCCTCGGCAAACGGTTTGGCGGTCATGCGTTGGTTTATCAGGGCAATCACCATCAACAGCAAAGCTGTCGCGATGACAATCGTGCCTAGCTGAGGATGCACGAGGAAAATCATCAGGATGAAAAGCGGGGCGAACGGCACATCCAAAAAGGAAATCAGCGTTCCTGACACAAGAAACCCTCTGACCTGCTGCAAGTCGCCCAACGTCTGATACTCGCGCCCGGTTCCATGCAGTGACGCATGGGCGGCCGCGCTCAGGATCGGTGCCCCAAGGCGCGCGTTAACCTCGACCGCCGTGCGCATCAGCATGAACCGACGCACAGCATCAAAGGCGGATTGAAAGATCACCGCCCCGGCGACAATCGCCGTCAGCATGATCAACGTATCTAAAGAACGGCTGGTCAACACCCGGTCACTGATCTGGAACAGATAGATCGGAATCGCCAGGATCAGGATATTCGTTGCGCAGGTCAGCACCAGAACAAAAGCCAAATTCCGCCATATCGCACGCAGGGACGTGCGCAGGGTGTTCTGGAAATCTTCAGGTGGGGTGCGCTTGTGAAAAGTCTGGGGTGGCCCTTTACCGTCGCCGCCGCCCTCTTTGCGCAGCGGCAGCGGCTCGTTTGCCTTGGCCTCGATAGTGGTACCTATG
Source organism: Ruegeria sp. HKCCA5426 (assembly GCF_013034585.1). Classification (NCBI taxonomy): domain Bacteria; kingdom Pseudomonadati; phylum Pseudomonadota; class Alphaproteobacteria; order Rhodobacterales; family Roseobacteraceae; genus Ruegeria; species Ruegeria sp. HKCCA5426. The sequence goes on from NZ_WQGH01000002.1 coordinate 237,303, forward strand.
GCTTCACCGCTGTGCGAGCGCGACGAGGGGGGTTTTCGTGCGGTCGAATCCTTAGCGGTCTCAGGATCGGGGCCTTTGGCATCGGCCACCCCAGCACCACGGCCCTCTTGGTAATTGTCTTCATCGGGCTGTGGCTGAGCGCGCCGGGGGGAAGGTACAGCGCGCTCTGGAGGTTCCGTGTTCTTATTCGGTTCTGCAGATGCCCGTGCGGTTCGGGTCGCCTGCGATTCAACGGCCTTGGCCGGATTGGTCTTAGGAGATTTTAACCGCATCTCCTCGGTTAGGCGCAAACCGGCCATCTTCGCTGGCCTGTGCGCGGGTTCGTCAACAAGGGGTCTAACTCGGTCCGGACCGTTTCGACTGTCCAGCGGACTGGCAAACGGTGTGCGGCGCGACGAAAACAAAATCGACATACTAAAACTTTCGGGTCACTCGTAACTAATAAAGAGATTAGGCTAGCATGGACTGCATACCGTCATCCAAACTGGCCGCCTCGGAGGGTGTTAGTTTGTTGTGGCCCGGTGCAAGATCTGACTTTCCGGGTCCGTTTGTTTCCTCCATCAAAAACGCGATGGCTTCATTGGCGATCTCTTCGCCCAACTCTTCATCAGGTGAGTCGATCAGGCTGGCCTGATGCAGCAACACATCCGAGTACTCGCCCTCCGCCGCCATAACGACAGAGTCGACGCCAATCTTGGAAACGCTGGCTGCGTTCAACAGCGCGTTCCCGGCACCCAACGCCGATGCTTCAGCACCTTGGCCCGCTGTCAGATGGACGTCGTCCTGATCCTGCAGCAAGGTGACCTGTTCGATTACGTTCGCCTGGATCAGGTCCCCTTCAATCTTCAGAACGCGAAGCTGCTCCATCCCGGCAAAGGCTGGATCGTTCAACAGCGCGTCTTCAAGGGCGTCTGTGTTCACTTCCTCTATCGGCAAAACGCTGGCCAAGTTCGGAGTGATGTCTTCATGCGTATCTTCACCCGTACTGGTCAGAGACACCTGGTTCATGACAAGGTTCTCTTCGACCTCATCCTGAACGGGACCCGTTACGACATCGTCGTCAATCAAGACGATCGTTTGCTGAACGATGTCGACGGAAACCATATTCCCGCCAACCATGACTACGTCATAGAAGCTGCCCAACTGAACAATGTTGTTGGCGTTGAACATGTCGTTGTCACCCAGAACATACATACTGTTCGAAGCCGAAACTTCGGTCTGGATGTGATCAATGTCGGTGGCGTCAATCACTTGTTTGACAAAATTGGTGACGTACAGGTCTCCGCTTATCCAACTGATAACGACAAGCGGATCCTGTCCGGGTGGTGCTACGTTATCTTCAATCCAAGACGCCTCGCTGGCTTCGACTGCAATCTGGGACGACTGGATAACCTTGGTTTCGCTCTGCGCGCCCGGCTCTCCTTCGTCGATGTCTGAGACAATAGCGACCTGGCTGACCACGGTCAGATCGTAGGACGCCCCGCCCACAGCTATTATTGGTGCGTCGACCCAACCAACCGTGATGGACACTTCGTTGATTGCCAGATTGCCGCCCGCAATCACCGTGTGGCCTTCAGCAAATACGTCATCTTCGGACTGATCCCATTCTTTCGGATAGGGGTTCGGCTGCCCGCTCTCTTCGTCGTCCTCGGACTGATGATGCTGTGGCAAAAGCTCTATCCAATCGGGCAGTTCCTCTACCCGTTCGCCGTTGACGATGATACCCACCGCTTCTTCGCCGTGGAATTGATGGACTGTGGCACCATCGACCTGAACGGTCACGGTCGCCTTCATCTGTTCGGCCAACTGTTCCAGTTTTTCGACCGATTGGAAGTCCGCAATGTCAAAAGACGGGGATGAAATCACATGCAGCGACAGCGCAACATCCAGCGCCTCGTAACCCTCTTGCATCAAAACTTCGGCGTCGCGGAAATCACCCTGACCGATTGTGTCGTTGTCGCTCAGGTTAAGGGTCTGGAATGTGTATGTGACGGCTGACCCGATAAGTTCAGGCACCAGTTCTGGAATCACGATGGTCTGCTGAAATTCCGCCGTAAATAGTTGCCCTTCGGGGATAATCTCGTCCGGACCGGATACCGGATCAAGGAAAAGAGCCGGTTCAGAGATTGGACCACCAGAGGCCGGGGGGAACGGACCATCATTGTCCGGGGCCATGAATTTATAGGGAAGAGGACCGTATTTACCCGGATCAAGTTTCAGGTCGGCTCGCACATTAATGGATGTGGCCTCTGCCAGATCCTCTAATTCAATCTTGCGTCTGAGGGCGGTAAATTCCTCGTACTGTTCGCGCAGTCTGGCCTGCTCAGTCGTAAGCTCAAAGGTTCCAATAAAGTGGGCAATCGTTTCACTGATACTGTCGAGCGACATAACACTGTCCTTTCCCCGTCCCGGCGCAAAATTTCCGGTCTGGGTTAAGTTGGGCCGAGGCCACCGCAGAAGCGGCCTCGGCAGTTAGCTTGACCGGGTCGGAGAACGAACCGTCGCCCTCTGCCCCAAACCCAGAGGCGGGTTATACGTCGGTATCGTCGCTGGTGTAGGTCGAGTTCATCGAGCCACCAACCATTGTCGTGTCGACCGAGTTGCCGAGAACGTTGGCCCCCATAACGATCGTCTGGTTGAAGGCCGATGTATCTACAACAGCAGCCGCCGATGCGTAGGACTCACCGTGGACAATTCCGTCACCAGAATTGTTGGAACCCCAGGACCCGGCGTTGCCGCCATTACCACCCGCGCCCGAGTTGGCACCCGATGCGTCGCCACCGTTAACCGTTGCGCCGGTGATCGCACCATTTGTTGCCGAACCCATCGCGTCGCCGCTGGTTCCGCCGTAGCCGGCACCGGCACCGCCGCCGCCGCCAAAGCCCGAATTCGCCGAGCCGGTCGCGCTGCCTGCACCTGTCGAAGTGGCGTCATTGTCGGACATCGCGTCGCCGCCATATCCTGCAATCGCACTCGCCAGGCTGTCAGCGCTGCCATCGGTGTCTGCGACCGACCACAGACCAGAGTCGCCGCCCGCACCAGCAGTGTTCACAGCGTCTGCTGAACCTGTGCCGGATCCGTTGGACATTGCGTCCTGCTGGATCGCGCCGCCGCCACCGCCAAAGCCGTCGGCAGTTGCAGTACCGGTACCAGTGCCCGTGGCCGAGCCGCTTGTGCTGTTGCCGCCACCTGCACCACCGTCGCCGCTGGTGTTCTGTGGCATGCTGGCTGTGCCATTCACGTCACCCGGGGTCTGCGTGATATTCGGGCCAGTCGTGGCCTGATCACCGACACCCTGAGCACCGGACATAGCACCCGCAGTACCGCCAAGACCTGCACCACCGGTGCCGTCTCCGCCACCGCCAGTACCGCCGGTACCAGCACCGCCAACACCTTGAGCTCCACTACCGTTGCCGCCGGAACCAAATCCGCCGTCTCCTTCACCGCCAGTGCCGGGGTTACCGCCATTGACGTCACCGCTGCCGGTGTCAGCTTCGGCTTCACCCGCGTTCAGGCCAATCAGCCCGTTCTGCTGGTTCAGCGCAGCAAGCGCCGCGTCGACCTGGCCGGATGTTCCGCCAGTGCCAGCGCCGCCGGTGCCCGCACCGCCAGTGCCGGTCGCACCATTGCCGCTGCCGCCGGTACCGGTCGCACCAGTGCCAGTTCCACCCGTTCCGCCAGAACCGGTGCCATTGCCGCCATCAGCGTCAGCGTCGCTATCGGCAAGGCTTCCAGCCAGGCCAAGCCCCAGGTTACCAGCCGCTGCGTCGTTGGCTTCGGTGTCGCTGCTGCCAGCGTTTACCGCAACGCCATCGGTGTCAGCATCGCCGTCACCACCATTGGCGCCATTGGCGTCCGAGTCATTCCCGGCCAGACCGGCACCCATTGCCGAGGCACCAGTAGCATTGTTGCCGCCAAGCGACGCGCCATCGTTGTCGGCTTCGGACAGGCCCAGGCCCAAGCCCAGACCGATCGAGCCTGCGTTTCCGCCTTCTCCGGCTGTGCTGTCACCATCAGAGTCGGCGCTGCCGGTATTGTCGGCATCGGCGTCACTGTTGGCATTTCCGCCCGAACCCGCGGTGCTGCTTCCGTTCGAGTCAGCATTGGAATGTCCAACACCCAGACCGAAATTGGTTGCGCTTCCCGAGGAACCGCCTGCTCCGCCAGTGCCGGCACCATCTGCGTCACCGGTGTGACCGCCGAACGCCAATGCAGTACCACCATCGGTGTCCCCGTCTGCATAACCGCCGTGCGCAGTGCCGCCGCTTCCGGAGTTTCCTCCGTCCGACTGCGAGCCGATGCCTTCGTCAGCATTGGCCGTACCGCCACGCGCGTTGCCGTCCTGGTCAAAGCTACCGTTATTCTTAACTTCCGCCGCACCCAGGGTGTCGTCGTCGCTCAGGTTTAGGTACTGCTTATTGATGGCGGACATGTCGTTGCCTGCGCCATCCAGACTGATGTTCAGGTTCAGGTCATCGCCGGGATCATAATCCAGGTCGTTTCCAACGGTAATGACTTTGTCGATGCTTGAACCGCCAGAGACATCAACATCTACCAGATCATCGTCGCTGCCCAGCGGCTCGGCTTCGCCAAAGTCGATATGGACAGAGTTCGAGTTGTCGTTGTCGTTATCGCCGTTCTTCTGCTTCTGAGCCTGCGCTTGGCCCTGACCTTGATGTTGGTCCTGATCCTGATCGTTTTCGTTATCTACATCAGTTTCCACATCGGTTTTCTGGGCTTGCGCCTGCAGTTGATCTTGATCCTGATCATTATCAACCTTGGTTTTCTGCTCAGTCTGGTCCGCGCTGATTTCGACATCGTCGATGTTAATTTCATCTACCGGAGCAATGACTGGACCAACATTAATTTCTTCGACGTCGGCGCCGTGATTACCATTACGGTTTCTAGACATATCAACTTCCACTTATTAAGCGCACTGACCGTCATTCATCTACAAAACGGTTACGGGCGCGGTTGAAACAAGAGTTGCGCACAAAGAGAAACGCGAAACGCGCTTTCGTGCGGTATCGTCAGTGACTTGGTCTCCCACCCTCCTTTCTCGGCTTAGCCGAAATAGCCCTTGCGCAAAAAATCGCGAAAATGCGCGAATCGCGGGCACATTAGGAACAAGCACCTCTTCAATTGAGGCACTCACATCGTTGCAGGAGCAGCACAGCCTGAATAGCTAACCGTAAGCACTAGATCGCTTAGAATTATGATTTCATTGAATTAAAAAACCGATTCGGCCTGTTTGTCCGAATTGGCACCGCAAAAGACGGGGCGGAATCCCTTTAGGTGGGAAACCGTGCGATTCCCTCTACTTAAACGAGAAAGGCCAGCTTCCACCTAATCGAAAGTACTAGAACCTAAGCCCTTGGAATCACGTTTTATTGAAGAAACTTGCACTATTCACTGTAGTCTTGAGATCATGCGCGTTAATATTGTGTTAATTATACGCTTCAAGTTCTGTTTACTGTTTTGCCGCATTTCCGCGGTTTGGGTTATGTAGGGGGGAATAATGAGTATCCCGTTTCAGGATAGTTCTATCCAAGGTAATTTTACCGCCGAAGAATTCTCGATCAACTTTGTTGGCAAGGAACTGTTTTATTCGCGTCAAACCTTGCGCGAGGTTCAAAACGAATTCGGTGTCGCCACACACCGGATTGACAGCATCCAATCACTTCCGGTCTGTCCTTCATCCGGTTCCGGCCGGGTCATCATCGTCGACCAAATGTCACTTGATGATCTGATCGCGCGGCCCAAAGCCTATAAGGATTGTGTCGGCTCAGGCAGCGTTGCATTTGCATATCGCAAAGATGAGGCGGCCCGGTTTTTGTTCGAAAATTGGGATCGTAATACATATGGCGAAATTGGATACCTGCCGATGAACGTCTCGCCAGATGTTTGGAGGTCTATCCTACGTCTGTTGTTGCATGAAGAATTTTATATGCCCTGTTTTCTTGCTGACAGCGTTGCAGCCAATGACGGCCAACCCAAGCATGACCATCCCGCAATTTCGGCGGCAGCAGATCCTCATCCGATCTATTCCAAGCTGACACCGCGGGAAAAACAGGTGTTGCAATTGGTATCAAAAGGCCAGAGCAACAAGATCATTGCTTCCAATCTGGGAATTACCGAGCACACTGTTAAGCTGCATATACACAATGTCGTAGGCAAAATTGGTGTCAGCAACAGGACAGCCGCTGCACAATTCTTCTTTGAGGTCGCGCCCAACGAGGCGCATGAAATGGCCGTTGACTGACGACTTTGAAACCCGATTTGATCGACTGATCCTGTTGGTGGGTCGGCTGAATTACATGTGGACCAACACCGAAAGCCTGTTGATCCACTTGATCGCAGGCCTGAGCGAAACCAAGAAAGATGTCGCGGTGATTATCTTTCTGACGCTGAACACCACACGAGCGCGCCTTGATCTTGTGGAACGGCTTGCCAAGATGGAGGGCCGCCCACCGGAAATTCGCGACCCAATCCTTGTTCACACACAGCGATTAGCCAAACTGTCGGGAATTCGAAACAAATACAATCACTGCATTTATTCCTTTGACCCGGACAGCGGCAATCCAAAGACAATCCTGATGAGGATTTCCGACAGAAAAACAGACATCAAACTGGGGCGTGAAGACACAGTCGACGCCTCGGCCATGAAAGAGATTGAAGACATTGTTGATCAACTTTCCGAGTTGAACCGCGATATCTGGCGGCTGATCAGCCAGTTGGGCTTTCCAGTTTGAAGGTTTGAGTGGTGCGGATGGCGGGGATCGAACCCGCAAGCCCTAGGGCGAGGGATTTTAAGTCCCTTGCGTTTACCAGTTTCGCCACATCCGCAGGTCACCGATCCATCAGGCGCGGCGACTATCGGAACTCTTAATGCGAACCAAACTGATTGAAAAGTCGCTAAGTTGACGATCCCAAAAATGGTGCGGCCAAAACCGGACAGGACGCCACTTGCGGCAACCCCGCGCTGAAACGCGCCATAGATCGGAGCCGAAAACCACCCCAGTTTGATCTTTTTGAATTCAATCGTTTATCCTTGCACAGTATCATTATGAAACCGGAGGTTCCCGTGAACAGCTCTATTTCTGATGAGGCTTTGGCCCGGCTACCGTTTTGGGTAACCGCCCCGGGCGAAACGGATGGCTTTCTGATCGTTGTGGGCATTTCGCTTATTGTCGTCTTGCTGGGCTTTGGTGCGCTCTATTTCACGGTGCAGGCTATTCCAGATCGAATGGCGGCCGGTGCTCATAAGGTGCAAATGCAACTTGTCGGCGTGCTTGGCCTGATTTCGCTGTTCACCTTGAACAATGCGTTTTGGATTGCAGCCATCCTGATTGCAGCAGTGCCCCTGCACGAAATCCTTCCACTGGAAACCAAGACGGATTTGCCGGAGCACACTGATGCTTGAGCTTATTTTCTCGGCGCTGATCACGATTGTTCCCGACTATCTATACCGCCGGTACAAGCAGGGCAAACGGTGGGGCCACGAAATCACCCTGTTCAACGTCTGGTATGAACTGCGTTGGGGATTGACCGCATGTGCAATATTGGCCGTGACGCTGATCACCATCATTTTCTATTTCCACCCTTCAACGCGCAAAGTGACCGCGGTTTTTCGTACTGTGACCATCCTTTCTGACCGCGGGGGCCGCGTTGCCGAGGTCTATGTCACCAACAATGCAAGGGTGAAGGCAGGCGACGCGATTTTCACGCTGGATACCACCCGGCAGGAAGCGGCGGCAGAGACCGCGCAGCGTCGGATTGAAGAGATTGACGCCACATTGGGATTGATCGCGACAGAAGTCGCCACAGCCGAAGCCCGCGTCAAAGCCGCAGAGGTTGAGCTTAGTCAGGCTGAAAACGACCTACAGCGGCGTCTGTCACTGGCGGAACGAAACGACACCGTTGTCAGCGAACAAGAGCTGGAACGCCTGCAAACCGCCGTGTCCGGCGCAACTAGCCAACGCGCAGCCGCTATTTCTGCGCGCGACGGTGCCAAGTTGCGTCAGACAGCAGTTTTACCAGCGCAAAAGGAAAGTGCGCGCGCAGTCCTACAAGAAGCCGAGAATGAAATCGCAAAGTCCACGGTATTCGCCGAAGTGGATGGCACGGTGACCCAGTTTTTGCTGAAACCGGGCGACATAGTGAATCCGATCCTGCGTCCCGCTGGCATTTTGGTTCCCGAGATATCGGGGCAAGGCCGCTTTGTCGCGGCTTTTGGACAGATATCCGCGAGCGTTCTGAAACCCGGTATGCTTGTTGAAATCACCTGCGCATCCAAACCGCTGACCATTGTCCCCATGATTGTGGACGGGGTGCAAGATACCATAGCCGCAGGCCAGTTTCGGCCGGGGGACGCGCTGCTTGATTCCCAGGATCGCGCTCGTCCGGGAACGGTCACCGCTTTTCTGGCTCCGGTTTTTCCCAAGCATTCGGAAGGCATCCCCCCCGGAAGCGCCTGCATTGGCGTCGCTTATACAAGTCGCGCGAAGGAAATAGATGCGGGGAAGATCACGGGGCTGTCCGCCTTTTTTGCCAGAATTGTGGACGGGATGGGCATAGCGAATGCCATTGTCCTGCGTGCACAGGCGATACTGTTGCCCGTCAAGACGCTCGTTTTTTCTTGAAGCGCACGCAGCAACCGTTCTGAAACCCGGCGAGAGTGTTCCACCTCCGTTGCCGGGCCGGATGGCAACGCAACCGCCATAGCGATCGGATGCTAAGTGGTGATTAATCGGTCATTCAAACAATTCGGGCCGAGTGCCAGACGTTTTTGACCGTCATGTAATTCTCCAATCCTTCTGTCCCCCCTTCTCGGCCATAGCCGCTGGACTTGACGCCGCCAAAGGGTGTTTCGGGCATGGATGCTTCCAGCGTATTAATGGACAAGTTGCCGACCTCTACCTCATCCACCAGCCGATCAATATAGTCAGCGCGATTGGTAAATGCATAGCCGGCCAACCCATAAGGCACAGCGTTCGCTTGCTCGATAGCTTCGCCCAACGAAGCGACCGGGTTTATCACCGCGACCGGACCAAACGGCTCCTCCTGCATGATCCGAGCGGTGTCGGGTACGTTCATAAGAACAGTGGGTTCAAAGAAATACCCGGTGTTACCAAGTCGGGCACCCCCCGTTACCAAAGTCCCGCCTTTGGCCACCGCATCATCGACCAATTCCGCAAGTGCGGGGATACGCCGGGCATTGGCGGTCGGTCCCATTTCAACCCCATCCTGGCGGCCATCACCCACAACTGTGGCCTTGGCTCGCGTTGCAAATGCAGCGGCGTAGTCTTCAAAAATACTTTCATGCGCGAAGAAGCGCGTCGGCGACGTACAGACCTGCCCCGCGTTACGCATTTTCCGAACGGCACTGGAAACGGCGGCGGTGTGAACATCTGTATCTTCGCAAACAATAACCGGGGCGTGCCCGCCCAATTCCATCAGAACCCGCGTGTCGTTCTGTGCCGCCAAAGTCGTCAGATGTCGTCCGACCGTTGTTGATCCTGTAAAAGCCACCAGACGCACCGGGTCCTGCGGAATAAGGTGCCCTGAAATCTCGGCAGGCGTTCCAAAAACAAGATTCAGCACACCGGCGGGAAGGCCCGCATCCTCGAACGCACGAACGATATGCAAAGCCCCCGCCGGAGTTTCTTCGGCAGCCTTTAGAATGACCGAGCACCCAGAAGCCAACGCGCCTGCGATCTTTCGGGCGGGCTGGCTCATTGGGAAGTTCCACGGCGAAAACGCGGCGACAACTCCAACCGGCTGATGATGAACTGCGAACTTGTGGCCGGGGGCCGCTGGAATGATGCGCCCATAGGACCGCATGGCCTCCCCCGCATCCCATTCGAAGAATTCCGCCCCGCGTATGACTTCCAGCCGAGCCTGAGCCAACGGTTTGCCATGTTCCAGTGTTATCGACTGCGCAATGTCTTCCTGCCGATCCCGGATGAGCGCCGCTGCCCGCAGGATCGTGTCTGCGCGCTCTCGTGGTGACGTGTGGCTCCAAACCCGAAAGCCTTTGACCGCCGCATCCAGTGCATCATCCAGATCGCTGACAGAGGCGCGTGGCAGGCGGGCGATCTCTTCTTCTGTCGCGGGGTTCACGACCGGCATATCGGTTTCGGTGCTACGCCACTTCCCCCCGATAAAGAGCTTCAAATCTGGATACATGACGCAGAGGCCTCCGATTGTTCTGCCCGTTCAGATCAGGCATCCCGGGTGATCGCTTCAAGTGAATTGGGGGAATACTGATATCATTTTGACGAATACCTGAACCGATTGTCCTGCGCTGCCTGATGCAAAGCTGCCTTGAACGCACGACCGGCAGGTGACAGATCGTCATCTGCCCGCAGGGATATTCCAATTGGCCCATGGCCAAAGGGCACGGTCCAGTCCAACTGTGACAAATGCCCGTTCGAGAAATCCTGCGTTACCACCGCAGCAGGCATAAGCCCGATCAAATTACGCGATTGCAACAGTGCGCGATTGGCCAGGTAAGACACGCTTTCGACTGTAACAGGCGGGACATATTGCTGTTGACCGATAAAGAAATGATCAGCCTGTCGGCGCAAAGTGGTCTCCAACGGCGGCAAAATCCAGCCAAACGGTTTGGTTTGCGCGAAGGAAACATCTGACTTGCCCGCCAATGGGTGCTGAGGGCCGACCACTGCCAGAATATGATCCTGCAACAGCTTTTCCTGACGGATCTTGTCACGGTGCCGATGCGACGGCAGGCGCCCCACCACCATATCAATCTCACCGGACAACAACCCGGGCATCAGCACCTCATTGGTGCCTTCACTGATCTTGACGGCCACGTTTGGCCTGTCGGTCAGCAGGATTTCAATAGCGGCGGGCAACAGGCTTGTGGACGCCGCCAACAGCGTACCCACGACAACACGTCCAGAATTGCCTTCGTTCAGGTCATCCAATTCCTGAGCGGCATTTGAAACCTGCGTGAAGATCAGCTTGCCATGGCGGATCAATGTTTCGCCGAACACGGTCGGCACTACGCCGCGATTGGTCCGGTTGAACAGCTTGACCTCAAAATCCAGCTCAAGGTCCTGAATCATCTTCGTGGCAGCAGGTTGTGAAATCCCAAGCTCGCGGGCTGCATTTTGAATGTTCCCATGCGCGCCCACCGCCACCAGCAGGCGGAGTTGACGCAGTTTCAAGCGCGTTAGCGCACGGTCGACAATGCGTGAATGCCGCCCCGTCATAGCGTGATCCGTTGGGTTATCTGATCCAGCTTGGCAAGAATGCTCATCGCCGCCAGCGCCGACGAACGCGGATTGTCAGGCAAAGCATTGCCGTTGATCTGAAAATGGAAATTGCCGAAGTCACCTTCGGCCCTGATCTCGTGGACGTTTTGCGTGATTGATGGGTCAGCAATCAATTGAACGCGGGTGTCATCAAACCCAAGACCAGCCAGAGCCACCGCCGCAGCGACATTAGCATTTTTCGGATAAGACAAGGCCGCCGCGCGCGCGGTCCCTTCGAAATGGATAACGGCCCCATCGACGATGTCATCCAGATCCAACTTCTCTTCAGCGGCAGACCCCTTCCATCCCCCCGGCGGCTTGCGTCCGACATAAGTGACCGTCGACAATTTTCCCGCCCTCGCGGCGGCAAGACAATCCAATGCTCCGATTGCGCCACTTGCCAGATGCAGCTTCGCGTTCCCCTCTTTCGCGGAAAGGCTCAAAGCCTCAGATACTTTCGGGTCGGCAAGCGCACCCAAAGACACCGTGATCATGCTGACCCCACGGGCCAGTATTTGAGGCCCTAAACATGCCAACGCCTCGTGACCTGCGCAATCAATCACCAGATCAATGCCGGATGGCAGGTCGTTGACCGAGCCGATTTCCAACCCGGCGCCCTGCCTAACCCGATCGGGCCGCATCAGAACCGCGCCAAGGTGATGCTCGCGCGCAGCAAGGCCCGACGATACGTATTGCGCAATGGCGCCATTCCCGATCATTCCGATTTTCATGTGTCGAACGCTAGGACAGATCAGAGCAAAACTGAATTAGAAACCCACAGATATTCGTTTTTCTGATATCCAGTTGCCCGAGTTCGACTTGGAATGCCAATACTCAATACGGTTTTCTAACCCGAACCAGAGTGAAAGGCCCTGCCCCATGAAATACACAAAACAAGACGCCAAAGCTTATGCGCGCGAAAACATGACGGGCATCTGGGCGGCCGCTCTCAACCCGTTCCACGAGGATCTGTCGCTTGACGAGGCCGGGCTGCGGTCGAATATCCGTCATTGGATCGACGACCTTGGGATTCAGGGGCTGTTCATCGCCGGAAAGCAGGGCGAATTCTGGGCCATGACGTTGGAAGAGCGCAAACGGAACATGTCGATCGCGGTCGAAGAATGCGCAGGGAAGGCCGGAACAATCATGTCGATCTCGGATCAGAACATGGAAACCGCGCTTGAACTTGGCCGTCACGCGCAGGACTGCGGCGCCGATTATGTCGTCGTACATGCGCCAATGCTCAGTTTCTGTCAGGACCGGGGCGAGTTGCTGTATCAATACTACAAACGCTTCTGCGATGAGCTTGATATCGGCATTGCCATGTGGAGCCACCCCGACAGCGGTTATCTGATGCAACCCGAAGAATGCGCGCGTATTGCCGATCTGCCCAATATCGTTGCGATCAAATACTCGGTTCCGCGCGACATGTATGTCAGGCTGACCCATATGGTCGGAGACAAAATTCATGTCTCGACCTCTGCCGAACATGAATGGTTGGACAACATTCTTGAACTGGACTGGAAGCTGTACCTGTGCTCATCACCACCCTACCAGTTGCAGACCGCCAATGACCAACGGATGAATGAATACACGCAGCTGGCCTTCGAAGGGAAAGCGGATCAGGCACGGCGCGTGTTCGACAGCCTGAACCCCGTACGGGACGCGATCAAGCGGACCAAACCCGCAGATAAGCCAACCGCCTTCGGCAAGTACTGGCAGTACCTGCTGGGCCAAACCGGGGGCCATGTACGCCCGCCGATGCTAGAGCTCAGTCAGGCGGAAAAAGATATTATTCGCAAGGGGTTTGACGAATGCGGACTGAAACTGTGAAACTAGCGGTATAACTTAATCCGATACCTACATGCGGACAATTTCTTTGTGGTTATGAGGAATGTCGCCGAAGTTTTTTGCCAGACGGGAGAAAACAATGTCAAAGCTAAGAGCGTTCAACTTCAAGGCTTGGGTTGACGAACATCGTCATCTTCTGAAGCCACCGGTCGGTAACAAAATGGTATTCGAAGATGCCGACCTGATGGTCACCGTTGTCGGCGGCCCAAACAAACGCACCGATTACCACGACGACCCGGTCGAAGAGTTCTTTTACCAGCTTGAAGGGGACATGCTTCTCAAGCTGTTTGATGGCGAGGAATTCTATGACGTCCCCATCCGTGAAGGCGAGGTATTTCTTCTTCCGGCGCATGTCCGCCACTCTCCTCAGCGTCCGCAAGAAGGCTCGGTCGGCTTGGTCATCGAACCCAAGCGGCAGGAAGGCGAACTGGACGCAATCGAATGGTATTGTTTTGAATGTGGGACACGCGTGTACCGGGCTGAAATGCAGTTAAAGTCCATCGTTGACGACCTGCCTCCGGTGTACAAAAAATTCTATGCATCGGAAAAAGACCGCACTTGCCCGAATTGTAATGTCATACATCCGGGAAAAGAACCGCCCGAGGGCTGGGTGCAGTTGTAGAAACAAAAAAGTAACGGGGAAGAACATGAAACACTTTGGAAAAATAATTGCGGCCACTGCTTTGGCGACAGTCTCTGTTGTTGCGGCACAGGCCGAGGAATTCCGTCTGGGCCTGATCACGCCACCACCCCACATTTGGACCAAGGCCGCCGAAGCGTTTGGGGCCGAGCTGTCCGAAGCCAGCGATGGCGCGCACAGCGTATCCGTTTTCCCGGCGCGACAACTGGGCAACGAGGCCGAGATGTTGCAGCAGTTGCAGACAGGCGCGCTGGACATGGCCTTTATGACAGTGGCCGAAGTGTCAAACCGCGCGCCGGAACTGGGTGCTTTCTACGCCCCATACCTTGCTGACGACATCGGCCATGCCGGTCGTATCCTGAGGTCAGACACCGCAAAGACAATGCTGGAGCCGCTGCCCGGTCAGGTCGGCGTCGTTGGAGTCGGCTACGGTATGGCCGGACTGCGCCAGATCGTAAGCCGGGGCGAAGTTTCGTCAGCGGATGACCTTGCCGGTCTAAAACTGCGGATCACTCCTTTCACTCCGATCCTTGATTTCTACAACGCCGTTGGCGCGGCCCCGACTCCGATGCCCTTGCCTGCGGTTTACGACGCGTTGGCAAATGGTCAGGTCGACGCCATCGACATGGATGCCGAACTTATCTGGGTTCTGAAATACTATGACCATGCAGATACGATTGTTCAGTCCGACCACATGATGTTCCCAATGGTGGGGCTTGTCTCGGCCAAAGTCTGGGCGGGGTTGTCCGAGGAAGACCGGGCACTGATTGGTGAGTTGATGGCCAAGCATGTGGACAGCACCATCGACAGCTATGTCTCGAACGAGGCCGGTTGGCTGGAGCAGATCGAAGGCACTGGAAAGTCCTATGTAAAGGTGGATGCCTCGTTCTTTGGCGATGCCATCGACGAATGGAATACGATCTGGTCAGAAAAGACCTCGTCGCTTGACGCCCTGCGCGCTACTGCGGCAGAAACCAAGTAAAGTTTGGTCGCAGACAGACATGGCGCGAGCCTGTGCTCGCGCCATTTGTCTTGGGGATAGGTCATGTTGTACCGCTTATCGGCATTCTGGGCCCGAGTGGAGCTCTGGTCGGCGGCGCTTTTGGCGCTTGTCGTAACGGTGCTGATCCTGCTGAACGTGGTCACGCGCAGCATGGGAAACGCGCTGTTCTGGGTCGACGAACTTGCGATTTATTCGATGGTTTGGATGACTTTTCTGGGGGCATCCGCCGCTTTGCACCACCGGGATGCCGTATCCATCACCATCGTCACGGATGCCGTGTCGATCCGCGTTAAACATCTTATCGACAAATGCGTTGACGTGATTGTCTTTGCTTTCGCGCTGGCGATGTTGTGGTTCTGCTGGCGATGGTTTCTGCCCTTGGACATTGTCCAAGCCGGATTCGATACAACCGCGTTTCAGGGCCAGACCTTCAACTTCATTTACGCCGAACCCACACTGACGCTGGGCCTGCCGAAATTCCTGTTTTGGCTGGTCATGTGGCTCTTTGCGCTTGGGGCCACATTGCATTCCGCAATGCACCTCTTTGGAACGAGGCCTGTTTCATGAGCCCTATTGTCTTTCTTGCGGCCCTGTTTATCTCGGTGCCCGTGGCAATCGTTCTGAGTGTGACCGCGATCTGGTACATCTGGGAAAGTGGGAACACGATCCTCTATGACAGCTTTGCCCAGAAGATGTTCGGCGGCCTGGAAAACTATGGCCTGTTGGCCATCCCGCTGTTCATGCTGACCGGCGAGCTTATGAACGAAGGAGGCATGACTCGCCGCCTGATTGCTCTGGCCCGCATTTTCGTGGGCGGTTTCCGGGGTGGTCTGGCCTATATCAACCTTTTGGCGAACATGTTCATGGCTGCGATTATCGGATCGGCCACAGCCCAGATCGCCGTCATGTCGCGCGCCATGGTCCCCGCCATGGAGGAGGAGGGATATGACAAGGGCTTTGCGACGGCCACCACCGCAGCGGGCGGGTTGTTGGCCCCGGTGATCCCACCGTCGATGATGTTCGTGGTTTTTGGGGTTCTGGCGCAAATTCCGATTGGTGAGATGTTCATCGCCGGAATCCTGCCCGGCCTGATCCTGGCGGCCAGCTTTGCGTTGGTGATCGCGTTGATCGGATGGCGGAGGCAATTTCCCAAAGGCAGTTGGATGAGCGCCAAGGAATCCGCACGCGCCCTAGCTGCCGCAGCACCGGCCCTGTTGATCCCTGTCGCCATCATTGGCGGCATCCTGTTCGGCATTGCCACGCCGACAGAGTCCGCCGCTGTCGCATCATTTGTAGCGTTTGTCGTCGGCTGGCTGATCTATGGTGAGCTTGACCCAAGACATCTTGGCGAAATGTTCCTGAGAACGGCCAAGAACGCCTCGATGATCCTGTTCATGATCGCGGCAGCCAGTGTTTTCGGCTGGGTGATCATTTACGAAGAGCTTCCACAAAAGCTGGCTGGTTTGATCACGACCATAACCTCTGATCCGTTTCTATTCCTGCTGATAGTCAACGCTGCGCTTCTGTTGGTGGGCATGATCATCGACGGCATAGCCGCGATTATCCTGATCACTCCGATCTTGCTGCCAATTGCCACGGGCTCATACGACATCAGCCCCTACCAGTTCGGCGTAGTCGTTTGCCTGAACCTTGTTCTTGGCCTACTGACACCGCCGGTCGGAATTGGCCTATATATCGCTTCTTCAATGAGCGGCGCCACACCCGGTTCGATCCTAAGATCGCTCTGGCCATTTCTAATGGCGATAACGGTTGTCCTTGTCCTGCTGAGTTATGCGCCGATTCTGTCGACCTACCTAATTCGCTAGGTCCACATTTCGCCCTTGCATGACCTGTGGCGATACCGGGTGCCGCAAAGTGTCGGCAGCGGCGCGACGGCCTGAGACAAGCTGATAGCTTGCCCATGCCCTTCGCGCCGCTGCCGTTATCGTTAGAAATGTACCGACAAGCCGCCGAGTGGTTTCTGAACCGGCGGCGCAAATTTTGTCAGGTCAATCCCTTCTACCGCCAGCTTGTATTCTTCAAGCGTCGGCGTGCGTCCCAAAATTGCGGACAGAACAACAACCGGTGTTGAACCCAAAAGCGATTCACCCTTCTTGGTCTCAGAATCGGCGACAACCCGGCCTTGGAACAAGCGTGTCGAGGTCGCCAGAACCGTATCCCCTTTTGCGGCCTTTTCCTGGTTCCCCATGCACAGGTTACAACCCGGACGTTCGAGATAGAGAATATTCTCGTATTCCGTTCTTGCCGTGACCTTGGGGGCAGCGTCGTCAAACTCAAATCCGCAGTATTTCTGCAGGATTTCCCAATCCCCTTCCTCTTTCAACTCATCAATGATGTTGTAGGTCGGGGCAGCAACAACCAACGGTGCCTTGAACGCAACCTCACCATGGGCCGCCTCAAGGTTGCGGAGCATCTGCGCGACGATCTTAATGTCGCCCTTGTGGACCATGCACGATCCGACAAAACCCAGATCGACCTTCTTTTCCGCCCCGTAGTAAGAGATCGGCCGGATCGTATCATGGGTATAACGCTTTGATACGTCGATGTTATTGACATCTGGGTCAGCGATCATCGGCTCGACGATTTCGTCCAGATCAACGACAACTTCGGCGAAGTACTTGGCGTTATCGTCCGGCGTCAACGCAGGCTTCTCGCCAGACTTGATCTGGGCGATCCGCACCTCGGCAATGTCGATCAGTTTCTGAAGCATTCCGTTCTCATGCTCCATTCCCTTGTCGATCATGATCTGAATACGGTGCTTTGCCAGTTCAAGCGATTGGATCAGCGTGTCATCGTTCGAAATGCAGATCGACGCCTTTGCCTTCATCTCGGCCGTCCAGTCCGTGAATGTGAACGCTTGGTCTGCCAAAAGCGTTCCGATATGGACCTCGATGATGCGCCCCTGGAACACGTTGTCACCATGCTGCGCCAGCATCTGTGCCTGCGTTGCATGGACCACGTCGCGGAAATCCATGTGATCAGCCATCTTGCCCTTGAAGGTCACCTTCACCGATTCCGGGATCGGCATCGAGGCTTCACCGGTCGCAAGCGCCAGCGCCACAGTGCCTGAGTCTGCACCAAATGCCACGCCCTTGGACATACGCGTGTGGCTGTCCCCGCCAATGATGATCGCCCAGTCGTCGACGGTGATGTCGTTCAGGACCTTGTGAATCACGTCGGTCATCGCGTGATAGACACCCTTGGGATCGCGACCGGTCACAAGACCAAACTTGTTCATGAACGCCATCAATTTTGGTGTGTTGGCCTGCGCCTTGGCATCCCAGACAGACGCTGTGTGACACCCGGACTGATACGCACCGTCGACGGCCGGCGACAGCACGGTTGCCGCCATTGCCTCTAGCTCCTGTGCCGTCATCGGGCCGGTGGTGTCCTGCGATCCAACGATGTTGACCCGCACGCGCACGTCGGACCCTGCATGCAGCACCTTGTCCGGTGCGACACCCAGCGCGTTGGCGTTAAAGATCTTCTCAACCGCTGTCAGCCCTTGATCGTCGTTGCTGATTTCCTTCGACGGGGCAAAGACCCGCGGGGCTTCGATCCCCAGGGTTTCTGCAGCAAATGTCTGCAGCTTCTTACCGAAGACGATGGCGTAAGAGCCGCCTGCCTTCATGAACTCCATCTTCTGCGGTGTGAACGACCCCTCCATATCGACCAGCTCTTCGCCTTCAACACTGAAGAGTTTTTTCTTTTTCGTGTCGATCTTGAGTACGGTGCCAGTCTCGACCGAATATTTCTGCTCAAGAACAGGATTGCCGTCGTTGTTCAGGATCGGTTGACCGTCTTCACCGATTTTCTTGCCCCAGTTCTTGAGGTCGACACCAATACCGCCGGTCACGCCAACGGTTGTCAAGAAGATCGGGGAAATCCCATTGGTGCCCGCCACAACGGGCGCCACGTTTATGAACGGAACATAAGGCGAAGCCTGCTTGCCAGTCCAAAGCGCCACGTTGTTGACGCCAGACATACGCGACGAGCCAACACCCATTGTGCCCTTCTCGGCAACAAGCATCACACGTGCATTCGGATGCTTCAGTTTGAGTGCTTCGATCTCTTTCTGCGCCTCTTCCGAGATCAGGCATTTGCCGTGCAATTCGCGGTCAGCCCGAGAATGCGCCTGATTGCCGGGGCTGAGAAGGTCAGTCGAGATATCGCCTTCGGCTGCAACATAAGTAACAACCTCGATCTCTTCGTCGATGTCAGGCAGAGTCGTGAAAAACTCAGCCTTGACATAGCTATCCAACAAGTCCGCAGCGACTGCGTTGCCTGCCTCGTAAGCTGCTTTGATACGGTCCGTATCGGCCTCGTAGAGGAAGACTTGGGTTTTCAGAACGTCAGCCGCTTGGCTTGCAATGCCCTCGTCAGCGCCCAGCGCTAGATCAAGCAGCACCTCAACCGACGGCCCGCCTTTCATATGGCTCAGAAGCTCAAAGGCAAAGGCGGGCGTGATTTCGTCCACGGTCGCTTCACCCAAGATGATCGCCTTCAGAAAACGGGCTTTCTCACCTGCCGCGCTGGTGGTTCCGGGAAGTGTGTTGTAGATAAAGAACTGCAGGCAATCCGCGCGATGCCCGCTGGCCGAATCCTGGATATGGGCGATCACCTCATTGAGAAGCGCACCATCGTCAATCGGTTTAGGGTTAAGGCCCTGTTCTTTCCGGTTTTCGATTTCAGCGAGGTATTCGTCGTATAGGCTCATGATCATTTCCACATCGGGCAAGGGGCTGGAGGGCAGCTAAATTAAGGGAAGACTCGATTTGGCATACAATGGTATACACATCGACGGAATTCAAGGGCCCCGCTTGCGACATTCTGCCCACAACCGTTAGTCACAACGCTTCTGACACGGAATTCCAGCCGCATAAACCGGGCAAGTCTTTTGTATACAGGGGATAGTGGTGCCCGCACACGGACTCGAACCGCGGACCTACTGATTACAAAGTAGATACCGGGGCGCCGCCAGAGCCAGATTATTTAACAAAATCAATTACGTACAGTACCTACGAAATTAGCGCCATTTCGTAAGTATTTAAAAACATTGATGCATAAAAACAGTCACACTGTTTTGGCCCCAATCCAAAGGAGACCACATGGAAGCAGTCGCAAAAAAAGGTGGACGGGATTCGAAAGCTGTAACCTACTTCTCGCAGATAACCAGTCCCCTTAAGCTGAAGTGGGACTCTAACGTCTTCAACGATGACTAAGTAACTTACATTGCGTTTGACGAGAGCATTGCGTTTAACGAGAGCATTGCGTTTAACTAGAGGTAACTATGGACAACTTTACGATCACTTGGAATAATCGGGAACTCGCTGATACTTCAGGGATAGTAACTGAAGTATTCCTCAGGGATAATCATATAGAGTTGACTGTTGGTGTGATCTTCAAGGAATACACTGACGCTGCCTTCCAACCGCAGATTCAGGAAATCCCCTTCAAGCGTTTGATCATCCCGTGGAACGAAGTTTCCTACCTCAGTACATCTTAAACTCCCAAGCCCAGAAGCTCATAAATCGTTATGATTCCTTGGGTGACCGTTACGTTTCATAACTCTTTGCTGAGACTCTGAGACATACCGAAGATTTCATACAAAACCTCTGCGCTAACATCATAGAAGCTCAGGCAGATCAACTTACGGAATTACTAAATGGAAGATAGACCGATGCTGCCTGTTAGAAGGGCTACAATGTAGAGGAATGGATATTAAGAAACTGTCCGGTCTGCTCGGTCACAGTTCGGTAAGGATGACAGAGAAATATGCTCACCTGAAGAATGACAAGATGGCTGATGAAGCAAGGAGACTTTTGAATGGGTGACATTGAAAGAATCTGGAATCTCCCGCAAAAACGGTCACGTAAAGTAAGTACTATACCTCAACAGAACCAAAGGTAACTATAGCAAAGTGTTGTAAATAAAGAGATTTTTTGTGGTGCCCCCACACGGACTCGAACCGCGGACCTACTGATTACAAATCAGTTGCTCTACCAGCTGAGCTATAGGGGCACTGGACGTCGATTACTGCCTCTGGTTCTGGACTGCAAGACTCATTTTTTTCTTTTGTCGATGATTTTTGAATCCCAACGTCAGGCGCCCCTGCCGCGCCACATCAGTGCACTGGTTTGACTGTCAGCTACACAGCCTGTAACCCGGCGGACGAGGCAGAAGAAGCAGGGGCAAAAAGCGAATATGCAGGTTGCTATCCACGCAGGAGCCGCATTCACCGGCGAAGGCAGATTGTTAAAAGCTCTAAGAGCCCACAAATCTGTGCTGACCGAGCATGGTGTCGCCGCTTTTGGCCCGCGCCAATACAAACAAGCCTTCAAGCCGACCTTCGCAACATCCGAGCCGCAGTTCCTGACTCCAGAAGAAACCAGTCAGGTTCGCGCCGGCCTGACATCAGACCCGAGCATTCGCCGGGCTGTGTTCCAAAGCAATGCACTGATTGCAGACTCAAAAGCGGCTATTCAGGACGGGCAATTCTACCCACGCGCCGGAAAGCTAATGTCCGTTTTGGATCAAGCGCTCGAAGACATTCGGATCGACTTCTTCTTTGCCTTAAGAAACCCAGGCACGTTTATTCCTAAACTACTAATGTCTCTGCCGGACGAAGACAGGGAAAATATCATCCGCAATACAGACCTGAGCTGCCTGAATTGGATCGGAATGGTCGACGACATCCGCGACATGGCTCCGGGCGTAAACGTCACCTTGTGGAGCAATGAGGAATCGCCTCTGATTTGGGGTGACATTTTGCGAAAAATGTGCGGCCTGCCAGAGGATGTGACCCTAGAAAAAGAGTACAACTTTCTGCTTTCCCTTCTGGATGAAGCGGGAAAAGAAAAGGCAAATGCGCTTTTGAATGCCAGACCTGACGGGGAACAAACGGGCATACGCTATGCTCTGGCGGACATCTTGGAAGATCACGCCCAACCGGAGCTTGTAGAGGAAGAACTCGAACTTCCGGGCTGGAGCACAGACATCGTGGATGCGTTTTCCGAGCTTTATGAACAGGATCTTGAAAGGCTGGAA
Source organism: Ruegeria sp. HKCCA5426 (assembly GCF_013034585.1). NCBI lineage: Bacteria > Pseudomonadati > Pseudomonadota > Alphaproteobacteria > Rhodobacterales > Roseobacteraceae > Ruegeria > Ruegeria sp. HKCCA5426. The sequence continues at coordinate 259,144 of NZ_WQGH01000002.1, forward strand.
TCAATGCCAGAGGTCCAGTTGTTAAGGCCCTGAGCCCAGAAAAATTGACCCGCCCAAGCGCTGCGACCTGCGATCAATCAGCCTTTCTTGACCCGAGATAGAAAATCCACCAGTCGCGGTTCGGCTGCCCACCCGGATCGCGGTGTCCTAGAAGGCAAAGCCTGAACGACACCGCAAATTCGAAACCGTCAGCTCATACCCAACGCTTCTTTGTACATCTCCAAAACCGCCTCTTCTTCTGCGATATCGTCTTTGTCGCGTTTGCGAAGAGCAACCACCTTGCGCATGACCTTGGTGTCGTAGCCGCGTGCCTTGGCTTCGGCCATGACTTCTTTCTGCTGCTCTGCGATATCTTTCTTCTCGGCGTCCAGACGTTCAAACCGTTCGATAAACTGACGCAGCTCTCCGGCGGTAACGCGATAGTTGGCGGCGGCCTGATCTTCGGTCATGTCTTCCATTTATTCTCTCCCAGAGGCTGAAGTCTGCTGCCGCAAGTCGGCACTAAGCCGGATACATGGCCGCAGCACCCGCCGCAAGCGCACAATCGGGCATCGGACTTGTGCGATGCACAGGTATCCGATAAGCGCAAAGAAACTCTTTGGCCTGATGCGGAAAACCATGTTCGAAATCATCACCTGGGGCGGAGCCGCCCTGTCGCTTGCCGGACTGTTGGGACTCGTCTGGTGCATCCTGCACGTGATGAAAGCGCGCAAATCCGGCCTGTCCGACGACGAACTGCGAGCAACAGTTCAGGGAGTATTGCCTTGGAACCTGGCCTCACTCTTTCTGTCCGTGATCGGGCTGATGCTAGTTATTTTGGGTATCTCGTTCAGTTAATCCCATAGCCTATACAGGCAGATTATCGAACTGAGCCTCCATCGCGTCCTCGCACAAGGCTGCATCCAGACGACGCAGGCGCGAGGGGATATGCACACCCTGCTGACGCATCCGTTCAATTACCCTTGTCACGCTTGGCTGAAGCGCCAGGCGGGTTTCAAGACACGCACCCTGCAACTTTTCTTCAAGCTGCTCGGCTTCGGAATATAAATTAATTGTAGACATCTCCATCCTCCCAAATGGTGCGTTATCTACCCACATATAGGTAACCGTTTTAAGACCTGCTGACCTTAACCCGAGGACACGCGAAAACCCGCCTGTCTGAAATACGGTTTCGGCAGTCACCTGCGGAATGGTTAAATTCTAGGCCGATCTGAATTACCCTGCCTTGACAAACATCAATTCACGGATTCTTTATCACTATACATTCCGAAATTGATATACGAATAAAGCAGTCTGACGGAGGGCAAAATGACACCAAAGGTGAAAGCGTTTTTTGACACCGATACATTTACCGTGTCCTACCTTGTGCAGGAACCCGAGGGGACGGCCTGCGCAATTATCGACAGTGTCCTGGACTTTGACCATGCATCCGGCCGAACAGACACCAGTTCAGCAGACAAGATAATCGAGCATGTTCAGGCTAACAGTTTGAAAGTCGAATGGATTCTGGAAAGTCATGTCCATGCCGATCACCTGTCAGCAGCCCCCTACCTGCAACAGAAACTGGGCGGTAAAATCGGGATCGGAGATCAAATCGTCACCATTCAGGAGACATTTGGAAAAATCTTCAATGAAGGGACCGAGTTCCAACGCGATGGCAGTCAGTTTGACGCCTTGTTCCGCGAGGGCGACAGCTTTCACGTGGGCCAAATGCGGGGTGATGTTCTGCATACGCCCGGCCACACCCCGGCCTGTTTGACCTATGTCATCGGAGATGCGGCCTTTGTGGGGGACACGTTGTTCATGCCTGATTTCGGGACGGCACGATGCGATTTTCCGGGCGGGTCATCGGAAATGTTGTTTGCGTCGATCCAGAAAATCCTTTCGCTGCCTGATCAGACACGCATCTTCGTCGGGCACGATTACAAGGCACCGGGCCGCGACGAGTATGCGTGGGAAACAACAGTCGGAGAGCAGAAGGCGCTCAATGTTCATATCGGCCAGGGACGCTCGGTCGAGGAGTTCGTCAAAATGCGCGATGCACGGGATGCGACGCTTGGCATGCCTCGTCTGATCCTGCCTTCTCTTCAGGTCAACATGCGCGCGGGGCAGATGCCTCCTGCCGACGAAGAAGGCGATGTTTTCCTAAAGATTCCAGTGAATAAACTGTGAAGCCAACCAATACGTGGAGAAAAAAGAACCATGCAACTGGAATGGATTTGGGGGTTGGCCGGGGGCCTGTTGATCGGTCTGGGTGCCGCCGTTTATCTACTCGGGAATGGCCGGATCATGGGGGCCAGCGGCATCTTGGGCGGCTTGGTCGACAATAGTGATCGCACCTTGGAACGCCTGGTTTTTGTTGCAGGGCTTGTAGGAATGCCCTTGCTTCTTCGCCCGTTGATGTCACCCACACCGCAGACCCATCTGACCGGCAATATTGCTGTCATCATTTTCGCGGGACTGCTGGTTGGGATCGGCACCCGGATCGCCAATGGATGCACGTCGGGACATGGGGTCTGCGGGATATCGCGTTTCTCGCTGCGCGGAATTGTGGCGACGGTTATCTACATCGCTGCTGGCGCGATCACACTCGCGGTTCTGCGCCACATGTGGGGGGTGATCTGATGCGGTTGCTGATCTCTTTGATCGCCGGATGCCTGTTTGGCGCAGGTCTGCTGATCTCGGGCATGACGGACACCACCAAGGTTCAGGGGTGGCTGGACGTGTTCGGGAACTGGGACCCGACACTGGCCTTCGTGATGGGTGGGGCAATTATCCCAATGCTGTTTGCCTGGCGGATGACAGAACATCGTCGCCCCTTGGTCGGGGGAACCTTTCCGACCATGTCTCCGCCCGAGTTGGACCGGCGACTTGTCGTAGGCTCCGTTTTATTTGGCATGGGGTGGGGATTGTCCGGGCTGTGTCCGGGGCCTGCCATTGCCTCGGTGACCTATGGCGGCGTTGGCGGGCTAGTGTTTCTGGCCGCAATGATCGCAGGAATGTACGCAGCGCCGACTGTGGGGGCGCAACTGGACAGAACTGCAAACGCAGCCTAATCAATTGGGATGGAGATTCGCCGCATTACACCCCGCTACGCCGTCTCGCCGCAAATTACGGTCGAGGATGTTTCAGCCATAGCCGAAGCCGGATTCGTCAAGGTTATTTGCAACCGGCCAAACACAGAAGTTCCGTCAGACATGCAGTCAGACGCCATTGGCGAGGCCGTCCGTGCCGCGGGTTTGGATTATGAGGTTCTGGAACTGACGCATCAGACCATGACACCCGAAAACGTCGCCCGTCAGCGCGAGTTGGCCGAAAGTTGCAGCGGACCGGTGCTGGCGTATTGCGCATCAGGCACGCGGTGTTCGGTTATCTGGGCCCTTGGCCAATGCGACCGGATGAGCACGGACGATATTCTGGACGCAACAACCAAGGCAGGCTACGCGCTGGAAACCCTTCGTCCCACGCTTGATCAGATTCGCAACGCGGCTGGGTAAGCCCTATGGATCAGGTCACCTGACCTGCGTCATCGTTCAGGCCAGCCAGCTTCGAAATTTCAGCGGCGATCTGATCTGAGTCGCCGAACTGCAACGTGCTGTCGATGGTGTCGATCGCATGTGTGTCTGTGTGAATGGGTTCTACGGACAGCTCTGTCGATGGTTGAATTGCCGACGTTCGTGCCTCAAGGAAATCCTGAGTCTCGGCCTGTGACGGCACATCCTGCGGCTCGTATTCGTTCAGGCGAATTGCCCGCATTCCACCGGATTGCCCCAAACGCCCAACTGCTGTCCGAGTCCGGTCGATCGTTAGCAACTGTGCACGGTCAAGACGTGCTCCGGTCAAAGGCAATACATCCCCCGCTGCAAGAGCCGAAAAAGAAGCCAAGGGTAAAGCCATTTGGCAAATCACAGTATTTAAGTCTGCGCGCAGCACGCCCGATGCCTGTTCGATATGCGGCCCCGAATCTCCACTAGGTTCGGCATCTGCTGGACCCTCCTCTTCGGGAAGAAGAACCGAAATCCGGCCCTGTCGCAAACCGCCGCCCAGCTCGACCGTTAGATCATATGAAACATACGCATCCTGCGTCATAGCCAATGACAGCGCCCGAAGATCAGGCAGCCGCAACTTGTACTGATACCCTGTTAGGCTTGCCTGTTCACTGACGGTTTCCACCAACCGTGCCGCGCGGGTGCATGCGTCTTCGATCATGGGCGCAACCATCGCGGCATCCGTATCGGTAAAGGCCCGTGGCGTTGGTGTCGTTGACGTCACCTCACCAATAGTCTGCACTTGAACGATGGCCGAAACAGTTTCCAAATCCATACAGACCGCTGCCGAAAGCCCGTCGTTGTTCAGAAGATGCAGCAACAACCAATTGTCACCGGCAAACCCCGCAAGCCCGTCGGCTGATCGAATTGCCCGTCTTGCCGCGATGACCGACAACGGCAATTGCACACGATCCGCAGCGGTACGGGCAAGTGCCAACCGCAAAGCGCGAAGAATGGAATTCGTCTGACCGCCGCGTTCATCCTGGCTTGCAGATACTTTTTTTGCCAAAGCTGTGGTGACCGGTTGTGTCATGCCTGGAGCCGTCAATCGTAAATGTGCCTATGTTCAGGTCTACTCCGGCAAAGGTTACGAATGCCTTTACGCCCGTCTTATTGGGCTGCTTGTCTATAAGCCAGTGGCACCTGTACGCGGAAGGCTGCTCCGCCCTGCCCTGGCAAATAGCTGATATCGCCCCCAAGACGCTGCATGATCTCGCGGCAGATCGCCAAACCCAAACCGGCCCCGCCTGCCTTGTCACCGCCTACACGCGCGAATTTTTCGAACACCATGGACCGCGCCTCGGCTGGAATACCGCTGCCGTTATCCGCAAAATCTATAACGACTTGGCCGCCTACATCATGCGCTGAAATGGTCAGGACCGGGTCAACCGCATCGCAGTATTTCTGCGCGTTGGAAATCAAGTTGATGAAGACTTGCCCCAAACGATCCAGATCGGTGTGAAGCGGAATGCGTTCGGACGCCTTCGAGCGCCGAACAGTGAGGGTTTTGCTGGTGCCCGCCAACGCGCTCGATACCGCCCGATCCAGAACCGAGCGCAGGGTATCGCCTCCCATATTCAGGCTGACCTGTCCGCTTTCCAAAACGCTCAAGTCCAGCAGGTCATCCAGCAATCGCGTCAGCCGCAGCGCCTCGTCGTGGATGATTGCGGCATAGCGCGTCTGTTCTTCATCAGTTAAACCGTCTGTGTCCCGCATGATCTCGGAAAACGCCCGGATCGAGGTCATCGGTGTACGCAGTTCATGACTGACCTGACTAAGGAAGTTGTCTTTCTGCTGCGATATTTGGGTCAACTTGGTATTCGCTTCGCGCAGTTGCCGGGCTGTGCGGCTAAGTTCGGCAGATTTCACTTCTAGCTGGCTGGAGTATTCCAGCAATTGCGCGGATTCGTCGGCCACGGCCAAAAGGTCCTCGACCGACACCGAAGACCCGCCGACAATCTGGCCGATCATGGCGTGCGCCGTCGCGGCCCCGACCGAGCCGCTCAATTCCCGTTCAAGCCGTTCCAGAAAGGCGGGGGTTGGTTCGGGCAGACTGGATCGTCCGCCTTGTTGTTCAGCTTCGGCCTGAAAGAACTCCTGCGCGGGACCGGCCCCCAGTATGCGCTGGGTCATGATCATCAGGTCCTCGCTTTGCGCAACAGACCCGGTCCACCCACGCGGGGCGACGGAATGGTCAAAGACATTGACGAACTGCGCCCCCTGCAAGCGTTCCAGCGGGCTGGGAAAACTCAGCAGCGACGCCACGCAGAAAGCCACGGTATTCAAAGACAGCGACCACATGACCGTGTGGACCATGGGGTCCATCCCTTCGATCCCGAACAATGCCTGCGGCCGCAGCCAGCCGATCCCGAACGGGCCGTCCTGCAGAACCGAGCTGGACATCAGCGCGCCACCCATTCCGGGCAGAAGCAGCGTATAGATCCACAGAAGGAACCCCACTGACAACCCGACAAGTGCCCCTGTCCGCGTCGCCCCGCGCCAGAACAATCCGCCGACCAGAGCAGGCAGAATCTGAGAAATACCGGCGAAGGCCACAAGCCCGATTGAGGCAAGCGCAGCGCCGCCACCAGATAACCGGTAATAAAAAAAGCCCAACGCCATGATCGCTGCGATTGAGACACGGCGTGCAACCAACACAACGTGTCGAACATCGCCCGACAAGGACCCGGACCCTTCCTGAGTGCTTAGCCAGATTGGCATCACAAGATGGTTCGAAACCATGGTGGACAAAGCCATAGCCGTAACGATCACCATCGACGTTGCAGACGAGAAGCCCCCAATGAAGGACAACATGGCCAGCCACTCATTGCCCTGTGACAGGGGCACAGTCAGAACAAACAGGTCTGGGTTCGACCCCTCTGGCAACAGGTCCAGACCCACCACGGCGATTGGCACCACAAACAGGCTCATCAAAAGCAGGTATAACGGAAACGCCCAGGCCGCTGTTCTCAGGTGTCCTTCATCCGCGTTTTCAACCACCATCACCTGAAACATGCGCGGCAAGCAGACAAACGCCGCAGCAGACAAGAAGATGAACGTCGTCCAGCGACCAGCGTCCACATTCCACTGACCGATCTCTGATGCGTCTATGCGGTCCATCATCGGCCCAACGCCGCCTGCAATTCCCCAAACGACGAAGATGCCAACCGCCAGCAAAGCGAACAGTTTAACCACGGATTCCAATGCGATAGCGGTCACAACACCATGGTGGCGCTCGTTCGCGTCCAGGTTTCGTGTCCCGAACAGGATGGCGAACACCGCCAGCCCTGCAGCCACCCAAAACACGCTTGACCCCTCGCGGTAAAGGCCAGACGGGTCAGCCTCTGCAAAGATCGAGAACGATAAGGTGATAGACTGCAGTTGCAGCGCGATATACGGCGTTCCGCCCAGAACCGCCAGAATGGTCACACAGATTGCCAGCGTATTCGATTTTCCGTAGCGCGACGAAATCAGGTCCGCGATCGAGGTTACCCTTTGGCTGCGCCCAACCCTGACCAGTTTCCTGAGACCCCACCACCAACTGATCATGACCAGCGTGGGGCCCAGATAGATCGTCACGAACTCCAGCCCCGAACGGGCGGCATTTCCAACTGCGCCGTAGAATGTCCAGGCGGTGCAATAGATCGACAGCGACAGAGTATAAAACAACGGGGATCGCAGCCACGCCCCACGTCCGGCAGCAGCCATTCGGTCAGCGGCAAAGGCCACGCCGAACAAAAGAACCACATAGCCCAGACAGACGAGGATCAGAAGGTTCAGCGTTGCCATCGATCCGTGTCCGGGTCGGTGTCATCCCGCGCCGCCGTGCGACGGGCGGCAAAGCCAAAGATCAGGCTAATCAGTATCAATAGCCCCCAGCAGGTGAAGATATAGAGGATGGCCGACGATAAAGTGACTGCCCCGGTTTCCCCCGGTTCAGGCCAGAGCAACGGAATCGCGATCAATGCAGCCCCGAGAATTGGCAACAGCCGTGCAGCGTCTGTCAACCGACGCCGACGATAGCTTTGGCGTTCAAGAAACAGCGAAGGCCGAACACCCTGAGGCTGCCGATCTTCGCTATTGCTCATGATTGCGTGGCCTGCGCGTGCAGATCGCGCACTGCGGTCAGGACCTCGGCATTGGAAAACGGCTTGGTCATAAAGCGGCTGACACCCGCGCTTTCGGCCATTTCGCGATCACGAAGCTGGCCGCGTGCCGTCAACATCAAGACCGGCAGACCCCGAAGGTCATCCAACTCGCGCAGATCGCGCAGGATATCCATGCCGCTTTTGCCCGGCAGCATAACATCCAGAATGACTAGATCAGGATTTGCGCCCTGAATGACCTCGACAGCGTCCGTTCCTTCGGCGTGCGTTTCAACCTGCCAACCCTCACGCGTCAGCAGGAACCGAATGGCCTCGGCGATGTTCGGCTCATCCTCAATTAGCAGAACCTTACGGCTCATATGTTTCATTCCTCCCCGTGACAGGATACCCATCCGCAGTCCTGTCTGTATCAGCTTACGCTGTCTGTCAGGAAAGTGTCAAAAACCTTCGCTCAGAATCGACGGCTCTCGGCGCGACTCGCAGTCGGCATTTGGGCAAACCCTGCAACTTGGCCCGACCCTGGCAACCGGCTGGCCACCCTGCCCGCCTTCTTCGACGGACCGAACCAACATGACCGAGCGATAAACAGGTGCGTCGTCATATCCGGACATCGCTTGTGGCCATGCATAGGCATAGCAATCAAACTCAGCCGCCGACCGGCCAAGCTGTACGATACGTTTGCGAATTGGCACCAAAGGCCGGTTCAACGCCTGAAACAATGGCCACAGCGGGCACGCCTCGCCAAAGCGCGGCATCGCAAAGCCCGGCACCGACTTGGCAAACAAGATACTTCCCGATGCATCGCACACAACCAGTCCCGTAGGTCGCGAAAGCACCCCGTCTGGCAGTGCCGCCAAACGGCGCAGGACCGTCGCGATGTCCACCGAAAACTGTGCAGCCAGCTTGATCGGGTCCGGTTCTGTGCCAGCCAGCGCAGTTTTCACCGCCTCCAGTGGCATGGCCTTGGCGTCGTTTGCATAGACATCCAAAAGACCGCGAGCGACGGTCTTCGCTGCCGCCGAGTCAATCTCGCTCAGGTCTATCGCAGAGCTGTCTTCGCTGCCCTCCATCTCAGGAAAATGATGTCCGCGCTGTTCAAAGAACGCCTCGGCATCTTCAAGCGGAACGCCGCGACGGTCGTCCGCCGCGTCAGAATCATCCAGATAAGCAACCAAGGATTTCGAACTGTCGGCAAGGCGTTCAGCATCCTGATGCAGGTTTCGATGAAAGCGATCCTGCCACTCGGGTTCGATTTCCTGTGTTTCCGCCAGAATCGCTGCGGTCGAACGAATCGCGGCGGCGGTGGACAGAACCTCATGCATCGAAGCGGCAAGATGTGGATCATGGGTCAAGCGGTCGGATAGGGTTTCAACCGTTCGCTCAAGCGAGACAACGCGCCTGTGCATCTGCGCCAGCACAGCAGCCCACCCCGGGAAACGTCCTGCAAACTCTTCCAGACTGTCGACTTCGGCCTGTTGCCCCACCGCGTCCGCCGCTGCCTCGCGCAGGGCGGATATCAGCGTTGCCTCTAGCCCCTGTGTCAGCAGCGAAGGTTCGACGGCCAAAGCCGCGGCAATATCCACAAGCAGCTTGCCACCAATCCTGCGGCGATTGTGTTCAATCAGGTTCAGATAGGAGGCTGAGATCCCGACCCGACGCGCCAGTTCTGCCTGCCGCAGTCCTGCAATTTGCCGCCTCTCTCGAATACGGCTGCCTGTCAACGTGTCGCGCATGTTCTCGCCCCTCCCCAAGCGGAGCCAACCTTTGTAAACGTTCAGTTTTTCTAAACTCTCAAGGTTTTTCTATCTTTTAGGAGTTCATTTTCAAACCGAGTTTACACCCTTAACAAACGGATTGCACGATCATCAGACCAGTGTTGACGCCTTTCAACACCACATTCTCGGCCGCACCCCTTCTATTTCCAGACAATACACTGCACGATACCGAAATGAGTGACGCCGCCTTCGAATATGCTCCTATCGGATTGGTCGAGTTGGAAAACCGTATCATCCGACGCTGCAATCTGCAGTTCGCACGGACCTTCGGAGGGGACGAGGCCGACTATCGCAACATGCCTTTGCTACATCTTTACCCCTCGGTCGCAGATTGGGAGCGTATCGGTGCCCGTAGTCTACAGGTCATGCGCGACACCGGATATTACACGGACGAGCGCGTCATGCGGCGGCGAAATGGGGATTTGTTCTGGTGCCGCGCACGCGGTCGGTCCTTGACCCCCGATGACCCTTTCCGCCACGGCATCTGGAGCTTTTCCGACATCTCGGAGGAACGCCCGCTGGTCGAGCTAACCGCGCGGGAACGCGAAGTGGCGATTTTGTCGTGCAGGGGCCTGTCCGCCAAGGAAATCGGCGTCGAACTGGGCCTGAGCTACCGCACCATCGAAGCTTATCGCGCCCGGCTGCTTGAGAAATTCGGCGCGCGAAAACTACCGGAATTGGTTGCAAAACTTTCCGGAATGCCGCTGTAACCTCTTCCCCCCCTCGAAAACTTGGTTAAAACCCCCATCTGACAGGCCGAGACGCGCTTTTCATGGCAAGACTCATGGCTTATAACGCTGCGTAATCAGACCAAAGCCCGCAAGACACAGACGGGCCAAAGGGGAACCGTCGAGGACACTCATGACAGACACCAAACACGAAGCGGATGTGGCATTCATCAAGGCATTGGCTGAACTGCTGCGCGAGAACGACCTGACCGAATTGCAGGTCAAACGCGAATATGGCGAGGAAGACAGCCTGAATGTACGCGTCAGCCGCTTGTCCCAAACCGCCGCCGTAGCTCCGGTTCAGGTAGCAGTTCCGGCTGCGGCCCCTGCAGCACCCGCTGCGGCTCCGGCACCGGCTGCTGCTGCCGAAGCACCGACCACTGTCGAAGACCCAGCCAGCCACCCCGGTGCAGTGACCTCTCCCATGGTGGGAACCGTCTACATGCAGCCCGAACCCGGCGCGCCTGCGTTCATCTCGGTCGGCGCATCCGTGTCCGAAGGCGACACGCTGCTGATCGTCGAAGCGATGAAAACCATGAACCACATCCACGCGCCCAAATCGGGCACCATCAAGCGCATTCTGGTGGGTGACGGCGACGCTGTGGAATTCGGCACACCCCTGGTCATTGTTGAGTAAGGCAGGCCCATGTTCGACAAGATCCTGATTGCCAACCGAGGCGAGATCGCCCTGCGCGTCATCCGCGCCGCGCGCGAGATGGGGATAAAGACGGTTGCCGTCCATTCCACCGCCGACAGCGACGCAATGCACGTCCGCATGGCAGACGAGTCTGTCTGCATCGGCCCCCCGCCCAGCCCGCAAAGCTATCTGTCCGTGCCAGCCATCATCTCGGCCTGTGAAATCACAGGCGCGCAGGCGATCCACCCCGGCTATGGCTTTCTGTCCGAAAACGCTGAGTTCGTGCAGATCGTCGAAGATCACGACATCACCTTTATCGGCCCCACCGCCGAACATATCCGCGTGATGGGTGACAAGATTACCGCCAAGGACACGATGAAAGCCCTTGGCGTGCCATGCGTACCCGGTTCCGACGGCGGCGTTCCGACTTTGGAAGACGCCAAGCGCATTGGTGAGGAATTCGGCTATCCCGTCATCATCAAAGCAACCGCCGGTGGCGGCGGACGCGGCATGAAGGTTGCGCAGACCGCGGATGAGATGGAAAGCGCGTTCATGACCGCACGCGCCGAAGGCAAAGCCGCCTTTGGCAATGACGAGGTCTATATCGAGAAATACCTGACCACACCGCGCCATATCGAGATTCAGGTCTTTGGCGACGGCAAAGGCAAGGCTGTCCATTTGGGCGAACGTGACTGCTCGCTTCAGCGCCGCCATCAGAAGGTGTTTGAAGAGGCCCCCGGCCCCAGCATCACCCCCGAAGAACGTGCCAAGATTGGTAAAATCTGCGCCGACGCTGTGGCGAAGATCAATTATATCGGCGCGGGCACAATCGAATTTCTGTATGAGAATGGCGAGTTCTATTTCATCGAAATGAACACCCGCTTGCAGGTGGAACACCCGGTGACCGAGGGCATTTTCGGCGTCGATTTGGTGCGCGAACAAATCCGTGTGGCAGCAGGCGAGGACATGTCGTTCGGTCAGGACGATCTGGAAATCAACGGCCACGCCATCGAGGTTCGGATCAACGCGGAAAAGCTGCCCAACTTCTCGCCCTGCCCCGGAAAGATCAGCGCCTATCACGCGCCCGGCGGTCTGGGTGTGCGGATGGATTCGGCGCTCTATGACGGATACTCGATCCCGCCCTATTACGACTCGCTGATTGCCAAGCTGATCGTGCAAGGCCGCGACCGGGCCGAGGCGTTGGCGCGTCTGGACCGAGCCCTGGGTGAATTGATCGTGGATGGAATCGACACCACGGTGCCGCTGTTCCATGCTCTGCTCCAAGAAGCCGACATTCACAGCGGCGACTACAACATTCACTGGCTGGAGCATTGGCTTGCGGAGAACATGGCCGAGTAACACCACCACTTCGAAGGGCTTCGGCCCTTCGAACGTCGGACTGTCTGTATGAGCCTTTCTCCCGAACTCCTACTGCATGGGTATTCCATCGGTATTTTCCCGATGGCCGAACACCGCGACGACCCGGATTTGTTCTGGGTCGACCCAAAGTTTCGGGGCGTTATCCCTCTGAACGGGTTCCACATATCCCGCAGCCTTGCGCGGCGAATCCGAAACTGCGGTTTCTCAGTTACGATCAATCAGAACTTCTCTGGCGTCGTCGACGGCTGCGCCGATCGCGCAGACACCTGGATCAACGCAGAGCTGAGAAATCTGTATCAACGCCTGCACCAATCCGGCCATGCCCATTCATTAGAAATCTGGGATGGGCAGGCACTGGTCGGCGGCGTCTACGGAGTATCCTTGGGTGCTGCGTTCTTCGGAGAAAGCATGTTTTCACGGCGAACGGATGCCTCAAAAATTGCGTTGGCCTATCTGGTTGATCGGCTAAGCCGCACCGGATTTCAGTTATTTGACACGCAATTTCTGACCGCTCATCTGGCGTCATTAGGCGCGATCGAAGTTCCGCGCGCTCAGTACAGACAGGCTTTGGAAGACGCGATCGAGGCCAGCGCAGACTTCACCGCAGAATTGGATCAGTTGCCGGACGGTGTCATACAGCGGATTACCCAGACATCGTAACGTGAATGATCCAGCGCGTTCAGCGCCGGGGATGTGGCGATCATCCATCCATCAAACAATTGATCTGTCTTGCCTTTTTCCCAAATCGTGAGATAGGCAAAGGCGTCCCCGGTCGGATTATCAGCCGGATAACGGCAATCGCCCAAAGCCACATCCAATCCAAAAATCGCCTCGGTCTGACCGCTTTGCAATTCGACGTCAACGGTGTGGCCGTTCACCTTGTCCAAACCACGCAGCATCGCGCCCGGGCCGGATTGAACCTTTTGCTGGGCCGCTGCGCCGGTGGATGCAAGCAGCGCTGCTATCAGAAACAGGCGCTTCATTCGCCACCATCCCCAGCCACAAATTTGACCAGCAGCGAAATCAGACTGACCGCACCCTGCGTATCCTCAACCTGATCACCAGGTTCGAAAAAGAAGGGCGATCCACCGGGCATCACTTCGACAAAGTTTCCGCCCAGCAATCCTTCGGATGAGATGACGATCGCGCTGTCGTCGGGCACCAATATTCCATCAGAAATCGAAAACGTTGTATCCGCGCGATACGTGTCGGGGTTCAGCGCAACGCCTGTCACGGTCCCGATCTTGACACCAGCAAGACGAACGTCAGTGCCAACGCCAACACCTTCCAGCGATCTGAATGATGCGCCCAATTCATATCCCGGTCCGCTTTGCGACAGGCCAGTCGATTGGCTGGCATAAACGCCAAATGCCACAGCACAGGCCAACACGGCCCCGCCCACCAGGACTTCGGTTACATTATAGCTCGACATTGCTCGCCTCGCTTATTCTGGGGTCCAAGCCTCGTAGTCCGAACGTTTGACCGGATTGGGTCGGCGCAACGAACCTGCAGGAGCATAGGCCAAAGCCGTACCTGTTAAATTTTCCTGATGTGGTTTTTCCCAGGTTTTATGCTGCAACGGCTTGTCTGTCGGCGGCTCGTCCCAAGTCCGATGCAACCATCCATGCCAGTCAGGGTCGATCCGGCTGGCCTCGGCCTCACCATTAAAAATAACCCAGCGCTTGCTGTCGTCGGCATTGCGATAGAAAACATTACCTTCGTTATCTTCGCCAACCTTGGTTCCCTTACGCGCCGTGTAGAGCTGCGTATTCAGAGTGGCCCCATTCCACCAGGTTACGGCTCGCAAAAGATTATTCAGGATTCCCATCGTCTGCCTCCGGTATTTCTGCTCCTGCAGATATGGACCAAAGGCTCGCCAAGGTCCAGTGTCACTAAGACCGCAGCCCCTATTCCGGCAAAACTGCGGTCACTTCGATTTCAATGCGATCTTCAGGCGTGATGAGATTGCATTCGGTAACTGTTGCCGCTGGCGGGTTGGCTCCGAATGCCTCAACCAACAAAGGCCAACACAGTTCAAACTCACTCATGTCCGGCAAGTAATAGTTTACACGGACCACATGCGCGAAATCCGTCCCAGCCTCAGCCAGTGCTTTTCCAATTGCATCAAGAGAGGACCTGCACTGACCAACAATATCTTTGGGAATGTCGTCGCCCTGAGCGCAGGTTCCGGCAACAAAGACAAATCCATTCGCCACCACGGCGCGGCAATATCCGACTTTGGCCTCAAATTCCCCGCCTGAAGAAATACGTCTAATTGCCATAGTGCCCTCAAAAGAAAACGGCGCGGAGGAACCGCGCCGAATACGTCAGGAGGCTTTGAACTTACCCGGCCGAAGCAGACTCAGCCGCATCGGCATAGATGATCAGCGGTTGCGAGTCCGAAGACACCGCTTCTTCGTTCACAACAACCTCGGTCACGTTTTTCAGACCCGGAAGTTCGAACATCGTGTCCAGCAGGATATCTTCCAGAATTGAGCGCAGACCACGCGCACCTGTCTTACGCTCAATCGCTTTCTTGGCGATCGCTTTCAGCGCGTCATCGGTGAAGGCCAGCTCGGCGTCTTCAAGTTCGAACAGACGCTGGTATTGCTTGACCAGAGCGTTCTTGGGCTTGGTCAGGATCGTCACCAGCGCATCTTCGTCCAGGTCTTCCAGCGTTGCCAGAACCGGCAGACGGCCAACAAATTCTGGGATCAAGCCAAATTTCAGCAGATCTTCGGGCTCCAGATCCTTGAAGATTTCACCGACGCCACGCTCATCATTGTCGCGAACGTCAGCGCCAAAGCCCATCGCCGAGCCCTTGCCGCGCTGTGCGATGATCTTGTCCAGACCGGCAAACGCACCGCCGCAGATGAACAGGATATTCGTGGTGTCCACCTGCAGGAACTCCTGCTGCGGATGCTTGCGACCGCCCTGTGGCGGTACGCTGGCCACGGTGCCTTCCATCAGTTTCAGCAGCGCCTGCTGCACACCCTCGCCCGATACGTCACGGGTGATCGAGGGGTTCTCGGATTTGCGCGTGATCTTGTCGACCTCGTCAATATAGACAATGCCGCGCTGCGCGCGCTCGACGTTGTACTCCGACGCCTGCAGCAGCTTGAGGATGATATTCTCGACGTCCTCACCCACATAACCGGCTTCGGTCAGCGTGGTTGCATCCGCCATGGTGAACGGCACGTCCAGAATCCGCGCTAAGGTCTGCGCCAGCAGCGTCTTGCCGCAACCGGTCGGACCTATCAGCAGGATGTTGGACTTGGCCAACTCGATGTCGCCGCCAGCTTTCTGGGCGTGGTTCAGGCGTTTGTAGTGGTTATGAACCGCCACCGACAGAACCCGCTTGGCCGTCGCCTGGCCGATCACGTAATCGTCCAGAACCTCGCAAATGTCCTTGGGCGTCGGTACCCCATCCGTGGATTTCAGACCGCTGGCCTTGGTTTCCTCGCGGATGATGTCCATGCACAGCTCGACGCATTCATCACAGATGAAAACTGTGGGGCCGGCAATCAGCTTGCGCACCTCATGCTGGCTCTTGCCGCAGAAGCTACAGTAGAGCGTGTTCTTGCCGTCACCGCCTGAATTCGTCGCCATGTTCTACCTTTCGGGCTTCGTCCCTGCGACCCGCTTTGGGCCGCTCTTGCCTGCAGCTTAGGCCACCGCCGGGGCCGCTACAATGTCAAAAATGTACCCCGCGCCCTTAACGCGGGGACTATTTTTTAGGCCTCATCGCCATCCATTTTGGCGCGATTTTCGACGATTTCGTCGATATGACCCCAATCTTTCGCCTCTTCCGGGCTCATGAAGTTGTCGCGATCCAAGGCTTTTTCAACCGCCTTTTTCGTCTGCCCGGTGTGGCGCACGTATATATCATACAGGCGATCCTTGAGTTTTTGCGTCTCGGCCGCGTGAATCATGATATCACTCGCCTGACCCTGATAACCGCCACTGGGCTGGTGAACCATGATCCGGCTGTTTGGTAGTGAAAAGCGCATCCCCTTCTCGCCACCAGCCAACAAAACAGACCCCATCGAGGCCGCCTGACCGATCACCAAAGTCGAACATTTCGGCTTGATATACTGCATTGTGTCGTAAATCGACAATCCGCTGGTCACAACACCGCCAGGTGAGTTGATGTAGATCGAGATTTCCTTGTTCGGGTTTTCAGCCTCAAGATGCAACAATTGCGCCACGACCAGATGGCTCATCCCGTCGTGGATCGGGCCATTGATGAAAATGATCCGCTCTTTCAGAAGGCGCGAGAAAATGTCATACGCGCGTTCGCCACGGCTGGTCTGCTCAACAACCATCGGGACGAGCGTATTCATATAGGTATCAACGGGATCGAACATTAGGAACCTGCCTGTCTTGCTATGGATCGGGATACTACCCGAAGAAACATTACCCGAGTCTTAGTGTCGGCACCGGGGGGCTGCAAGGGGGGCTGAATACTTATGCCGTGAACGCGGCGTTTCCCCCACCAAGCGCACTTCGCAACTGTCCGGTTCCCAGGCATGACCTGAACCTTGAAAGCTGCGACCCGTCATGCGGGCAGGCTGAGTTTTTCTCATCACGTCATTTTGATTCTTACATATAGAAATTCGTCGCCAAAATAGATAAAGCGTCCGCTCTTGGCGGCGATATGGAATCCGCCAACCACGCACATGCTCGGCCCAAAAGGAAAACGCATATGGCACTATCAGAGCTTTCACAGGATTCATTTTCTGAAAACCTCGAGCGCGTTGCAGGAAACGCCGCACGCGCATCCAACTTTCTGAAGGCGATCAGCCATGAAGGGCGGCTTTTGATCCTGTGTCATCTGGTGTCGGGTGAAAAATCGGTTACGCAACTAGAGGAACTGCTATCCGCCCGCCAAGCGGCGGTCTCGCAGCAATTGTCGCGCCTGCGCCTTGAAGGGTTGGTAACGCCCCGCCGCGAAGGGAAAGCTATTTTCTACCGTTTGGCAGATGACCGTCCCCGCCGCATGTTGGAAGTTGTCTACGAGATTTTCTGCCGCGAAGAGACTGCCTGACGCAGTCGCACGCCCCGGGCGTTTTGATACATCCATTCAACCGGCGCAAGAATCTCGACCTCTGTTAATCGGCAGTTCGAACGCGGTTCATGGGTTGCTGGGTTTCCTTTTGACCAGCACCTCTGACCCGCTTCGGGGACCGCCTGTTTCGACATGCCGAATTCTCGACTACCCGCCCGTTTCGCGTCGGCTTGAGCGGCTCATCAACCGTCAGCAAAACGCTGGTTTCAACATTGGAAAACTGCTACGCACGTCGACATAAACACCTATGGAGAAAGCAATGATCCGCACAATTCTGCTTGGATTGACCTTGTTTGCACTGACTGCCTGCGAAACGGCAAAAGGCGTTGGACGCGATATTGAAAAAGCGGGCGATGCGATTTCGGATACGGCCAGCGACGTACAGCAAGCCCTTTGACCGCAACCCTTATGTTGCGCAAAGGCGACACGCACCCCCTACATATGGTTGATCGTCTGAGCCTTCCGCGTTATCGTTGCCTTACAGGTGCATAGACGCGGCATTGCATTTCTGACACGACTTCGGGGTTCTTGCACAATAGCAAGAACCCCGATCCCATCATAAAGGGGGATAGAGTGGCAGCCTGTAAAATCCCGGGAACCGGCAAAAGGAAAAGGCGTCAGGTGCGCAGACGCGGTCTTTGCATGTGCCCGAACGGACACCCCTGACGCCTTGCCGGGTCGACACGCCCGAGGGACGCCCCGATCCAGTTGTCACAACCCAGTCAAGAGCCGCGACTGCTGCTTGGCGCCTGCGGACGCCTTACAGCACGCATTGACCTTCTGAGAAGTTGATCAAACGATCCGAGCCTCGGCTCAACTCGATCAATCACCTACCGGTAAGCCTCTGTGAACGCTGGTATATCCTAAGATTTATCACCTTTCACTCAGACCCCTTGGCCTTTGCGTCCCGCCGTGGCCCCTAAGAACCGCTGCGGTAAGGCGACTGTTACATTCAGACCGTAACCCGACAAGAAAATAGCACTGCAGCATGAAAATTAGCCGTGGATAACGTGTTGATATCCGCAGGGAGCGTTTTGTGGACAACTCCAGAAAACGCGCCCAGACGTAGGTTTGATCAAGGAAAAGTCCAGACTTTAGGAAGCGCCCGAATTTGCGGCTGTTTCTGCATGTGCAAACATCTGGAAACGTGAAAGTGGAGCGGGAAGTTCAACTTTCGGACGCGCGATCCGTCGAATCGACACCTGCGGATTCGCCTCAAATGGGGAGCCACACAAAAGGCACCGGGGCCGGGCGACACTTCTGCAACCGTCTGCGATGCTGCGCTGAAGCTCACCAGATCCGATTAACCCAAACCAAGAAACGCCGCATTCCAGCATGGATTGAACCGAACCCTGCCGCTGACGGTGGAATTGCCGCCCGACCCGTCTCCTCCCTGTGGAGACATTGGTTCCATTTTTGAGAAGCGTCCGGCCCGGTCGGAGTTACTTATTACGTACTGCAAACAATCGCAGCCAGTACCCCCTACAGCCCAACCGGGCCGGAAACGCTTCAGTTCACCTGACGTTCCAGAACGGTGCTGTAGGTCGTTCCGTTTCTCAGGCTACGGAAATCCGCAAAGATCTTTCCGTCTTCATACCGGGCGTCAATCAGCGCATTTGCACCAATCACCATGGGTGAGGTTTCGACAATCCCGATCTTGCCGGATCCATCCAGGCTTATTGTCCCGGTGGCCTCGTTCTGGTTCCAGTCCGTGTCACCGTCCCGGCGCCACAGGCTCGGCCCCCAAAAGACGTTGTCTTCCTGCACCTGAACATCCAGCATCCATTCGGCCTTGTTGAACCGCGGCTCAGTCCCGCGCTGCATATGCGTGGGTTGTACGGTCGTATAAGTCCCTACCCATGTGCCGCGCAGATCGGGCGTGGTATCGGCCATCGCAGCCGTTCCAAGGGTGAGTGTCGTGGCCAAAGCGGCTGCTCCGGCAGTCATATATCTGGTCATGGGCTCTCCTCCCAAAGATCTGGCCGTTTCCGGCTTGCTGAACAGATTGGATGAGAGAGGGCCGGTTGCAACTAACCTAAGGGAAACTTCATAAAGGGTTTAGGTGACGCTTACCTGCCACGCAGCGCAAAGGGCGCTCTTACCAAAGCGCCCTTTCCTAAGCACCTGTTAACAATAGTGATTCAGTTCAGCTCAAAGCTACCCGAAATCGTATTGACGAATTTCTGCGTGTCCGGATCGGTAAATGACGAGAACGTGCCGCCCCCCGTGGCGTTGGCCCAACCGCCCGTGCCGCCGGATACCGACCAGTCGCCGGTCAATGCGCCGTCCGAACCGATCCCCGTGGCGGTCCAGCTCATCACTGCCTTGTCGCCGGAGGTTGTGTCAAAGACGCAATTGCCCGCGCCCGACACCTCGGCCCCATTGATCAGCATCGAACCAAAACACGACCCCGTCGCCCCTTCCAACGGGTGACCGGCGGAAACTTCGAAGCTGTCATAGTCGGTCTGAGATTTGATCACCGCATGCCCGTCCGAGATGCCGAAGACCTGGTTCGAACTGACGCCCGACCCCTTGCCGGCGGCGTCATAACTTTCGGCCATAGCAAATGTGCTGGACAGGCCGATGGCTAGGGCTGTGATTGCGGTCGCTGTTAAGAACTTGTGCATAATAACCTCTCATTTCTGAGGGTCTTGCGTTGCAAGCATATATTCAAAAAGGCCGCCTGAACGCGGTCCCCCTGGGGCGGAGGATAACACATTCCGATCTTTGCGTCTAAACCGGGCCTTAGCCTTCCAGCTTGCGCGACACCATGTACGAGACAGGGAACGCCGCAACAAAGCCCGCAACCGCAGCGATCAACATGGCCGTCCACGAGGCAAAGCCCAAAACCAAAACCGCAATCACGGCGGACCCGGCAAGGGTGGAGCCAAGGAAGATGTGAAGGATCAGCGTCAGCGGTGACATGGGGGCCTCGTGTGTTCTGTGTGTATTGGTGGAGACTAGAACTGAGGCTGCGGGTGGTCCTTGATCTGGGTCAGGATGCGCAACCCGATCAGGCCCATGCTAGTACCGTTCCAACCAAGACAAGGCCGATCCCCGCAACCTCGCGGTGCGAAAAATTCTCGCCGAACAGAAAGTAGGATGCGATGGCGATCAGAATAACCTCGCCCCCGAGAATGCCGGTATAGATAATACCCAACCGCTCCTCGCGCAGGGCGGCAAGCTCTAGCGTTGCGGCGGCCAGCAGGGTTGCCACGATTAACAGGCTGAGGCCGATCCCGGGGATTTTCCACCAGAACTTCATCGCGATCATGGCTGCGGAATAGAGTCCTGCTGATCCGAATGCGATGAGAGGGACGAGCGATGTTGACATAGAGGCCTCCTCCTGAGGTTGCCATTAGGTCAATTATTGCAGATTGGAGGTTTTGCGGCTGTGAGATTGGTCACAGTTTCGACTCGCACACTCGGTTCTCCTCGTGTGTGTATTGAGATCCCAATCTTGCAGTGAATGGCTGATCCGTAAAAATTTACACATTCAAATGTGACGTGGAGAATGGAAACAATGACATCTTTTTACGAAATCGGTAGAACCGGAGTACGAATTCCACGAATTGGTTTTGGATCAACCGGAATCGGCAGCATTCCTCAGATTTACGGTTATGAAGTTGATGAGAACAGGGCGCGAGAAACCTTGCGCACAATATTTGCACGCCCCGACGGGTTTATCGACACCGCTCGCGGCTATGCCATGGGCCGCAGTGAGGAACGCATTGGGAGCGTAATACGCGAACTCGGCGGCCTGCCAGAGGGTCGCGTACTATCTACAAAAATCGACCGTAACATGGAGACAAACGTGTTTGACGCTGCCCAAGCAAGGCGGTCCCTCGAACAAAGCCTGAAGGCGCTTGGCGTAGACAGCGTCGATATCCTTCACTTGCATGATCCAGAATACGCTGAGGACGTGTCGGAGATCACCCGCAGCGGAGGGGCGCTGGACGAATTGTTCAAAATCAAAGAGGAGGGCCTCGCAACGGCCGTCGGTTTGGCCGGCGGGCGGCTGGACGTCTTGGTGCCTATGCTACGCGACTGGGACTTCGACGTGGTAATGACGCACAATCGGCACACGCTTGTAAACGTGAATGCATCGCCCTTAATCGAACTAGCCGCCTCTAAGGGCATCACTGTGTTAAATGCCGCGCCCTACGCGGGAGGAATTCTGGCAAGAGGCAGCGCAGTCCACAGCTTCTACGTTTATCAAACAGCAACAGAAGAAACGCTCGCCCCAGTGCGCGCTGTCGAGGATATCTGTGCACGCCATGACGTTCCCATGGGCGCGCTGGCGCTACAGTTTTCACTGCAAGACGAAAACATTGCCTCTACAGTGTGCGGGGTGACTTGGCCGCAGCACGTGAACCAGACATTTGAATGGGCGGATTGGGACATTCCAGAGACAGCCTGGACCGAACTCGCTGACCTAGGGAAATCGGACGCCGATCCAGAAACCTCATAGAAGCGGTCAATCCGAAGTCGAAAAAATGGACAGCCTTAGCTGTCCATTTTGAGTGCCGAAATAAACGCCTCCTGCGGGATATCGACCTTCCCGAACTGGCGCATCTTTTTCTTACCGGCCTTCTGCTTGTCCAGCAGTTTGCGTTTCCGCGTGGCGTCGCCGCCGTAACACTTCGCGGTCACGTCTTTGCGCAGGGCCGAGAGGGTCTCGCGGGCGATGACCTTGCCTCCGATGGCGGCCTGAATCGGGATTTTGAACATGTGGCGCGGGATCAGATCCTTGAGCTTTTCGCACATCGCCCGGCCCCGCATCTCGGCCCGGTCGCGGTGAACCATGGTCGACAACGCGTCGACAGGTTCGTCATTCACCAGCACCGACATTTTGACCAGATTATCCTCGGTATAGCCGGTCATCTGGTAGTCGAACGAAGCGTATCCTTTTGTTACCGATTTCAGGCGATCATAGAAGTCGAACACAACTTCGTTGAGGGGCAGGTCATACACAACCATCGCGCGTGACCCGGCATAGGTCAGGTCCAACTGAATGCCGCGACGGTCCTGACACAGTTTCAGCACGTCGCCCAGGTATTCGTCGGGAACCAGAATGGTCGCCTTGATGCGCGGTTCCTCGATATGGTCGACCTTGGACGGATCGGGCATGTCGGCGGGGTTGTGCAGCTCGATCATTTCGCCGTCTTTCATGTAGACGTGATAGATCACCGACGGTGCGGTGGTGATGAGCTCGATATCATATTCGCGTTCGATCCGGTCGCGGATGACCTCAAGATGCAGAAGGCCGAGGAAGCCGCAGCGGAAGCCAAAGCCCAGCGCAGCCGAGGTTTCCATTTCGAACGAGAACGACGCGTCGTTCAGCGCCAGCTTGTCGATAGCATCGCGCAGGTCTTCGAATTCCGCCGAGTCCACGGGGAAGAGGCCACAGAACACCACCGGTTGCGCGGGTTTGAAACCGTCCAGCGCGTCCTCGGTCCCGTTGCGGTCATTGGTGATTGTGTCACCGACGCGGGTGTCGCGGACCTGTTTGATGGACGCGGTGAGAAAGCCGATCTCACCGGGGCCGAGGCTTTCGACCATCTCCATCTCAGGCCGGAAGACGCCAACACGGTCCACATGGTGCAGTGTGCCGTTCGACATGAACTTGACCCGCATTCCCTTTTTCAGCGTGCCGTCCATGATGCGGACCAGAACGATGACGCCCAGATAGGCGTCGTACCACGAATCCACCAGCATCGCCTTAAGCGGCGCGTCCAGATTGCCCTGCGGTGCGGGTAGTTGCTGCACGATGGCCTCAAGCGTTTCGTGGATGCCCTGCCCCGTCTTGGCCGAAACCTGGATTGCGTCGGTCGCGTCAATGCCGATCACATCCTCGATCTGTTCGGCCACGCGGTCGCAATCGGAGGCGGGCAGGTCGATCTTGTTCAGCACCGGCACGATCTCATGATCAGCGTCGATGGCCTGATACACATTCGCCAGCGTCTGTGCCTCGACCCCTTGGGTCGAGTCCACAACCAGCAGCGAGCCTTCGACCGCACGCATGGACCGGCTGACCTCATAGGCAAAGTCCACGTGGCCGGGTGTGTCGATCAGGTTCAGCACGTATTGCTCGCCATTGTCGGCGGTATAGTCGATGCGCACCGTGTTGGCCTTGATGGTGATGCCACGTTCCCGCTCGATATCCATGCTGTCAAGCAGCTGTTCTTTCATGTCGCGGTCCTTGACTGTTCCGGTCTCTTGGATGAGCCGGTCAGCAAGGGTGGATTTGCCATGGTCGATATGCGCGACGATGGAGAAATTGCGGATATGAGCGAGGTCTGTCATAGCGTCGGGATATGGTTCGAAAATGGGCGCTGGTCAAGGTGGGACAAAGCCGCCTGCGATCCTTATTTCCTTGGAATAACCCGTCGGGTCGCGCGCAGCCACCTGTGGCCCTAATTTGGCCATTCTTTTCGCCATAATAAAAGAAATCACATTTCTGCATCGTGAGATTGATCCCGAATCCACTTTGATTCATACTCACGCGCATACCGAGAGGGGCGCAAGACCCCTCCGGGCAGGCAAAAACGAGGCTCGAGTATGAAACAGTTCCTCTTGATCGCGATATGCGCCGCGTCGCTGATGGCGGTGGCTCCGGTGGCAGATGCGGCTCAGATCAAACAGGCATGTCTGGCGTCCGACCGTTCGGCTGCCACACGAGACCGGTGCAGTTGCATTCAGCGCGTGGCCAATCAAGCCCTTACACGCAGCGACCAGAAAACTGTCGCCAAATGGTTCACCGACCCACACCAAGCGCAAGAGCTAAAGATGTCTCAGACTGCGCGGGACGATGCCCTGTGGGACAGGTATCGGGCCTTTGGCCAGATGGCTCAGGCGATTTGCAGCTAAGCCAGCCCTACGCCTTGACCTGACACGCCCTGCGCCCCAGAAAAGGCGCATCGAAAGGTGTACTCTATGGTTATGAAAGGGCTTACCCTGCGCGGCCTCGAAGTGTTCGAAGCGCTGGCGCGGACAGGTTCGGTAGCTCAGGCTGCCGAGATTACAGGCCTCAGCCAGCCATCGGTCTCGCAACAATTGCGCAATCTGGAAAATGCATTAGGCACCGAACTGGTCGACCATGGACGTCGCCCTATGCGGCTGACGCAGGCCGGGCGCAGTTTCCTGACCCGAACCGAGGCTATTCTGGCCGAACTCCAGATGGCCCAGAGCGAACTGACAGTGATGGACCTTGGCCATCTGACCACGTTGTCCATCGGGTTGATCGACGACTTCGACAACGACCTGACGCCGCGGTTGGCAACGTTACTGGCCGACAGTCTGACCCGGTCAAAGTTCAAACTGATCACGCTGCCCAGCCTTGACCTGTTTGCGGACCTCGAGGCCCAGCGCCTGCACATGGCCGTATCCGCACATTCCGGTGAGGTGCTTGAAGGCGTTGTGGAATACCCGTTGGTTCAGGACCCATTTATTCTTGTGACCCCCAAAGGGGCCTCAAACGCGATGCAGGACCTGCCCTTTTTGCGCTATGCGCGGGAACAGTTGATAAGCCGTCAGATCGAAGCGCACATGTCCCGACAGCAGCTTGAATTTGAGGAACGGTTTGAAATCGGATCTCACCTTGCACTGATGGCGATGGTTGCGCGCGGATTGGGCTGGGCGATAACGACCCCGCTGGGGTACATGCGTGCGGCACGTTTCCACGACGGGCTCGAAGCACATCCGGCCCCGTTCGGGGAATACGCGCGCATGATCTCGCTGTTCACCCGCACCGACTGGTCCGATCAGGTGCCGCAAGAGGTCGCTGGCATGATGCGCCGCCTCATGCGCACTCAGATCGTCGATCCAACCTTGGAGCAGTTGCCATGGCTCAGTGACCGGCTCAAGGTCATGGGTTAACCGCCCAAGTACTCATTCAAGCCATCAACGGCGGCCTCTATCAAGTCCAACGCACCGTCGAAATCGCGCGTGTAATACGGGTCGGGCACGTGATCGGCCCCCAGATGGGGTGCGAAATCGGTTAGCAGGCGCACGGGGGTGTCGTTTCCTTCAGGACGCAGCTCCTCAATATCCACGATGTTATTCGCATCCATTCCGATAATCAGGTCGAACCTGCGGAAATCCTCGGCTGCAAACTGACGGGCGCGCAGATTGCTTAAGGCGATCCCACGCGCAAGGGCGGCCTCTTGCATCGGGCCGTAAGGTGGATTGCCAACATGCCAGCCCGCCGTCCCGGCACTGTCGCTGGAGTGGTGCGGCGCACGCGCCCGAAAAACGCCCTCGGCGGCAGGGGAACGGCAGATATTGCCTAGGCAGACAAACAGGATACGGTGGCTCATAGGCCAAGGTGTAGCGCGAAGGGCAAAGATGGAAAAGATCGTCATTCTCACTGGGGCCGGGATTTCTGCGGAAAGCGGACTGGGCACGTTTCGCGACGAAGGGGGCTTGTGGTCACAACACCGGATCGAAGACGTGGCAACACCAGAAGGGTTTGCCCGCGATCCTGCACTGGTGCAGGGGTTCTACAATGCCCGACGCGCGCAGGCGGCAAAAGCGGAACCGAACCTAGCCCATCGCGCGCTTGCACGCCTTCAGCGCGATTGGCCGGGCGAAGTCGTGATCGTAACCCAGAACGTCGACGGCTTGCACGAAGCGGGTGGTGCCCAAGACGTAATCCACATGCACGGTATTCTCGCCGGCGCGCTCTGTGCTGAGTGCGGCCATCGCTGGACCGCGCCGCCAGAGATGTCCGTGGGTGAACCCTGCCCAGCTTGCGCCGCCCTCAACGCACGGCCGGACGTGGTATGGTTCGGTGAAATGCCCTACCACATGGACACGATTTACGACCACCTGGCCGGGGCTTCGGTCTTTGCATCCATTGGTACTTCGGGCCAGGTCTACCCCGCCGCCGCGTTCGTGCACGAAGCCGCCATGTCCGGGGCGCGCACCGTTGAGCTTAACCTTGAGCCGTCGACCGGGGCGTCCAGCTTCGATGATGTGATACTTGGCCCGGCGTCAGAAACCGTGCCTCGCTGGGTGGACGACCTGCTGGGGCCACGATAACCGGCAGACAAGAGCCCGAATTATCGTTAACATTTAAGGAGTAACCATTCTCAAAGGGGCTCCCATGACCGATCCCAATACCCAACAAGGCGAAATTCTGGACGATCAGGGACCGGATGGCCGAGACGCGCTTGGCGATCAATTGGCAGACCTGTGGTGGACCTTCCTGCTGCGCGGCATTCTGGCCGGGGTGCTTGGTATCGCCGCGTTGTTCTGGCCTACGGGCAGCATCTCGCTCCTGCTCAGACTGGTTGGGCTCTTGCTGGTATTCGACGGCGGCCTGACCTTGCTGGGCTTCGGGCGGCGCGGCCTGATCGGAGGCGTCGGCATCGGCGCCCTACTGATCGGCCTCATTCTGTTGATCTGGCCCGAGGGTGTCGCCCGCCTGACCTTCTTCCTGCTGGGCGCATGGGCGTTGATCGTTGGAGTGGGCTCGCTTATGGCCTGGCGTCAGATGCCCGACCAGAACCCGGACGCAGCCACGGTGCGCAACTCGGGAATCGTGGCGCTGGTTATCGGACTGGTGCTGTTGTTCTGGCCCGGCAGCGGAATGGTCGCGCTAGGTTGGGCAATCGCCTTTTCGGCGCTGGCCTTCTCGACCGTCATGTTTTTTCTCGCCGCGCGCTTCAAACGGGCCCATGATCGCATCGCAATGCGCGTCGTGAACCGCTGAAACACAACGCAAACAGGCCGGGGAGTTACCCGGCCTGACGCATGGATGACGGCCGCATCGCGACCCGAAGACAGGCGTAACCTTAGTGGTTGTGTGACCCGTGGTCGCCTTTGCGCTCCAGGTCGACCGGGATGTCGACGACGATCTCACCAGCATTTTCAAAAACCAGCGTGACCGGCACAGTTGCACCTTGTTCAAACGGTGCCGAAATTCCCATAAACATGACGTGATCGCCACCACGCTTCAGCATGTGAGTTTCTCCGGCCGGGATGACGAACCCCTCTTCGACATGGAGCATCTTGGCCACACCGTTGGCATCAACCTGATGAGTGTGCAGCTCGACCCGTGCCGCAACATCCGATTCGGCTGCGATCAAACGGTCGTCGGTCTCACCAGAGTTCTGGATCATCATGAAAGCAGCACCCGCCTTTGCGGACTTGCCCGACGAACGCGCATAGGCGTCCTCGACGGTGATGCTATCCTGTGCCCAGGCGGCGGTTGTAAGAGTAACGGCGGCAACGGTGGCCAGCAGTTTGTAGGTGAAGGACATAAAGCCTCTCCTGATTTGAGTTCTTGATAAATTGGAAAACAGTATCAAGCCAAACTAGGAGGCGCGCGCGCCGATTGTGAGGCAACCGACGGCGTGATGAGGTCACCCACGCCACGCTTCAACCTCGGCTGGGGTTGTTTCGGCGCGTCGGGAATCGCAGCCTCCGCCATGGAAACAGCGCCCAACACGGTCAAAGCAAAGTCAGGGCAGAAATGCGGGGCCTGCGTCGGTTGCCCTTCGGCATCGACATAGACAACCACCGGACCGTTTCCGGTGCACAGCACCATTTGACCGACCGCAGCATCGACCCCGCGCGAAACTGCAAAACCCTGCCCCGTCAAAATAACGAGCAGCGAAAGCGCAAAGGGCAGAATTCTGGTCAGAGCGGGTTTCATTCTGCCTAGGGTATAGGCCAGAGACAATTCCGGCTTCAAGCGCATTCAGACGCTTGAAGCCTTGGGGTCCTAGGAAAGTGTCAGCGGTCTAATTCCGGGCGTTTGACGGACCCTTTGGTCAGACTCGTATGCAGCCGGTTCACCTGACGTTGCATCCGAAAGCATGTCCCAAAGGTCTTGCCGAAAAATGCGGCCAACACTGAGAAAGAATCGAAAGATTTAAAAGACATGAGGGCAAACTCCGCCAAAAATATGCATAAACATATTCCGTTCAGAATTCGCTGTATGTGATCAAAATTACGTTTCAGGGGTCAATTGTGCCGAAATCGCGAACATTCTTAATCCAGACAAAAGCAAAGGCCCTGCACCAGGTGGGTACAGGGCCTGAAATTCGCAGTAAAAAGGTTTAGGCCGAAGCTTGTGCCTTAGCGATTTCCTTTTTCACTTTCAGTGCGTTCGCGGACAGTTCTTCGTCCTTGGCTTTGGCCAGGAACGCGTCCAGACCACCGCGGTGATCAACCGAACGCAGAGCAGCAGCAGAAATGCGCAGCTTGACGCCACGGCCCAGAGTCTCGGACTGCAGGGTAACGTCGTTCAAGTTGGGCAGAAAACGACGACGAGTTCTGTTTTTGGCGTGGCTGACATTGTTGCCAGTCATCGGGCCTTTTCCGGTCAGTTCGCAACGGCGCGACATGGTTTCTTCCTTTGTTTCTGGAGGCCGGGCATACTGCCCTCGGCCAAATCACAAGGGGCGCAACCCGAAGTCGCGCCCGAAAACTGGTTGGATGCGTGTAGTGGGAATCGCCGGAAGGGTCAAGACGGGCCAGCAGAATTCTTTGACTTTACCTGTCACCCCTTCAGGCCAGCGTTGTCAGCATCTGTTCCGCCGCCGCCGCAGGGCTTATCCGGCCGTGTGAAACTTCGGTGCTCAGACGTTCCATCTCGGCCCGCGCCCGCGCAGTCGACAGCCGCGACAGAAGCGCCGAACGCACTTCCTGCTCGAACCAATACTGCGCCTGCACCGCCCGGTTCCTTTCCCAATGACCCGAGTCGCGACGCCATTGGGTCAGGGATTGAATTTCGGACCACGCATCTTCCAACCCATGTTCCTCGACCGCAGAAACCGTCATGGCCTTGGGAAACCCCTCGGGATCCTGCGGGCGCTTGCGCAGCAGACGCAGGGCACCGGCGTAGTCAGCGCAGGTGCGGGTGGCAGTCGCCTTGAGATCGCCATCCGCCTTGTTCACCAGGATCATATCCGCCATTTCCATGATACCGCGCTTGACGCCCTGCAACTCATCACCGCCCGCAGGCGCGAGCAGCAGCAGGAACAGGTCGGACAGTTCGGACACAACGGTTTCCGATTGGCCAACACCCACGGTTTCGATCAGCACAACGTCAAACCCAGCCGCTTCGCACAATGCGATTGCCTCACGTGTGCGACGGGCCACGCCGCCAAGATGCGACTGGCTGGGCGATGGACGGATGAAGGCGGCGCGCTCACGGCTCAGACGCTCCATCCGGGTCTTGTCGCCCAGAATTGAGCCGCCCGATCGGGCAGAGCTGGGATCAACAGCCAGAACCGCGACGCGAAGCCCTAAACCGATCAGCATCATGCCAAAGCTCTCGATAAAGGTGGATTTGCCCACCCCCGGTGTCCCTGACAATCCGATCCGCAGCGCCTGCCTCTCCGACCCCGCCAACTGAGCCAGCAATTCCATCGCCTGCGCCCGATGATCGGCGCGGCCACTTTCAACCAGCGTAATGGCACGGGCCAAAGCACGCCTGTCTCCGTTCAAAATCCTGTCTGCCAGGCCGTCTATTTCCATTTTGACCCCAATCTTTTGCGGCAGGTCTACTTGCCGCCCCAAAGGGGTGTTTGTCCAGACCATAGGGATCGAGAAATGCACCCACGGCAACCTATTCGCGCCCGGGTGTTGCCGCCGATCCTCTGCCGGACGTCCACGGGTGCGGCGTCCAACGTGCCGTCGCGCAACTCCGGCCAAGTGCCGATAGGGGAACTGGACGTTGCCGGGCCATTCGCGGATAAAGCCACCATGACACGCCTGCCTATCGACGACGCTATTCCCGATCTTATCGAAGCTTTGAAAGCTTCGGGCCGCGCTGTGCTTCAGGCCCCTCCGGGTGCGGGTAAGACAACTCGGGTGCCGTTAGCGATACTGGATGCCGGGCTGTGTGACGGTCGGATTGTCATGCTTGAGCCGCGCAGACTGGCGGCGCGCGCAGCCGCTGAACGCATGGCGGAAACTCTTGGTCAACGCGCGGGCGAAACGGTCGGATACCGCGTGCGTGGCGAAACAAAAGTGTCCAAGACCACCCGGATCGAGGTTGTAACCGAAGGGATTCTGACGCGTATGCTGCAATCCGAGCCCGATCTTCCCGGCGTGGGCGCGGTTATCTTTGATGAATTTCACGAAAGATCCCTGAACGCAGACCTTGGACTTGCCTTGTGTCTTGAAGTAACGGGAGCGCTCAGGGATGACCTTATCCTTCTGGCCATGTCTGCGACATTGGATGCCGAACCGGTAGGACGCCTGATGGATGCCCCGCTGGTCACCTCCGAAGGCCGCAGCTTTCCCGTTGAAACGCGTTGGCTTGACTATCCGTTGGGGACACAGGCGCGACGGCTGGACGCATTAGTGGATCTGGTCACTCAGGCCGAACGGGAAACCGATGGTGGAATGCTGGTTTTCCTGCCCGGCGAAGGTGAAATTCGCCGCGCCGAGGCCGCGTTGACCCGTCGCTTGCCCAAGGACTGCATAATCAGGCCGCTTTTTGGGTCTATGCCTTTCGCGGAACAGCGCAAGGCGATCGCTCCGGTTGATAGCGGCCGCAAAGTGGTATTGGCCACGTCGATTGCCGAAACATCGCTGACCATCCCCGATATTCGGGTGGTCGTCGATATGGGACAGGCGCGGCGGGCAAGGTTCGACCCGGGCTCGGGCATGTCCCGCCTCGTGACGGAACGCGTCACACGCACCGAAGCGACACAACGCGCAGGTCGCGCCGGGCGGGTGGCCAAAGGTGTTTGCTATCGCCTTTGGTCCAAAGGGGAGGAAGGGGCGCTGGCCGCCTACCCCCCGGCCGAGATCGAAGCCGCCGACCTGACCGGGCTGACCTTGGAATTGGCCCTTTGGGGTGCTTCGCCCAGTGATCTGGCCTTTCTGACCCCTCCGCCCGACGGAGCGATGGCCGAAGCACGAAACCTGCTGCAAATGCTGGGCGCGCTCGACAGCAACGGCCGGATTACCGATCACGGACGAGCTTTGGCGGCGCTGCCTTTGCATCCGCGCCTTGGGCATATGCTGGTACAGGCTGGACCCGATGCAGCAATTCTGGCGGCGCTGACGGCAGAACGTGACCCACTTAAAGGTGCTCCGGCGGATGTTCTGCTGCGGCTTGAGGCGTTGCGGGACACTCGGGCTTTTCAACGCAATCGGGTCTGGCAGGTGAACACAGGCGCGGTGGACCGGATCAAGGCCGAGGCCAAGCGGCTGCGGGACCGGGGCAGTCGTTCGGACCTAAGCCCCGCATCCATGGCCGCGCTTGCATATCCCGACAGGATCGGACAACGGCGAAAGGGTGATGTGCCACGCTATGTCCTGTCCGGCGGCAAAGGGGTCGTGCTGGGCGGTGAAGATACGCTGGCAGCCGCCCAGTATCTTGTGGTCACCGACACCGATGGAAATCCGCGAGAAGCGCGTGTACGCATGGCCGCCCAAATTACCGAGCGGGAAATCCGCGACCTGTTTGCGGATCAGATCGATTGGGTCGAAACGTGTGATTGGTCGAAACGCGACCGGCGGGTCATCGCCCGACGACAAGAACGGTTTGGCGCAATCACTCTGGAGGACCGGATATGGAAAGAGGTCCCGTCCGATGCCGTCGCCCACGCCATGCTAGATGGCGTGCGAGACCTCGGGTTGGTCCTGAACGGCGCCGCCGCGCGTCTGGCGGCGCGCGTGGAACTGGTTCGGGCCGAAGGGGTGGACCTGCCGGACTTCTCGACTCAGGGCCTGATGGACACAGTGGAAGACTGGTTGCTGCCCATGCTTGAGGGAGTGCGCAATGCTGAAGACTGGAAACGGTTCGATCTGCTGCCCGCGCTTCGCTCTCGTCTGGATTGGGGACAGACGCAAGAATTGGATCGCCGCGCGCCCGGCTCTTTTGAAACACCGCTCGGGCGTAAGGTTCCCATCGACTATGGCGGCGCGGTTCCCGAAATCTCGGTACGTTTGCAGGAATTGTTTGGCGTCACGCGTCACCCGATTGTCGGGGGTGAAGCATTGAAGATCACCCTGCTGTCTCCGGCGCAGCGACCGATACAGATCACGCGCGATCTGCCGGGGTTTTGGGCGGGATCCTATGCCGATGTGCGCAAGGACATGCGCGCGCAATACCCCAAACACCCTTGGCCCGAAGACCCAACGCAGGCCGACCCCACGTTGCGGGCGAAACGGCGCAGCTAGAACGCTGTTCGGCAAATAATCACCTTTCCCGCTAAAAATTGCAGCCCTTCGGCAGCAATCAGCGCCGAGATGACGCAGGGTAAAGATAGGTGCATTGAAGATATTCCATTCCGTTGTTATGTGACACACGCACACGTTTCACCCACTCAAGTGAGCCTGTTTTGACAAAATGGTTGCGAAATATCTGGGAAGAGGTCGCCAGACCTTTGTTCCTGCGCCCCCGCCGGGTGCAGTTCGCCGCCCTTTGCCTGAGAAAAACGCAAAACGGGCCCGAAGTTTTGTTGATCACCAGCCGCGATACGGGCCGATGGGTCATTCCCAAGGGCTGGCCCATGGACGGTTTGGACGGCGCCGAAACAGCCCGGCAAGAAGCATGGGAAGAAGCCGGCGTAAGGCCAGCGAAGCTTGGCCGCAGCCCTGTCGGGCAGTACACATACGACAAAATTCTTAAAGACGGATCGGCTCAGCCGGTTTTGACGAATGTGTACCGGGTGGACGTTCAGGAACTGGCGGATGACTTCCCCGAAGCAGGTCAGCGCACGCGCGAGTGGGTCTCGCCCCAGACGGCCGCTGACCGCGTTTGGGAGCCTGAACTCAGCGAAATCCTACGTCACTTGTAACAAAATCGCTACAATTTGATGACAGAGCGGTTGCCCGCACAGGCGAAACCGTTTAGCGGCGTGCGTCAAATCCAGAAAACCGATGAAACCTCATGTCGAATTCGAATTCCAAAACCCGCTGGCAGGCACTGGACAGCGACTTGCACCGCATTTCACGCGTTGAATCTGCGAATGTTTACGTCGCACGCCCCATGCTTGCCCCCGGCATTGCGCTGGCATTCATCGCGCTGGCCGGGCTGACCGCTGCCGTTTTGTTTGGTCAGGCCGACGGAGGGCTGATCGTTGTCGCGGCAGCGGCGTTCGGGGCGTACATGGCGATAAATATCGGTGCCAACGACGTTGCCAACAACATGGGCCCTGCCGTGGGTGCCAATGCGCTGACGATGGGCGGCGCGATTGTGATCGCCGCCATCGCCGAAAGCGCAGGGGCTTTGCTGGCAGGTGGGGATGTGGTCTCGACAATATCCAAGGGCATTATCGACCCGGCCTCGGTTCAAAACAGCAACGTGTTCATCTGGGCGATGATGGCGGCGCTGATTTCCTCGGCATTGTGGGTAAATCTGGCAACGTGGGTCGGCGCACCGGTATCCACCACGCACTCCGTCGTGGGCGGCGTGATGGGGGCTGGCATCGCAGCAGCAGGTCTGAGCGCGGTCAGTTGGGGTACGATGAGTGCGATTGCTGCAAGCTGGGTGATCTCACCAGTACTTGGGGGCGTTATTGCTGCCGGGTTTCTGGCGTTGATCAAAGCGAAAATCCAATATCAGGACGACAAGATTGCCGCCGCACGGCGCTGGGTTCCCATTCTGGTCGCGGTAATGGCCGGGGCATTTGCGACGTATCTGGCGGTCAAGGGTCTAAAGCGGATCGTCAAAGTGGACCTTGAAGTCGCCCTGCTGGTCGGCTTGGCCGCTGGTTTGTTGGCCTGGGCCGTTACGGTACCATGGGTTCGCCGCAAGTCCGAAGGGTTGGAAAACCGCACGAAATCCCTCAAGACGCTTTTTGGGCTGCCACTGGTCATCTCCGCCGCATTCCTCAGTTTCGCCCACGGAGCAAACGACGTGGCCAATGCCGTTGGCCCCTTGGCCGCCATTGTCCACGCCGCCGAGTTCGGCGATTTCGCGTCCAAAGTGACGATCCCAAGCTGGGTGATGGTGATTGGTGCCTTTGGCATTTCCTTCGGCTTGTTCCTGTTCGGCCCCAAGCTGATCCGCATGGTCGGCAGCCAGATCACCAAGCTGAACCCCATGCGCGCCTTCTGCGTCGCCTTGTCCGCAGCAATCACGGTGATTGTGGCCAGTTGGCTGGGCCTGCCCGTCAGTTCCACCCATATCGCGGTTGGTGCGGTCTTCGGGGTCGGGTTTTACCGCGAATGGCATTCGGACCGCCGATGGAAAACCTCGAACTATCAGCGACCGCCGGAACGCCGTTTGGCGCGCGAAGAACACAAGCGGCGCAAGCTGGTGCGGCGATCCCATTTCATGACGATCGTGGCAGCATGGGTCATCACCGTACCCGCCGCCGCAACAATGTCAGCGGTTATTTTCTGGATACTGACGGCCTTTCAATAAGGCGTTAGGACGTGATCCCCTCTGGACCCATTGCGGTTTGCGGTTTCTGTTCGATCAGAGTTCGCACCCGCCGACAGATTGGCGTGGGAATACCGCTGGTTTCACCCAGCCGGACGATTTCCCCCTGCAGGCTGTCGATTTCTGTCGTCCGTCCCGCCAGCAGGTCGTAGGCCATGGATGTGCGCGCCGAGGGGTCAATGCTGACCATCCGCGCAGCTATTCTTGAAAACACGGGTGTCGGCAAACGTAGAATATGCGGCGTCATCCACGCCGGCAACGGCGTGGTCGAGGCGACAGGAAGACCGGCTGCCTTCAGAACCGCCAGCGCCTCGGTCATCTGGTCCGCCATCAGGCGACGCCAGTTTCGATCGAGAAGTTGCTGTTTCAGGGTCAGCCCGGAAAGCGCGTTCAGCGCGTTGTTAAGATTGATGACCAGTTTGCCCCATTGCACGGCATCGATGTCGTCACTTTCGACCACAGGCATATCACTACTGCTCAGAAGCCGCCCCAAGTCGCCCGGGCCACTTTGAATTACAATCTCGCCGGATGTCGCCCTGTGGAAACTGCCAGCACCAGATGGGACGACGTTGAAAGGCACCATTCCTGCACGGACATCATAGTCCGGTAGAGCGGCGCGCAGAGTTCGGACGTTTTCCATCCCGTTTTGCCACGACAGTACAGGGGCCGTTTTGGGCGCATGTTTCGCGATCTGTGCCGCCATATCTGCCGTCGCGCCGGTTTTGACAGTCACGATCGCCAGATCGGCGTTTTCCATCCCTTCTGGCGATTGGGTCAGGGTCAGTTTCACAGCGGGCACGCGGCGATTCAGGTCCGCAAAATCGCTGACCCTAAGCCCCTGTGCACGGATTGGATCAAGAACATAGGCACGCCCCAACAAGGTCACGTCATGCCCAGCCTCCGCCAACAATGCCCCGCAGTAACATCCAATGCTGCCCGCGCCCGCAATCACGATTTTCATGGCATCCTCCGTCTAGGCGCAAGGATTGCCGGGATTTAGGACGCGGACAAGACCCCATTACGTTCGGTTAGCGCGCCAACCTCGGGCGGGTACGTGCCAATTCTTCCGAGATCGGAATGAACTCCTGATCGTCGCCGGGCGGCAGGTGAAATGCCCCGTTTGCCCAGTCGGCCGTCTTCCACTCGCGGGTCGCTGTCTCGATCTTTTCTTTCGAGGACGACACGAAATTCCACCAGATATATCGGTCCTCATTCAATGTCGCGCCCCCCAGAAGCATCAGGCGCGCGCCCAACGGGCCTGCCTTGACCGACAGGCGATCACCGGGACGAAAGACCATCATTCGACCCTCCTCAAACGTGTCGCCCGCAATCTCGACAGAGCCTTGGGTGACATAGACGCCGCGATCCTCATGATCATCCGGCAACGGGAAAGAGGCGGCCGGATCCAACTGAACGTCGAGGTAAAAAGTCTCAGACAGCATCGTAACGGGGCTGGTCTCACCATATGCCGACCCGAGGATCAATCTGGCGCTGACGCCATTGTCCTGAATATTGGGCAACGCACCTTGTTTGTGATGTTCAAAATCAGGGGCCATGTCCTCATGCGCTTCGGGCAGCGCGATCCAGGTCTGGATACCGAACAGGTTGTGCCTTTTGCTGCGTGTTTCTTCGCTTGTTCGTTCAGAATGGGTCACGCCGCGACCTGCCACCATCCAATTGACCTCACCGGGGTAGATCATCTGATGCGTGCCAAGGCTGTCGCGATGCTCAAATTCACCCTGATACAGATAGGTGACGGTTCCCAAACCGATATGGGGATGTGGGCGCACATCAATACCACCATCCGTGATAAATTCAGCCGGACCCATCTGATCAAAGAAGATGAAGGGCCCCACAAGCTGTCGTTTGACCGACGGCAAAGCGCGGCGCACTTCGAACCCGCCCAGATCACGAGCGCGGGGTATGATCAGCGTTTCAAGGGCTGAATTCTCGGAAACACATTCGGGGTTGTGTGTGGGATTCCAACTCATTCCTGCACCTCTTGCGTTCAAAGAACTTTTGTTCACTGGTACAGGATATAGGGTTAAATTTACCGAATAAACTTGCAAAACTGCACATAAATCGTGCGGAACTTTCCCGACATATCCTCATTCGCCAATGGGTCGCGGCCAAAGCCGGGGAAAGAACGCACCGTCTAGCCGATCACCTTCGCGATACCCCGCCGCTTCGAATTGCGCGCGTTCCTCCTTGGCCCAGTCCCCTCGATACCGAATGAGCCCGTCCGGGGCCGTCATCCGCAGCGTAAAACGCCGCACCGTTTCGGTCGGCGTGACGGAGGAAAGCCCCCCGTGCAGGGTTCGCATATCGAAAAAAATACAATCCCCCAGCTCCATATCCCATTGCAGCAGGTCAAAGGCATCGGGATTTGCATTGACGTCTGGCGGAGGGTGGTAGGTGAGGCCGGCCACCTCGGTCGGTTCATAACTGGGATGCCCATCCGCGAAACGCACCCGCATGAATAGCTTGTCCCACAAATGCGATCCTTTCACGAATGCGATGCCATTCTGCTTGCTCACTGGCTCCAAAGGAAGCCACAGGACACACATCGTTCCCTCGAAATCGAAATAGGACAGGTCCTGATGAAATGGAGGGCGAGACATCGACCCGGCCTCACGTAGAAACCAGTTATCCATGACCAGATTGATCGAGGGCGCGCCCAACAACTGCGCCGCAAGCGGGGCACAGGGTGAGTTGAATACGAAATCCGTAAATTGTGGGATTTTGTTCCACGCCCAAAAATCTTCGAAGTAACCCGGCGCATCCGGGTCTTTCGTGTGGCGGGTAAAATTTTCAGTAGGTGCTGTCAGGTCAGCGTCGATCCCATCGCGCAGTGTCTGCAGCCAAGACGCAGAAAATTTTGAGCGTAAGACGACTGCTCCGTCCCGCTGGAACGCAGCAACTTCTGCGGCTGAAACGTGCTCGGACTGGGTCATGGGCGAGGGCCTTCCGACAGGAGGGGCGAGTACAAAGGATCGCACCCGGCGGGCGGGCCGTCAAAGCAATTCACAATTCCCTCTGTTGGCTCGAAATATCGTTCGTTCGTGCTACTCTGTCATGGCGATAGCGCCCGGCTGAACGCGGGCACACGAAATGGCTTTGAAAGCGAGGGGCCCATGACCCGTGTTTCAATCACTCGACGCTCTTTGATTGCTGCAGGCGGAGCTGTCCTTGCATCCGGTCTGCTGTTGCCCGCCCGCGCCAATGGCCTTGCAGCCACCCCGTCAATGCGGGGAGGGGCCAACAATTATCGGCCTGGTGCTCCGATCGTGCAGCGCATTGGCGGCGGCGGGTTCTGGATGACCGGAACAGTCCGGCGCGCGGGAGACGGTGCCCCCCTGCCCGGTCAACGTATTCAGATCTGGGCTCATACGACCGAAGGGCATGAACGCGACCCCCACAGCCACGGCGCGACCTTGACGGATGAAAAAGGAGAGTTCCGGCTGGAAATGCCTCAGATCGTACCCGCCTTTGGTCAGCCGCATGGCCACCTGGCCTATGATAACGGTGAATTCGAAACCGTGTTCCTGCGTCCGGTCATGGCAAGCGCAAGGGACAAGACCTTGGCCGCTCACTTTGTATTGCAACCCGCCTGAGACGTGACGCGAACCGTTGCAGCCTGGGCCGCGCTAACGGTCGTCTTGCTGGTTCCCATCCTTGCGGCCGCAACCAGCCCCTACCTGGCGTGGCGAAGCCCCTTCTACATCGCGGCTGGGTTTGCCGGGATTATCAGCCTGAGTTTGCTATTGCTTCAACCCTTGCTGGCAGGTCGTTGGCTGCCTGGGCTGTCTTCCATGCAAAGCCGTCTATGGCACCGCAGATGCGGCCTTGCCCTGGTGGGTGCCCTTGTCATTCACGTAGCCGGATTGTGGATCACCAGCCCCCCTGACATGTTGGATGCCCTGCTGTTTGTATCACCCACCCCGTTTTCAGCGTGGGGCGTCGCGGCAATGTGGGCTGCTTTCGCCGCAGCCTTTCTGGGTTTGCTGCGGCAGCGCATTCATCTTCGGTTTCGCGTCTGGAGACTTGGGCACGCGGGGCTGGCTTTCATCACGATCGTCGGCAGCGTTGTTCATGCCATGCAGATCGAAGGCACGATGGAAGTTATGTCCAAAACCGCACTTTGCATTCTGATCTTAGTGGCGAGCGTCCGGACGCTCGCCAAACTTCGAGTGTGGGATATAAGCAGGCGCTAGACGCCCAGGCACCAGCGCATGATCGCCTTTTGCGCGTGCAGACGATTTTCCGCCTCATCAAAGATAACCGAGTTCGGACCATCCATGACCTCGGATGTCGCCTCTTCCTCGCGGTGTGCTGGCAGGCAGTGCATGAACAGCGCATCTGGCTTGGCATGCGACATCAACTCTTCATTGACCTGATAAGGTCGCAGCAGGTTGTGACGCCGTTCCTTGGCCGATTGGGAATCGTGCATAGAGACCCATGTATCGGCAACGACAAGGTCCGCGCCTTCGACCGCTTTGAATGGATCGCGTTCGACCACGATTTGCGATCCCTTTTGGCGGGCAAAGCCCATGAACTCTTCCTCCGGGTCGAACTGCGCGGGGCCGGTGAAAGTCAGGTTGAAGCCAAACTGACCAGCCGCGTGCAGGAACGAAGCGCACACGTTGTTGCCATCGCCGGTCCAGACCACTTTTTTACCCGCGATGGGGCCACGGTGTTCTTCGAAAGTCAGGACATCGGCCATGATCTGACAGGGATGGGTGCGGTCGGTCAGGCCGTTGATCACAGGCACGTCCGAGTATTCCGCCATTTCGGTCAGGATCGTTTCATCGAACGTCCGGATCATGATCAAGTCGACATAGCGCGACAGGACGCGGGCGGTATCGGCGATCGTCTCGCCATGGCCAAGCTGCATGTCCTTACCGGACAGCAGCATGGTTTCACCGCCCATCTGACGCACGCCAACGTCAAAAGAAACCCGTGTTCTGGTGGATGGTTTCTCAAAGATCAGCGCAACCATGCGACCTGCAAGCGGTTGGTCGTCATCATGGGCGGCTTTAGGCCGCCCGAGGCGGGCCTGTTTCATCGCTCCGGCCTGGTCAATCATCTTCCGCAGGTCAGCGGCATCAGTTTTGTGAATATCGAGGAAGTGGTTCATATCTTGTCGCTTTTGGTTGGCGGTGGGTGGGGGCCAGCCCCCACACCCCCGAAGTATTTCGGAACAGAAGAAAAGTCAGGCGGTGGTCAGATTGGCGTGAACCTGTTGCGCGGCTTTCTCGAGGCGGATAACGGCCTGCGCGATGTCGTCCTCGGTCAGGGTCAGCGGCGGTAGCAGGCGGATCACATTATCGGCGGCTGGGACGGTGATGACCTCGTTGTCATAGCCCGCATTCACCACGTCGATATTGGTCGGTTTGCATTTCAGACCCAACATCAGGCCGGTCCCTCGCACTTCTTCGAACACATCGGGGTGGTCTGCAATCAGACCTTCGAGCTTTTGCCGCAAAAGGCCTGCCTTTCGGTTGACGCCTTCCAGAAACGCAGGTGTGGCCACCTGGTCGATCACGGCGCAGCCCACCGCACAGCCCAGCGGGTTGCCACCATAGGTCGAGCCGTGTGTTCCCGCAGTCATACCGCTGGCCGCGCTTTCGGTTGCCAAAACTGCGCCAAGGGGAAATCCGCCGCCGATGCCCTTGGCGACCATCATGATGTCCGGGGTGATCCCGGCCCATTCATGCGCGAACAGTTTCCCGGTACGGCCAACACCGCACTGGACCTCGTCAAGGATCAAAAGAAGGCCGTTGTCGTCGCAAATTTGGCGCAGCGCCTTTAGCTCGGCGTCGGGAACCGGGCGAATTCCGCCCTCGCCCTGAACCGGTTCAATCAGGATCGCGGCGGTTTTGTCGGTGATGGCATTTGTAACGCCGTCGAGATCGCCAAAGGTGACATGCACGAAACCGGGAAGCAGCGGGCCGAACCCCTTGGTCATCTTCTCGGATCCTGCGGCAGCAATGCCGGCCGAGGACCGACCGTGGAACGAACCATCAAACGTTATGATCTCGACCCGCTCTGGCTGATCCTTGTCATAGAAGTACTTGCGCGCCATTTTCACGGCCAGTTCGCAGGATTCGGTGCCGGAATTGGTGAAAAACACTGTGTCGGCAAAGGTATGCTCGACCAGTTTGTCGGCCAGCGCCTGCTGCTGCGGGATGTGATAGAGGTTCGAGACATGCCACAGCGCATGCGCCTGTTCGGTCAACGCGTTCACCAACGCCGGATGTGCGTGGCCCAGCGCATTTACCGCTATACCTGCGCCCAGATCCAGAAAACGTCGGCCATCTGCCTCGGTCAGCCAGGCACCTTCGCCTTTCACAAAGGTCAGGGGTGCACGGTTATAGGTCGGCAGAACGGACGGGATCATAGGATCATCCTTTTCGATAAATTGAGCCTCGTGAGTGATACACGAAGGCCATGTTAGTCAACTGATTTGGTGGGAAGTGCGTGGATTCTCAGCGCACACAGGATCAAACGGGCCGATTACGCGGCAATGCGTCGGCGTCGGAGTCGCAGGATATATGCGTGTTTGATCATGGTGGCTCCTATAGCCGTACTCCACTCATCTGAAAACCCCGAATTGCCCGGGACAGTCTGATTTCCTTAA
The DNA here is from genome assembly GCF_013034585.1 of Ruegeria sp. HKCCA5426. NCBI lineage: Bacteria > Pseudomonadati > Pseudomonadota > Alphaproteobacteria > Rhodobacterales > Roseobacteraceae > Ruegeria > Ruegeria sp. HKCCA5426. The sequence goes on from NZ_WQGH01000002.1 coordinate 300,385, forward strand.
CGAGCCGTACAATTGCCGCTTGCCATTTGCCCCGCGCTAGCGCACCGGTGACCTATGACACCCACGCGCCAGAACCCGCCGCTTGCGGCCCTATTGATCGTTGCGGCAAGCGCCCTTCTTGCCGGAACCACCCTGCTGGCCAAGGCGTTGGGAACAGACGTGTTGGGCCCGGCTCTGCACCCGTTGCAGATCAGCCATGGCCGTTTTCTGTTCGCTTTTCTGGTGATCATTGGCGCAGTGGCCGTTCTACGCCCCCGCCTTACCCGCCCGCATTGGGGGCTTCATTTGGGAAGAACCAGCTTTGGTTGGCTGGGAATCACTTTGATGTTCGCCTCGGTCGCATTCATCCCGATTGCCGACGCAACCGCGATTTCCTTTCTGAATCCAGTCTTTGCCATGGTTTTGGCCATCCCCTTGCTGAAAGAAGGTGTTGGCCCCTGGCGATGGCTGGCCGCAGCGGTCGCGCTGGCTGGGGCGCTGATCCTATTACGTCCAACGCCTGAAAGCTTTCAGCCTGCGGCGCTTTTGGCTCTGACTGCCGCCGCCGTGATCGGAATGGAGCTGATCTTTATCAAGAAACTCGCTGGCCGCGAAATTCCGATTCAGATCCTTTTGATCAATAATGCAATGGGGCTGACCATCGCCTCTGTCGCGGTGAGTTTTGTGTATCAATGGCCCACGCCCCAGCAATGGGCGGCTTTGGCTGGGATCGGCCTGCTGATGGCCTGCGCGCAGGCGTGCTTTGTAAACGGGATGGCGCGCGCTGATGCGTCTTTTGTGGCACCCATCAGCTATGCCACGTTGGTCTTTGCCGCGCTTTACGATTTTGCCATATTCGGCGTGATCCCGGATGGAATCAGCATGATCGGCTCTGCGATCATCTTGACCGGGGGGCTGATTCTGGTCTGGCGCGAAGCCCGACACCGTCACACAGCAGCTGATTCGAGAACCGCTTGTAACTCGGCACACAGTGATTAAAATAGGGACCGAGACGAATTCCCAAGGCGGCCCGAATCCGGGGCCGCTTTCCGCTTTTGAAAGGCAAATGATGTCCTGGACTGACGAGCGTGTAGAGCTGCTGAAAAAGATGTGGGGCGAGGGCCAGTCGGCCAGCCAGATCGCCAAGGAACTGGGCGGTGTGACCCGCAACGCGGTGATCGGCAAGGTGCACCGTCTGGGCCTGTCGAACCGCGCAACTGGCGCGACCCCAGCCAAGGCCGAGCCCAAGGAAAAACCGGCACCAGCACCAAAGGCCGAGGCCAAGCCCAAACCCGCGCCCAAAACTGAACCTGCGCGTCCTGCGCCTGCTCCGGCGACCGAGGCGAAGCCTGCCGTGCCCGCCCGCCGTCAGATCATCCCGGCCGGTCAGCCCCTGCCGCCGCAACCCTCGGCCAATGAGATCAGCCCCGAGGCGCTCGCCAAGGTCAACGAGGTCGAGAAAAAGGCCAAGAAGCTGACGTTGATGGAGCTGACCGAGAAAACTTGCAAATGGCCCGTCGGAGACCCCGCGACCGAGGATTTCTGGTTCTGCGGCCTGCCGGTTGAGGCAGGCAAGCCCTATTGCGAAGCGCATGTGGGCGTGGCGTTTCAACCAATGAGCTCGCGCCGGGATCGGCGGCGGTAATTGAGAACCTAAACTCAAGTCTCCATTGTCGAATGCGAAAGGGGCGCAGGCGTTTCGCCACGCCTCTTACCGGAAGTGTTGCATAGTAAAAAACAATGCAAGGCGTAACTAGCTCTGACAAAGGAAACACCTTCACTGAAAGCTGCGAAGGTGTCTTAGATCGAAGTGTCGACTGTGCGGACAAAGCGCCGATTCGCTGCTTTTGCGCCAATGGCGGCTTTCGGTTCGCGGCTGATTGACTCATGCACCCCGTTTCAGCACGCTTTCTATACTTTGTTCGGGGTACCAGAATGACCAATATAATTGTCCGGCTCGCAAGCTGCGAAGACGATATTGAGGCGGCACGTATGCTGTGCCGAGAATGGTTGAAGTGGCACTGGGAAAACTACCCCTCCGATTGGCCTAGGGGTGACGATCATCCAATGGACCCAAAAAGCTTCGAGGCCATATTGAAGGAACTACCCGCTCTGCACGAGCGACCATTGGGCGGAATTATCGTTGCATCGGTGGATGGCAAACCGATGGGGTGCGTCATGTACAGTGAAGCCCGTCCCGGCACCGCCGAGTTCAATCGAATGTTTGTAAGTCAGGCAGGGCGCGGCCTCGGACTTGGCCGCAGACTGCTGAACGAAATGTTCGAGCAGTTGGCAGCAGATGGGTACAGTCACGTCTTCTTCTCTTCAGCTACGTTTCTGACACAAGCCCGGGCGATGTATGAGGACGCTGGCTTTGTTCCCATGCCGCAACCAGAAAGCTTCCCGGATAAGTGGCAAGACAAGGTCTACTTCATGGAGCGTTCGCTCGCCTAGCCGCGCAAAGTTTGCGACTTTTCCTGTGTCCATGTCGTGCAAAGCGGGCTTTCGCCCGTCGCGCAGCATCTTTCAAAATGGGTTCGACTTGACATTGAGCCGTAAGTGATCTTGTAACCCCTGGCCCACCTTCAGCCTTTCACTGCGCCGGATGTGACGGCAAATCCGGCATCGGCACCCAGCCGGGTAGTTCATCCGGCGACACAGAGACATGCAGACGCTCGGACCGGTCCCGCCCAACTTTGCGATGCTTGCGCAGCAGGAAAATCTTGCCCCAGCCGCGCCATGTTCCCACCGAGCGCGCCTGGGTGTCGGTCGGGAACCGCTCACGCCAACCTTCGGGCAGGGGCAAACCGTGCATCTCGGCCTTGTCCAGCATCCAGATGAGGGAAATGTTGCTGAGGGGTCTGGCCTCTTCGAACCCGTTCAACTGGCCCCCGACATCGCCGTGGGTACCTCGGAACCAGACCTGCTCGACGTGGCCTTTGAACTCGGGGGTACATTTCCACAATACCGGTTCGAACACTTCGCGCGTCTCGTCCAGCGCCATGGCATGATAGCCGTGGCGGGTGGCGGGGCCAAGCTGGTGGTTGTGGAAAGCATGGCGTTCCTCGGCCCAGCGCCACAGCAGCGGCAGGCGCAGGCCCAGCGCTTTCACCGTGTCCCAAACGCCGACCATCTCAATTGCCACATCCTCGTGACAGAACTGTTTGCGGAAAGCGCCTGCAGCGGCACCATTGGCGTTGCACTCATAATGGCGGTACGCCTGCTTGATATTCCGCTCGGTCGCGTGTTCGGCCTTGAGCAGCCCGATCAGGTCGATCACCCCGGCAAGGCTGCGCACCCCGTAAGCCCCGCGTGAATAGCCGATGAAATAGATACGATCGCCGGGCTTGTAGCGCGACGCCAGATAGCCATAAGCGCGCCTGATCTGGCGGTTGATCCCCCGCCCCATCATCACGTCCAGCGAGGACTTCCAGCTCTCCCACTGCACGCCGGATTCATAGAAAACCGAGACCTTGCTGCCCATCTCACAGCACAGGCGCAAAGTCTGGCCTGCATGGGTCTCCCGGCCCGGTTCCAGCGTCGACATTGTGCCGTCGAGGATAATCACATGGCTCATCGGTTCGCGGTGGCGTGACTCGGCCGAGTGCTCGGACCGCAGAGGCCGTCCGAGCCATCCTAGTACCTTTCTACTCAGCCGCGACAGAACCATGCGTCAGCAACTCCCATACTTTGTGAGGTGTAAAAGGCATATCCGCCTGCCGCACCCCGTAATCCCAGAGCGCATCCTGAACCGCATTTGCCACAGCGGCCAGCGCGCCCACGGTGCCGGCCTCACCGCATCCCTTCATCCCCATCGGGTTGGAAGTTGACGGAACCGGCACCGACGTAAACTTAATCATGGGTATCTCGGCGGCGCGCGGCAAGGCATAGTCCATCAACGAAGCCGTGAGCAGTTGCCCCTGCGCATCATGCACAACACGCTCGGTCAGCGCCTGTCCGATCCCCTGGACCACACCGCCATGAACCTGCCCTTCGGCCAGCATCGGGTTGATAAGGTTACCAAAATCATCGACGACTGTATAGCGGTCGACCCATGTTTCTCCGGTGTAAGAATCAATAACGATTTCGGCAACATGCGCGCCATTGGGATAACTGCGCGCATCCAGGTTGGCGCGCGCCTGATGTTGCAACAGATCGGTTCGGCCATCGGCGCGGGCCATGTCAGCGGCCTCGGTCAGGGTTGGTGTTAGGTTCGACCCTGATGCGCGGAATGTTTCGTGGTCGAAGCTGATATCGCTTTCCTCGACCCCCATCTTATCCGCCAGATACGGCGTGAACGCGGCAAGCATGACGTCGATTGTCGCCAGCGTTGCCGTACTTTGCACCGTAACGGACCGAGACCCCCCGGTGCCGCCCCCATGTGGCAGTTGATCGCTGTCACCCTGCACTACATTGATCCGGTCTACCGGAATCCCGGTCTGATCCGACAGGAAATGGGCATAAACTGTCTCATGCCCCTGCCCATTCGATTGGGTGCCGACATAGAGGTTCACGGCGCCATCCTCGCAGAACTCAACTTTCGCGTTCTCGGAAGGGTCCCCCAGAATACTTTCGATATAGTAACAAAGACCCTGCCCCCGGATCAGGCCGCGTTCGGCATCGGTCGCCTTGCGCGCGTTGAACCCCGCAGTTTGGCTAGCTGTGCGTGACAGGATCATATTGAAATCACCGACATCGTAAGTCTCGCCGGTCGCAGTTCTGTATGGAAATGCCTCGGGGCGGATGAAATTCTTGCGGCGCAACTCCCAGGGATCGATGCCCAATTCACGCGCGGCGCGGTCCATGACACGTTCAAGGACATAGATCGCCTCGGGTCGTCCGGCCCCGCGATAGGCATCGACCTGCGTGGTGTTGGTGAAGAACCCCTCGACCCGCAGATAGGTGGTCTGGACGTCATAGACCCCCATCAGCACCCGGCTGAACAGGTTGGTCTGGATCGCCTGACCGAAATGGCTGTTATACGCACCCAGATTGACCTTGCTGTGCACACGATAGGCGGTGATCCGGTGGTCGTCGTCAAATGCCAGTTCCGCAAGTGAAGTCAAATCGCGGCCATGATGATCGGCCAGCATCGCCTCGGACCGGTCCGACATCCAGTGGACGGGTTGTCCCAGCTTCATCGCGGCAACGGCGGTGCAGAAATACTCGGGGTAGGGCATTACCTTCATGCCGAACCCGCCCCCAACATCCGGGGTGGTGACGCGGATCACCTCAGGCTCCAGCCGCAGTTTTTCGGCCAGCTGTGCACGCATCGCCCACACCCCTTGCCCGCCATAGGCAAAATGCAGGCGGCCATCGACCCAGTTGGCCTGACAGCCGCGCGGCTCGATCGAGGTTATGATGACCCGGTTGTCGGCCACATTCAGCGAAACCCTATGCGCTGCAGCCTGAAATGCGGCCTCGGTCGCCGCCTCATCGCCCAGCCCCCAGTCAAAGGCGCGATTGTCGGGAGCGTCTTGGTGTAAAACTTCCCCACCCGCATCTACGTCCAGCTTTGCGGGCAATTCGTCGATCTCGGCCCAGATCATCTCGGCTGCGTCGCGGGCCTGTGACGGGGTATCGGCAATGACAACAGCGATCGGCTCGCCGACAAAGCGCACACGGTCGCTAGCCAGCATCTGACGTTCCGGCGCGGCGGCTTTCGATCCGTCCCGATTGTCCACGATTGCGGCGTTCATCACGGTGTCGATCCCTGCGGTTTTCAGATCGTCCAACGTCATCACCAGACGCACCCCATCCGCCGACCGCGCCTCTTCTAGGTCCAGACTGGATATCACCCCATGCGCCACCTGAGAGCGCACGAAAACAGCGTGCAGCGCACCCTCGGGCACCACATCATCCATGTAATGCCCCTGCCCGGTCAGAAACCTCTGATCCTCGGTCCGTTTGACCGGCTGACTCTTACCGAACTTTTCCATGGATCGCTCCTGCCGCTGCTCTACCGCGCGACACTAGCCTGCGAGGGGACGATGTCCATAGGGGGCCTTCCCCTTGGCGCATCCATTCGCTATTGCAGGCGCTAACCCAAGATTGATGACGCAGGACGCACCCCATGGCGATGGAAAAGACATTCAATGCGGCAGAGGCCGAGGCCCGTATCTATAAAACCTGGGAACAGGCCGGAGCCTTCAAGGCAGGCGCGAACAAATCGCGCGACGAAAGCTTTACCATCATGATCCCACCGCCCAACGTGACCGGCGCGCTGCATGTGGGTCATGCGTTCAACAACACGCTGCAGGACATCCTGATCCGTTGGCACCGCATGCGTGGCTTCGACACCCTCTGGCAGCCCGGTCAGGACCACGCGGGCATCGCCACACAGATGCAGGTCGAAAAGATGCTGGCCGCCACACAGCAGCCCAGCCGGACCGAACTGGGGCGCGAGGCATTTCTTGACAAGGTCTGGGAGTGGAAAGGCGAATATGGCGGCACGATTATCGAACAGTTGAAGCGTCTGGGGTCTTCCTGCGACTGGTCACGGAACGCCTTCACCATGGCAGGCGCACCACGCGATCCGCGCACCGGCCACGAAAACTCAGCCAACTTCCACGACGCGGTGATCAAGGTTTTCGTCGACATGTACGAAAAAGGCCTGATCTATCGCGGCAAGCGGCTGGTCAACTGGGACCCGCATTTCGAGACCGCGATCTCGGATTTGGAAGTCGAGAATATCGAAACGCCCGGCCACATGTGGCACTTCAAATACCCGCTGGCCGGGGGCGAGACCTACACCTTTGTCGAAAAAGACGAGGACGGGAATGTCGTTCTGACGGAAGAGCGCGATTACATTTCCATCGCCACGACCCGCCCCGAAACCATGCTGGGCGACGGCGCTGTTGCGGTTCATCCCTCGGATGAGCGTTACGCGCCAATCGTAGGCAAACTCTGCGAAATCCCGGTTGGCCCGAAAGAGCATCGCCGTCAGATCCCGATCATCACCGATGAGTATCCGGACCCCGACTTCGGCTCGGGCGCGGTGAAGATCACTGGTGCACATGACTTCAACGACAACATGGTCGCCAAGCGTGGCGGCATCCCGATGTACCGCCTGATGGACACCAAAGGAGCGATGCGGGCCGATGGTGCACCCTACGCAGAAGAAGCGGACAAGGCGCAGGAATACGCGCGCGGCAAGGACTTCACCGAGAACGAGATCGACGCGATCAACCTGATCCCTGATCACCTGCGCGGGCTGGATCGGTTCGAGGCGCGCGCGAAGGTGGTGGAAGAAATCACAGCCGACGGACTGGCCGTCGTGACTCGCGCAGATGACCCGCGTCTGGGTGTGAAGCTGGGTGAGGATGACGACCCGGCAGCGCTGGTTCCGCTGGTTGAAAGCAAGCCGATCATGCAGCCCTTCGGCGACCGCTCGAAAGTGGTCATCGAGCCGATGTTCACCGACCAGTGGTTCGTCGACGCCGAAAAGGTCGTCGGTCCCGCGTTGGATGCGGTCAAGGACGGCACGGTCAAGATCATCCCCGAGTCGGGCGAGAAGACCTATTACCACTGGCTGGAAAACATCGAGCCTTGGTGCATCTCGCGCCAGTTGTGGTGGGGGCATCAGATTCCGGTTTGGTATGGGCTGGACCTGTCCGCCGAAGACTTCGTCGACGACGAGAATGACGGAGACCTGGATCTGGTCGAATTGGGCCGTTTGCTGAACGAAGGCGGCATGCTGCACCGTGGCAATATCATGGAATGCGCTGCGAGCCTTGAAGCTGTTACCGAGAAATTCCTCGACGACAACGCAAACATTCCCAGCCCTCTGAGCCACGCTACCGTTGTCGAAGTCGCCGACAAGCAGGAAGCGATCCATCAGTTCGCGGAAAGCCTTGCTCAGTACGCAGTTGAACAAGACCCGACCAAGTTGGTTTACCCGGTCTGGCGCGACCCCGACGTGCTCGACACGTGGTTCTCCTCCGGCCTCTGGCCCATCGGCACTCTGGGCTGGCCTGAGCAGACCGAGGAGCTAAAGCGCTACTTCCCCACGGACGTTCTGATCACCGGCGCGGATATTCTGTTCTTCTGGGTCGCCCGGATGATGATGATGCAACTGGCCGTGGTGAATGAAATCCCGTTCCACACCGTCTACCTGCACTCGCTCGTCCGCGACGAGAAGGGCAAGAAGATGTCCAAGACCACCGGCAACGTCATCGACCCGCTGGAGATCGTGGACGAATTCGGCGCCGACGCGCTGCGCTTTACCAATGCGTCGATGGCGGCGATTGGCGGCGTACTGAAACTGTCTCGTGAACGCATTACCGGCTATCGCAATTTCGGTACGAAACTGTGGAACGCCGTCCGCTTTGCCGAGATGAACGAGGTCTTCACCGACGCCGTCCCGCAACTGGACGTGGCCGACCTGAAGCCCAAGGCGGCCGTAAACCGCTGGATCATCGGCGAAACCGCCCGCGTGCGGGCCGAGGTTGACGCGGCGCTGGAAAGCTATCGCTTCAACGACGCCGCCAACGGGCTTTATGCCTTTGTCTGGGGCAAGGTCTGCGACTGGTATGTAGAACTGTCGAAACCCCTGCTGCAAGGCGATGACACCGAAGCTCAGGCGGAAGCCCGCGCAACCATGCGCTGGGTTCTGGATCAGTGCATGGTCCTGTTGCACCCGATCATGCCCTTCATAACCGAAGAACTTTGGGGTTTGACCGGCACGCGGCCCAAGATGATCGTCCACGCCGACTGGCCAACTTATGCTGCTGCCGATCTGGTTGATGCCGATGCAGATCGTGAGATGAACTGGGTGATCTCGGTGATCGAAAACACCCGCTCGGCCCGTGCGCAGATGCGGGTTCCGGCTGGTCTATACGTGCCGATGCTGGTGATGGATATCGACGCGCATGGCCAAGCTGCTTGGGACCGCAATGAGGCGCTGATCAAACGTCTGGCGCGGATTGACAGCCTGACCAAAGCGGATGAGCTGCCTAAGGGCACCATCTCAATCGCCGCCCCCGGCGCGTCTTTTGGCCTGCCGCTGGCCGATATCATCGACATCGGTGCCGAAAAGGAACGGTTGGAGAAAGCCAAAGGCAAGCTGGCCAAGGAACTCGGCGGTCTGCGCGGGCGTCTGAACAACCCCAAATTCGTGGCTTCGGCCCCGGAAGAGGTTGTGGAAGAAGCCAAAGCCAACCTCGCCGCCCGCGAAGAGGAAGAAGCGAAGCTGAATGAGGCATTGGCCCGCCTGTCCGAGATCGCCTGATCCGTCTTCACGCCCCAACACTCTAACCCCGCCTTACTGGCGGGGTTTTCTTTTGCGCAACTGGGGGTTGCCGCCCCACCCTCACGCTTGGTAGCACGGTTCGAGGCAACCCCACCGAGGCCAAAATGACGCGCGCAGCCCCTCCGATCCAAACTGTCTCGACCGGGTTGGTCGTGGCCATCGTCGGCTTCTTCAGCTCATTTCCCATTGTCCTTCAGGGTTTGACTGCGATGGGGGCGTCACCGGCCCAAGCAGCCTCGGGGTTGATGATGGCGGCTATCGCCATGGGTCTGGCGGCCATAGGTCTAAGCCTGCGATATCACCTACCTATCAGCGTTGCATGGTCCACACCCGGAGCGGCCCTGCTTGCCGTGTCCGCCACGCCGGCGGCGGGCTTTTCAGAGGCCGTGGGTGCGTTTTTGTGCGCTGGCGCGTTGACAGTTCTGGCCGGGCTGTGGATACCGCTGGGCCGCCTTGCTGCGGCGATCCCAACCACGCTGGCACAGGCTATGTTAGGCGGTGTTCTGTTGCCGCTTTGCATTCTGCCCTTCAAAGCCGCCGTTGACCTGCCATGGCAGGCCCTTCCCGTAATCCTGACATGGTTTGTTGCCGGGCGTTTCAACCGGCTGCTCGCCGTGCCCGCCGCCGTCATCGCGGCGGCCATCGTGGTCGTTCTAAATGCCAAGGGTGCATCTGTTGCGCCGGCACAGGTGGTGGCCACTCCGGTCTGGACGTGGCCCACATTCTCAGTGGCTTCCATTATCGGCATCGGTCTTCCGTTGTTCATCGTCACGATGGCCACGCAGAACATCCCCGGTATCGCCGTGATGCGCAGCTTTGGTTACCAGCCTGTCTCAGGGCGCCTGTTTTCGGCCGTGGGTGGCGCAAGCGTACTGTCGGCGACATTCGGAGCGCCAGCAACCTGCCTTGCTGCGATCACCGCAGCGATGTGTTCGAACGAAGACAGCCATCCCGATCCAAATCAACGCTATTGGTCCGCTGTGATGGCCGGTGTGTTTTATTGCGTGTTCGGCGTGTTTGCCGTCGCAATTACAGGGTTTGCCGTTCATGCCGATCCGTTGCTGATGGGCACGCTGACCGGCGTTGCCCTGATCGGCGTGATGGCCAATGCAACCTTTGCGGCGCTCGAAGTGCCTGCCGAACGCGAAGCCGCAATCCTGACCTTTGCGATCACGGCCTCGGGCATATCAGTCTTCGGGCTGGGTGCCGCAGTTTGGGGCCTTTTGGCAGGCGGCGTCGCCTATTTGATTGCAAATCGAAGCCGCTAGCCGCGCGGCCCGGCACACTGTAGAAAAAAGATATGTTTGGATCGCTGGGAAAGCTCATTGAGCGTCAGATCAAAAAGGCGCAAGCCGAAGGCCAATTGCATGGGCTTGAAGGCGAAGGCCGCCCCCTGCCCGATCGCTCTGGCGAGGAGCAAAGCGACCCGGCAACTGCCGCCGGATACAGAATAATGGCTCAGGCCGGGGTGCTGCCCGAAGAGTTCAAGATCAAGAAATACCTGGACGCAGCGCGCCAGGACTACACCACCCTGACCGATCCGCAGGCGCGCAAACAGGCGATGGCCCGCATCGCCGATCTGGAGATGCGGTACAACATGGCACGAGATGCACGGCGCGCCTTTACGCGCTAGTTACTTGAATACAGGCTTGCGGCCCTGCATCTGGGCTGCAATCACCTCCATCTGGTCCGGTTTTCCGATCAGTTCTACCTGCTCGATGGATTCCTCCATAAGAGTTTCCGCGCGGCTATGGCTTTCGGCGAAATCTATGACCCGCTTGGCCGCGCGAATACCTGATGGGCTTTTGGACGCGATGTCCTCGGCAATCGCCGTGGCCTCGGTCAAAGGATCGTCGGAAAGCTTAGTCACAAGCCCCCAATCCGCCGCCTGCTGCGCCCCAACGGGCCGGGCGGTATAGGTCAAAAGGCGGATCACATCGCTGCCAACCAGATGCGGCAGCATATACATCGCGCCCATATCCGGGATAATGCCCCACTTCATTTCAAGCACGGCGAGTTTACTGTCAGGGTGCGCAATACGGATATCGGCCCCCAGCGCGATCTGAAGACCGCCGCCATAGGCCACGCCTTCGATAGCGCAAATCACCGGGACCGGAACGCGGCGCCATGTCAGCGCCAGTTCCTGAAGGTCGTTGGCATCCCCATGGCTGCGGGTCATCAGCCATTCGGACGGGTTGTTATTGGCGTATTTCGCAAGGCTGGCCATATCCAGACCAGCGCAGAAATTTCCGCCCTGCCCCGACAGCACAACCGCACGCGCGTCCGAGGCGGCAACCTCCTGCCCTGCGGACAGAATTGCATTGAACATCGCATCATCCAGCGCGTTCATCTTCTCGCCGCGCGTCAAAGTGACGTGGGCAATGTGATCTTTGTATTCTACTGATACACGCGACATGTGAACTTCCCTATTCCAGTTTCGGCAAAGATGCCTGCAACACCCACAAAGTTCCAGATCAACGTAGGGGCAATCCCTCGACGGCCATGCGCCCAAACCACGGGGAATCCAGCGTCATGACATAGAACTGGTTTCCAACGATCTTCCCGCCGGTTGTAATCCCCAACCGGCCCTGTGGGTCCTGCAGGTTTTGTAGGATGTTTCCCTCTCCGTCGAATTGAATCAGCATTCCGCGATGGATCGGTGCAGGCCGCACCATCGGACCCAGCCGCCAAATCACCTTGCGCAGGAACGGATAAGGCATCAAAGCTTCGGTCGGCACGCGCGGGCTGGCGAACGCCATCCAATAGGTGCCGTCACCCTGCGCCTCGATATTGTCCGGATAGCCTGGCAAGTTGTCCATCAGAACTGCGCGCTCGCCCGCATTTGGACCGGTCAGCCATAGTTTATGGACCTGTGCACGCCCGGTTTCCGCGATCAGCAGAAAATCTTCGTCCGGAGACAGCGCAACACCGTTCGTGTAGACGAACCCATCGGCCACCTTTTCGGTGCTGCCGTCGGGCGCGTACTTGGCGACATACCCGGTGTCCGATTGCTCCCAGATCGTCATCACGGATGTGGGTTTGGTACCGCCCATTGTTTCGGGGTCGAAACGATCTGAAGAGTTGGAGAAATATACCGTCCCGTCCCGGGCCACATCCAATTGGTTGGCATAGATCAAAGGCTTCCCGTCAACTTCAGAGGTAAGCAACTCTAACGAACCGGGACCATTCCAACGCCTCAACCCACGAAAGCTGTCCGCGATATACAGCGCACCGTCCGGGCCCGCCTTGAGGCCCAACGGACGCCCACCAAGTTCGTCGACCTTGATGGGGGCTTCGCCGTCAATACGGAACAGAGCGCCGGACGCTGTGGTTGTATAAGCGGTTCCATCCGGCAATACGGCGATGTCTTCGGGACCCACCTCATCATCAGGAAATGCGATCAATTCAAGCTGATCCAGCGCGTTGTTTTCGGCAAACTCGCCTGCGAACTCAGGTGCTTGTGGTGGTTCCCACGCGACCGGCTCAACCTCAACCGGCCAAAAAATCAGATAGGCTAGCCCGATCAGGATCAGCCCCAACAAAACGCGCATCTGCACCCCTCCCTCAACAATTTTGTGTAGGGTGGGCGGCAATCGCGCACAACACAAGGTTGCTCGCCCCGTGACCTTACGTTTATCTGCCTATATGACTGACCCACGCTACACCCCGCTTGCCCTGTCCCTGCCTGCGACCGTGCCCTTTGTTGGCCCCGAAACACAGGAGCGCCAGCGGGGTGCGCCTTTCATTGCCCGGCTTGGCGCGAACGAAAGTGTCTTCGGCCCCTCGCCGCGCGCGGCCGAGGCAATGGCAAATACTGAAATCTGGATGTACGGCGATCCCGAAAACCATGACCTGCGCCACGCATTGGCTGAACATCATGGCGTTGGGGCAGACAATATCGTCGTAGGGGAAGGGATTGATGGGCTTTTGGGCTACCTCGTCCGGCTTTTGATCGGACCCGGCGACGCCGTTGTCACCTCGGACGGTGCCTACCCGACATTCAACTACCACGTGGCAGGGTTCGGTGGTGTGTTGCACACCGTTCCCTATCGCGACGATCACGAAGACCCGGCGGCCCTGTTTGCTCTGGCCGCAGAAACGGATGCCAAGCTGGTCTATCTGGCCAATCCCGACAACCCTATGGGAAGCTGGCATTCCGGCAAGGATATCGTCGCGGCGCTGGACGATCTGCCTGACGGGTGCCTGCTGGTTCTGGATGAGGCTTACGTGGAATGCGCGCCCGAAGGGACCGAAGCCCCTGTCGTAGCCGATGATCCCCGCGTTATCCGGATGCGCACCTTTTCAAAGGCTTATGGAATGGCAGGGGCGCGCGTCGGATATGCGATTGGCGCACCCGAATTGATATCGGCGTTCAACAAGGTACGGAACCATTTCGGCATGAACCGCGCAGCGCAAGCTGGGGCGCTGGCAGCGCTGCAAGACGACGCCTGGTTAAAACGGATTCAGAACAAGATCGCTGAGGCCCGCACCCGGATCGGACAGATCGCAACAAAGAATGGTCTGACCCCCTTGCCGTCGGCCACGAATTTCGTTGCCATTGATTGCCGGCGGGACGGTAACTTTGCTAAGGCGGTTCTCGAGTCGCTTGTCGCGCAGGGTGTTTTCGTTCGAATGCCCTTTGCTGCGCCTCAGAACAGGTGCATTCGGGTAAGCTGCGGCGAGGCGTGCGATCTGGATGCCTTTGCCGCAGCTCTGCCAAAGGCGCTTGAGGCCGCAAACGCGCGCGCATGAACTGCGCCAATACGCTCGGCAGTTCGCGTTACGAAACCAACGCAGCCGCCGCAGCCTCCAACGCGCCTGTGCCGCGCGGGATCCCGAGCGCGGCCAGCCCGGTTTCAACCCCGCCCAAAATGGCCATGACCATCTGCCCATTCACATGCCCCATGTGACCAAGACGGAAACATCCGTCCCAGTCCTCCATCCCAAGGCCGATGCCCAAGGTAAGGCCCAGTTGGGTTTCCGTAAATTCCCGAAGGGCCGTGCCCCGACCGTCGGTCAGCCGCAAGGCGGTTACGGCACGGCTACGGTCTTGGCGATCTGCGACGTTCAAGTGCAAAGCACCGCCCTCGGCCCAGATTTCGCAGGCCGTCCAAATAGCTCCTGCAAGTCGTTCGTGGCGCGCCCAGACCTGTTCGATCCCCTCGGCATGGATGATATCCAAGGCAGCGCGCAGACCATATAGGTGATGGGTCGGAGCTGTCCCGTTGAAATACTGATAAAACAGCTCCGGATTAGCCCGCGGCACCCAATCCCAATATTGCGACACCCGGGGCATAGTGGCGCGCTTGGCCTGCGCCTTGTCATTAAAAAAGACAAACCCCACACCTGCAGGCGTCATCAGCCCCTTTTGACAGGCAGTGACCATGACATCGACGCCCCAGGCATCCATTTCGAACCGATCACACCCCAGCGAGGCGATACAATCCGCCATCAAAAGCGCCGGGTGGTTCAAGTCATCCAGTAACGCGCGAAGTGTTGGAATATCGTTTCGGATCGAACTTGAGGTATCCACATGCACGGCCAGAACCGCTTTGATTTCATGCGCTTTATCAGCGCGCAACGCGTCACCGATACGTTCGAAATCCCAGGCAGATGACGTGCCGAAGTCGATCAATTGCGCCGTTCCACCGATCCCTTCCGCCATCTCTGCCCAGCCGTGGGTGAACCGACCCGAAGCTGGTGCCAAAACACGTTCGCCGGGGGCAATGACGTTCGACAGGGCAGCTTCCCAAGTGCCGTGCCCGTTGGCGATATAAATTGCGACGTTGTGCTCGGTTCGGGCGACGCGACATAGGTCGCGGGTCAGCGCGGGCATCATTTCGATCAACTCGCCATCATAGATATTGGGCGAGGGACGGTGCATCGCTTGCAAAACGGCGTCGGGCATTACCGACGGCCCGGGAATAGCCAAATACTCACGCCCCTGCGCGAGAGAGTTGTGATTTTTCATGGGATCAACCTGTTAGAATTGGCCTCACCCTAACGTGTGGCCCGGCAGCGTCAATCCATCAGCTTGGACGCCTCGCGCGCAAGTGTTTCGATGCCCGCCCAATCTTGATCCAAAACCATCTGCTTTGGCGCAACCCAACTGCCACCGGCGCAGACAACGTTGGACAAAGACAGGTAATCGCGGGCATTCGCAGGCGAGACACCTCCGGTTGGACAGAACGTGATCTGCGGAAGCGGAGCACCAATTGCCTTCAATGCAGGCGCACCGCCTGAAGCTTCGGCAGGAAAGAACTTGAGCATATCATATCCCTGCTCCAGCAGACGCATTGCCTCGCTTGCCGTGGCCGCGCCGGGCAAGAGGGGCAGACCTTCGGCCTCGCATGCAGCGATCAAAGCTTCAGTCGCGCCGGGAGAGACACCAAATTGTGCGCCGGCCTCTTTCGCGGCACGGACGTCATCAGGGGTCACCAGTGTTCCAGCCCCTACGACACCGCCCGGCACTTGAGACATTGCGCGGATTGCATCCAGCGCCGCAGGCGTGCGCAGCGTAACTTCAAGCGCGGGAAGCCCACCAGCGACAAGCGCCTCGGCCAGTGGGCGCGCATCCTTGGCATCGTCGATAACCAGCACAGGAACGATAGGGGCAAGCGCGCAAATTTCGCGGGTGCGTTGGGTTTTGGACATGAATTAAACTCCGAAAATGCTGGCACCAGTGTCGGCCGACCCGACATTCTGGCGGAACGCGCCAAAGAGGTCGCGGCCAACGCCGTGCTGGTTTGCCGAAAGGTCTGCGGTTGCCGGGGCGCGATCAAGTACGCCGGGGGTCGTGATCTCCAATTCTCCGCTGACCGCATCTACACGCAGGATGTCGCCATCCCGTAAACAGGCGATGGGACCACCATCCAGCGCCTCGGGCACCACATGAATCGCGGCTGGAACTTTGCCCGATGCTCCAGACATCCGGCCATCAGTTACCAAAGCAACCTTTTGCCCCCTGCCCTGAAGGATCGAAAGCATCGGCGTCAGCGAGTGCAGTTCGGGCATTCCGTTGGCTTTCGGTCCCTGAAAGCGGACAACGACGATGACGTCATCCGTGAACTCACCGGCCTTGAACGCTGCTTTGACCTCTTCCTGGTCATGGAAAACACGTACCGGAGCTTCGACCACCTGATGCTCGGGCGCGACAGCAGATACCTTCATGACAGCGGTGCCCAGATTTCCGGTCAGGCGCGACAAGCCGCCTGTGGGCTGGAACGGATCCTTGGCCGGGCGCACGATCTTTTCGTTCAAGCTGTGTGCAGTGCCTTCTTCCCAGACCAGTTCACCATCTTTCAGCTTTGGCTCTTTGGTATAGTTGTGCAGCCCCTGCCCGGCGACCGTCAGCGTATCGGGATGCAGCAGGCCGTCTTCGAGTAGCGTGCCGATGCAATAGCCAAGGCCCCCCGCGGCATGGAAATGGTTCACATCGGCCAATCCATTCGGATAGACCCGCGCGACCAGCGGAACCACGGCGGAGATGTCCGAGAAATCCTCCCAATCCAGAACGATACCTCCGGCACGTGCCATGGCGATCAGGTGGATCAGCAGGTTCGTGGACCCTCCGGTTGCCATCAACCCGACGATACCATTCACAAAGGCGCGTTCGTCCAGCACCTGACAGACCGGCGTATAGTGATTACCCAGCGCGCTAAGTGACAAGGCACGGCGCGCGCCTTCTTCGGTCAACGCATCGCGCAAAGGTGTATTCGGGTTGATGAAGCTGGAGCCAGGAAGATGCAGGCCCATAAATTCCATCAACATCTGGTTGGTGTTGGCGGTTCCGTAAAAGGTGCAGGTGCCCGGCCCGTGATAGGCGGCCATTTCCGCCTTCATCAACGCGTCACGGCCGACTTCTCCGGTGGCAAACTGCTGACGAACCTTGGCCTTTTCGTCGTTCGGCAGGCCGCTTGTCATGGGTCCTGCAGGCAGGAACACGGCGGGCAAGTGACCAAACGCCTGCGCGCCGATGACCAGACCCGGCACGATCTTGTCGCACACCCCAAGGAACACGGCGGCGTCATACGTGTTGTGGCTAAGCGCCACTCCAGTGGCCAGCGCAATAACATCGCGCGAGAATAGCGACAGTTCCATCCCCGCTTCGCCCTGCGTGACGCCATCACACATGGCGGGAACGCCGCCTGCGACCTGCGCCGTGCCACCCGCCGCACGGATCGCGTCACGGATCAGCGCCGGATAGCGTTCGAACGGCTGATGCGCCGAGAGCATGTCGTTATAGGCGGTGACGATGCCCAGATTGCCAGCCGTTCCAGTTGCCATGGATTGCTGATCTTCACCCGCCCCGGCATAGGCATGAGCCTGACCGCTGCAGGATAGGTGCGCACGGGCTGGCCCTTTGGACTTGGCGTGCTCCATCCTCTCAAGATGCGGGCCGCGCAATTCGGCGCTGCGGTCGATGATGCGCCGGGTGACGTCGGTGATGACGGAATGTACCATAATTACCCTCCGATCTGACGCCAACGGCGTCCATCGCGATGCATCAGCATCAATGCTTCTTCCGGCCCTGAACTGCCCTGATCATATTTGGCTGGCCGGTCACCCCGATCTTCCCACCCCTGAATGATGGGATCGACCCAGGCCCAGGCGGCCTCGGCTTCGTCACCGCGCATGAACAGGGTTTGATCACCCCGGATCACATCCATTACCAGCCTCTCATAAGCATCCTGAGCACGCGCATCCGTGCCCAGCGCCTCGGC
Source organism: Ruegeria sp. HKCCA5426 (assembly GCF_013034585.1). Taxonomy (NCBI): domain Bacteria; kingdom Pseudomonadati; phylum Pseudomonadota; class Alphaproteobacteria; order Rhodobacterales; family Roseobacteraceae; genus Ruegeria; species Ruegeria sp. HKCCA5426. Next base: position 318,337 of record NZ_WQGH01000002.1, read on the forward strand.
GAAGCTCATGTCCAGCGACACATCTGACAGGCGGAATCCACCGGGACCGGGGTCTTTGATGGTTGTGCGCAATGTGATGCCTTCGTCGGGCTGCAACCGAATGACCAGAACGTTGCCACGCAAGGGGCCTACGTTGGGAAAAATGGTATGCGGTGGGTCGCGGAAGAACACGGCAATTTCGGATTCGCGTGCGCGCAGACGCTTTCCAGTCCGCAGATAGAACGGCACTCCGGCCCAACGCCAGTTACCAAGATGCACCTTTAGGGCGATATAGCTTTCGGTGCGGCTGGCCGGGTTGCCGACATGATCCAGATAACCGTCCTCTCCCTGATCAGCCCGATATTGGCCCCGCGCGATGTCCGAGGGGTCCACGGGCTCTAACGCCTCAATAACCTTGACCTTTTCGTCGCGCACCGCATTGGGCGAAAACTTGGACGGAGGCTCCATCGCGGTCAGGCACAACAACTGAACAAGATGGTTCTGCACCATATCGCGCATTGCGCCAGACTGGTCGTAGTAAGCCCCCCGCCCTTCAACACCTACGGTTTCCGCAACTGTGATCTGAACATGATCAACATGGGTCGAATTCCAAAGCGGCTCGAACAGGGAATTGGCAAAACGCAGGGCCATAAGGTTCTGGACGGTTTCCTTACCCAGATAATGGTCGATGCGATAGATCTGATGTTCTTCGAAACAGGCACGCAACCCTTCATTCAGGGCCTTGGCAGAAGCCAGATCATGACCGAACGGTTTTTCCACCACAATTCGGCTGTCCGGTGTTGCCAGCCCGTTATCATTCAACCGCTGTGCAATGCCGGAAAACAGGCTGGGGCCTACAGACAGATAGAACGCGCGCACCACGTCGGGGCGCAATTTTTCAGCAAGGTCTGCCCACCCTGAGTCACCCAGCGCATCAACGGGGACATAGTCGACCCGGCTAAGGAACCGGTCCAATACATCCTGTTTGAACCCGGGGGCATATTTCTTCATGGATGCGCGAATCTGCTCTCGAAATGCATCACTGTCCATGTCCGACCGTGCTGTTCCGATGATACGGGCCTCTTCGGGCATTTGGTCCACTTCAAACCGGTGATACAGACCCGGCAAAATCTTGCGCTGCGCCAGATCGCCCGTTGCGCCGAACAACACAAGGTCGAACGGATTTACCGGAATTACGCGTGAAACCATCTGCAGGCTCCTTCAGTTGTCGCTGGCACATCGTTTTGCCACGCCAGTCATGTTATCGCTAACATTCAACGCGGGAGTATAAAAAACCATACTAAGAATCAACACTGGATTTGAAAAAATTTCAAAATCGACGACTCGGTCACCCTTGGTTTCGCAGCCATTCCATTACTGCAGGGCGAACGGATTGCTCACCCCGGTGACGTGCATCGGCAATGATCTTCCGCAGCGATTGCAAATCGGCGCGCAACAACACGCTTTTGACAGGCCCGATCGAGGCAGGCCGCATCGACAACGAACGGATACCCATAGCCGCCAGACACAACGCCTCAACCGGGCGGCCCGCGTCTTCGCCGCAAAAACTCAGCGGTGTATTCGATATGTTGCAGCGCTCGACAATACGTTCGATGAAACTGAGGAAGCTTACATTCAACGTATCATACCTGCGGCGCACCAGTTCATTTTCTCGGTCAGCCGCGAAAAAGAACTGCTTCAGATCGTTTCCCCCAATCGAGACAAAATCCACCTCATCATAAAATTTTTGAGGGGCAAAGCCCAAGGACGGGGTCTCAAGCATTGCGCCAACTTCTATTCTTTCGGGCAGGACATGCCCCAGCCGCTTTTCGCGTTCGATGGTCTTGTTGACTTCCCAACGGGCCTCGCGGAACTCATCTGCCTGCGCCACAAACGGGAACATCAGTGTCAGGGGGCGCCCGTTCGCTGCGCGCATCAGGGCCTGTAACTGCATCCGCATTACGCCGCGCTTGTCCAGACCGACCCGGATCGCACGCCACCCCAATGCAGGATTGGGTTCTTCTACGTGTTTCATGTAGGGCAGAACCTTGTCCGAGCCGATATCCAGCGTTCGGAACACCACTCGTTTTTCCCCGGCCGCGTCCAGAACGCGCTGATACTGGGTTACAAGTTCCGACCGCTTTGGCATCTGGTTTCTGATCAGGAACTGCAACTCGGTCCGGAACAGGCCCACGCCCTCGGCTCCGGAATTGTCCAGCGAAGGCAGGTCCGCCATAAGACCGGCATTCATCACGAGATTGATGCGCTCACCATCCCGAGTGACCGTCGGAGTATCCCTGATCGAGGCATATCGCTCCTGCGCCTTTGCCTGCATTGCAATCTTGTCACGAAACGCACTGACGACCGTATCTTCGGGCCGCAATTGAACGGTGCCCTGATCCCCATCCACAAGAATATGGTCACCGTTCAGCGCCTCGGTCGTGATCCGGCCGACATGTACCACCAAAGGAATCGCCAACGCACGGGCCACGATGGTGGCGTGGCTGCCGACTGAGCCTTCCTCAAGCACGATGCCCTTCAGCGACCGGCCATATTCCAGCAAGTCGCCCGGGCCGATGTTACGGGCGATCAGGATCGGGTCGGGCGGCAGATCCGCCCCGTTGGTGTTGCCCTGCCCGGTAAGAATACGCAGCAAGCGGTTGCTGAGGTCGTCCAGATCGGCGAGCCTCTCGCGTAGATAAGGGTCGGTAACCTGCCCCATCCGCGCACGCGCTTGTGACTGTTCCTTTTCAACCGCAGCTTCGGCACTCAGGCCACGGGCGATGTCTTCTTCCATCCTGCGCATCCAGCCCTTGGAGTTCGCAAACATCCGGTAGGCTTCCAGCACTTGTAACTGCTCGGTGTCGCCGTCCTTGGAAATCTCAAGCATTTTGTCGACGCCCACGCGCAGTTCCTCGACCGCTTCGGCCAAACGCTCACGCTCGCGATGGGGGTCTTCGGCGATGGGGTTGGTAACCACCACGCGCGGCTCGTGCAGCCAGACATGCCCTTCGGCGGAACCTTCCTGCGCCGGACCACCGGTTAGCTGCACAGATTGTTGGTGGCGGGGCGACAGGGCGGCGCCCTCACCCACGAACGCGCCCAGCTCGGTCATTTCGGCCAGAACCATGGCGACCACTTCCAACGCGTAAACCTCATCCGCCGAGTATTCGCGCGCATCGCGGGATTGCACGACCAGAACGCCCAGCTTTTCACCCAGACGCTGAATGGGCACCCCCAGGAAAGACGAAAACCGTTCTTCGCCCGTTTCGGGCATGTAACGGAAACCCTTGGCAGCAGGCGCATCCGGTGTGTTCACGATCTTGCCGTACTTCGCGACGCGCCCCACAAGCCCCTCACCCATGCGCATACGGGTCTTGTGAACCGCCTCGGGCGACAGACCTTCGGTCGCGCAGAGTTCAAGCGTATCCTCATCCCGGAACAGGTAAATCGAGCACACCTCGGCCCGGATACTGTCAGCGATCAGATGAGTGATCCGGTCAAGACGTTCCTGACCGGCGGCTTCGTTCGCCATCTCTTCGCGCAGCCGCCCCAGCAGCTTGCGGGATTCTGTTTCAGTGCCGTCCGCCATGGCCCACCCAAATTAGTGCGTCAGGCGAGACCCTTGGCAGAAAATGCTCAGGCCGCCTTGTCCAGTTCAAAGGCATCATGCAGTGCCTGAACCGCAAGTTCCATGTATTTCCTGTCCACAAGGACGGAAATTTTAATCTCAGAGGTTGTGATGACCTTAATGTTGATCCCCTCATCCGAGAGTATCTTGAACATTTTTGCCGCCACGCCGGATTGCGACCGCATCCCGATCCCCACGACCGAGACCTTGCAGACGTCTTCATCCGCGACCAGTTCGGTGTAGTTCAACTCGCCCGCGTCCTTAATCGCCAGCAATGCTTTTTCCGCCCGCGCCACCTGATCGGTCGGGCAGGAAAAGGTCATGTCCGTGCGCCCCTCATCAGAGATGTTCTGCACGATCATGTCCACGTTCACGCCTTCATCGCTGAGCGCGGTAAAGATGATCGAGGCGATGCCGGGGCGGTCGGCCACGGACACGACAGTCATCTTGGCTTCGTCACGGGAATAGGCAACACCGGCCACAACATTGGATTCCATGATATCCTCCTCATCGACGACCAGTGTACCGGCCTCGTCGGATTGTTCTTCGAAACTAGAAAGAACGCGCAGTTTCACCTTATAGCGCATCGCCAGTTCCACCGAACGGGTCTGCAAAACCTTGGCCCCCAGCGAGGCCAGTTCGAGCATTTCCTCGAACGAGATTCGATCCAGCTTGCGCGCTTTTTCACAAATGCGCGGGTCGGTGGTATAGACGCCATCCACATCGGTGTAGATATCGCAACGCTCGGCCCCAAATGCTGCGGCAAAGGCCACAGCCGTAGTGTCCGACCCACCACGGCCCAGCGTGGTGATACGCCCTTCGGGGCTGATACCCTGGAACCCGGCGACGACGGCGACTTTCATACCCTCGTCGAATTTCTGGGTCAGGTTCTCGGTCGGGATTTCCTCGATCCGGGCCTGACTGTGGGCGCTGGTCGTCATCAGCGGAACCTGCCAGCCCTGCCAGCTGCGCGCCGGAATATCCATTTCCTGCAACGTCAGAGCCATCAAACCTGCGGTGACGTTTTCGCCCGAAGACACAACCGCATCATATTCGCGTGCATCAAACAGCGGAGATGTTTCGTTCACCCAGCCAACCAACTCGTTGGTTTTGCCTGACATGGCCGACACGATGACAATCACATTATATCCCTTGGCCACTTCAACGCCGATGCGTTTCGCCGCGCGGCGAATGCGGTCCAGATTGGCGACCGACGTGCCGCCGAATTTCATCACGAGTACGGGCATGGGGGCTAGTGTCTCCGCGCCTTGGAATTCAGGTTTCGTGCGTCTTATGTCAGGGGGGGCCCAAGGGCAAGTGTTCAAAACCGTTTAGGTCCTTGCGCTCGATCGCTTTACATCGGATCACGGGGGTGTCAGCTTGCCAACATCAGATTTACCAAGGGGTTCCCCATGCCACGTTTCGTCTTCGCTTTAGCTGTCCTTGCAACGCCCGCGCTAGCACAGGAAACCACCCTGGCCGGAACCGACGGCAAGAGCTCTTTGGGCACCATCCCTTGCGCGACCATTGCAGGCGACGCCCTGCGTAGCTGCAACGCCGAGCTTAGGCGCCGTGACGATGGCGGTGCAACGCTGGCCGTAGGCATGGGCAATGGCGAGGTGCGCAACATCTATTTCACGGATGGCATCCCGGATTCGACCAATTCAACCGCCAAGCTCAGCTATGAAACGCGGGGCGACATCATGGTCATTTTTGTTGAGCCGGGAGAGGTGTACGAACTCCCCAAAGCCGCTTTGAATAATTAGTAATCGTGCGGCTGACCGTCATAGGTCTCAAAACATCCCGAAGTATCCAGAGACAGGGCTGCAAAACGGTCAACCAGACCATTCGCAGCCTCATCCACCGTGATCGCAGCCGCAGCACCGCCCATATCCGTCTGTACCCAGCCCGGATGATATATACCCACAGCAATCCCGTCGCCGCGCAGGTCTGCGGCAAGGTTACGCCCCAGATTGAGCGCGGCCGCTTTCGACGCGCGATAGATATAGCTACCTCCCGGTGCACGCGTATGTGATGCCATTTGCGAGGACAGGATCGCGATTTTGCCTTGCGATGCGCGAAGATTGGGCAGCAAAGACTGAACGGTCAGGAAACACCGGTCACATTCGCCGCAAATGTCTGCGCCCACATCTCGGCGGGATAACCATCAATGCGTTCCGCCTTGTCCAGATACACTCCGGCATTGCAGATCAAAAGGTCAACAGGCTGATCGCCCAATTGCGCAGCCATATCCGCATGGTGACCGGTGTCGGTCACATCCAGCACCACCTCGGCGCTGCCGTCCCGAGCGGTTCCTGTCACGTCATGGCCCTGCGCCCGATACCGGCCGGCAAGTGTCTTTCCGATGCCCCGGTTGGCTCCGGTAATCACGATATGCATGATCAGTTCGTCTTTCGGCTGGGCATGAAAGGAAGCGGTGCGACCGGCACCCCATCTTCGATCAGGGCTTTGGCCTCTTCCGGCTTCGCCTCGCCATAGATCGACCTCTCTGGTGCGTCGCCCAGATGCATTTTCCGGGCTTCGCTTGCAAAGTCCTTGCCGACGTAATCCGAATTTTCTTCGACCTTGCGCCGCAACTCGCTCAGAGCCTGCTCAACCTCCGGGGTCGGGCTGGTCATGTTCACGGCGTCTTCGGATGGGGCCGCCGTTTCGGTCCGTGCCTCAACACTGCGGGCAGAACGAACGCGCGGGGTCATGATCGCCTTCTCAACCTGCGCATCGCCGCAAACAGCACAGGTCACCATACCGGCGGCTGCCAACTTGTCGTAAGCTGTGGCCGACTGAAACCAACTATCAAAGGAGTGTCCCTTGCTGCACTTCAACGCGTATTGAATCATGATCCATCCAAAGTTCGATTGCAAAATAGATACTGACCCGCAAACCAATAGCAAGGGTCGTTAAACCCGCGTCAGTGTGCAAACAGGGCTACCTTGCGTAACAATTGGGCAAGATCGGGTGAACGAACCCGACTGGCAGCCTTTTGCGGCGATAGCCACGCACGCTGACGCTCATGGCATTCAGGATAAAACGCCGCCGTGGAACGGACCAAAAGCGGAAACACGTCCACCACACATAACACCGGCCCTTTCCTGCGCCGGTTTTTGTAATAGAAGAAATTTCCGATCACGTCGGGCGTGCAGTCGCCGATTGCCCCCGCCTCTTCCCACGCTTCCTGTCGCGCTGTGGCTGACGGCGATAATCCATCAATCAGCCCACCCTTGGGTATGATCCAACGGCCTGACTTGCGCGTTGTCACAAGCAGGACCTCGGGACCGTTTTCCAGAACACGATAGCACAAGGCAGCCGACTGCCTTTTGCCCGGACCATGTCCGGTGAGTTGTTGATTTTGCTTCCAAAGCCTGTGCTCGATCACGCTTTGCCGCCCGTCGTCTGCCTCCGTCTCCGCAAGCCCCTTTGCGCTTTGACGCTTATTTGGTGGGACTTGGCAACAACCCTACCACATGAAGTGTTTTATTCCAAGCACTTACGGGAATTTACATACGAGCCGCCAGCTTTCGGAGCAGATCATCATGCGGAATGTCGGCATCCAGCGCCAAACGCCGCAAGCCAAAATGAACACGCGCAATCTGTTGGTAATAGCGGGTGTAGACAAAATTTGTCCCTCCCCCCGCAATCGCCCCCAGAACAGGAACAGACTGCGCTGCCAACTTCTGTCCCAAGACAACGGACAATTTTGGCGCAACAGCAGCGATCAACCGCTGCATCGCGGGTCCCGTCAGGGTCAGCCTTACCGAGAAAAAACCAAGATCCGCGCCATCGTCAAAAGACAGCGGACCAGCAGCGGACAATACGCGGACACAGTCGAATTTCACGCCATCCTCCGAAGGATTAAAACCCTCTTGCGCTGCGGCACCCTGAATGGCCCGCAATAACATGGTGGTTGTCGCTGGCAGTTCCATCAATGCGGTTGAAACGCCGCCAATCCCTCCAGCCGCACCCATCGCCGTCGTCAGCGCCGTGTTGACCCAAGGCCGCTGATCCGGCACAGCCCGACGAGAGCTTTCCGCCGCATGCATCGCCATCCAAAGCGCCTGCTCAGTTGCCCCTGTCAAACCTTGCCTGACGGATGCAGGCAATTGTTCCAACAGGGATTCAGCCGATCCCCCGAGGCTGTTCAACAACTTGATACCTGGCCCACCGGCAGACTTGTAGTAGCGGGCCAAGCGGTCAAGTTCGGCTTCTGCATCCAGTTTTTCGACAAGAACCACGTCCTGCATACGTTCCCTCCTGCCCTAAAAACATTGGAATTTAGCTTTGCAAATTCAATAGCTCAGCGCGTCCAACGTGTAACAGGACCGCTCACACCACGCCAAACGCCCGGTTCCAACTCTGCACCCAATACACGGTCAGGGTTGGTAGGGGGCGGCATTTCCACACCATTCAGACGCGAGAATCCAAAGCGCGCGTAATATGGGGCATCTCCGACCAACATAACCCGCTGCCAGCCCTTGTCGCGCCCGGCCTGCAACCCTTCGTGGATCAGAAAACCGCCAAGGCCCTCTCCCTGATGGGTCGGGTGAACTGCGACGGGGCCCAACAGCAATGCGTCGTGACCTCCCACATGCACGGGCCAAAACCGGATCGCGCCCGCCAGAATACCCTGCGCGTCGCGTGCCACCAAGGAAAGTCCCGAAACCGGCGGGACATCATCGCGCAGCCGATAAGACGACAGCGCCTCGCGGCCAGGCGCAAAACACAGGTCATAAAGCGCCTCGACCTCCCACCAATCGTCCGGCTCTTCCGGCCTGATCCCGAATTGCTGCACGCCTGCCCTCTTTTCCTTGCTGGAATTTGGCCTAACACTTCGTTACGCCTTGGGCAAATGCTTGGAGACCACATGTTCTATCGCCCCGAAGACGGCCACGGCCTGCCACATAACCCCTTCAATGCCATCATAGCCCCGCGGCCCATCGGATGGATTTCTTCGCGAGACGTCGACGGGATAAACAACCTTGCGCCCTACTCGTTCTTTAACGGGGTTGCCTACACGCCCCCGCAGGTGATGTTCGCAACAACGGGCACAAAACATGATCAGGATGGTGGAAAAGACAGCGTCGCGAATATCGAGGCTACAGGGTTCTTCTGCGTCAATGTGGTTGCTCATGCACACAAAGACGCAATGAACGCCAGCTCAGCCGGGCTCGCGAAACACGTTGACGAATTCGAGCACGCAGGACTTACACCGATAGAGTGCGAAACGATCCCTTGCGCCCGTGTTGCGGACGCGCCTGCGGCGTTGGAATGCAAGCTCACCCAAATCGTGACGCTCCCCGGCGAGGCAAATCGCGTTGTGTTTGGGGAAGTTACCGGAATCCACCTGCGCGACGATTGTCTGAAAGACGGACTGTTCGATGTCACATCCTTCCAACCCCTGGCCCGGCTGGGGTATCGCGACTATTCGGTGGTCACCGACCTTTTCTCGCTGAATCGACCGGATGACTGAACGCGCAACAAGGGGGCTCTGCCCCCGCCGCCCTTGCAGGGCGACTCCCCCGGGATATTTCCAGCCAGATGAAGCGGGGGATCCGTACTTCATCTGGCTAGAAATATCCCGGAGCGCGAGGCAGAGCCTCGCAGAAGACTCAGTGACCGCCCAGAATTCCAGTTCGGACAGAATAGTCTACTGCGATTTCGTAATCCGGGTCATCGTCGCTATCGACCATCAGGTGACCTGCCTTGTTCAGCAGTTTGTGACAGTCGCGGCTGAGATGGCGCAGCATCACGCGCTTGCCGGCTGCCTCGTATTTGGCTGCGATGTTCTCGATGGCCTGCAATGCCGACTGGTCAACGACACGGCTTTCGGCAAAATCTACAATGACCGTTTCCGGGTCATTTGGAACATCGAACAGTTCGACGAACCCATCAGAAGACCCGAAGAAAAGCGGGCCCTGGATTTCATAGACCTTCGCACCTTTTTCGGTTTCGGATTCACGGGTGATAGCATGAATGCGCTTTGCGTTGTTCCAAGCGTAAGCCAGAGCCGAAACAATGACGCCGACGACAACAGCCACGGCTAGGTCTTCCATAACCGTAACAACAGTGACCAGAACGATGACGAATGCGTCCATCAGCGGCACCTTGCGCATGATATTGAACGAGTTCCAAGCGAAGGTACCGATCACAACCATGAACATCACACCTACCAGAGCCGCAAGCGGGATCTGCTCAATCAGGGGTGAGGCGAACAGGATGAAGACCAACAGGAACAAGGCCGCTGCGACCCCGGCGATACGTGTGCGGCCACCAGATTTCACGTTGATCATCGACTGGCCAATCATCGCGCAGCCGCCCATGCCGCCAAAGAACCCGGTGGCGACGTTCGCGACGCCCTGAGCGATACACTCCTGCGATGCACCGCCACGTTTTCCGGTGATTTCACCGACAAGGTTCAGGGTCAGCAGGGATTCGATCAGGCCAATGGCCGCAAGAATGACAGCATAGGGCAGAATGATTTCAAATGTTTCCCAGTTCAGCGGGACCATCGGAATGTGGAAGGGCGGCAGACCTCCCTCAATCGACGCCAGATCCCCGACGCGCGGAACGTCCAGACCAAAACCAATCACCAGAGCGGCCACCACGGCAATCCCCGCCAAGGGTGCGGGAACGACGCGGGTAATGCGTGGCATGATCCAGATCACCGCCATGGTCAGCGCCACAAGCCCCAACATGGTATAGAGTTGGAGGCCCGAGAGCCACTCTCCGCCGCCAACGCCATGGCCGGTGTTCTCCATTGTACCGGGCACTTTGAACTGGCCCAACTGCGCCAGAAAGATGACAATTGCCAGACCATTCACAAAGCCCAGCATGACCGGGTGCGGGACCAGTCGGATAAACCGGCCCCAGTGCATAGCCCCGGCAATCATTTGCAGAATGCCCATCAAGACCACCGTCGCGAACAGGTATTCCACCCCATGTTCAGCCACCAGCGCCACCATCACAACGGCCAAAGCACCAGTCGCACCTGAAATCATACCGGGTCGGCCACCGATCAGCGCCGTGATCAGGCCCACCATGAAGGCCGCGTAAAGCCCCACCAGCGGGTGCACGCCGGCGACAAACGCGAATGCCACCGCCTCGGGAACCAAAGCCAACGCGACCGTAAGGCCGGACAACAGCTCAATCCGCAACCGCGAGACCGTTAGACCCTCGTCCGGCACCCAACGCAGGTCGGGTTTGGCAATTCGAGAGGCAAAGCTTGCCAGCATAGCTCGGGGCATTGGTTGGTCCTGTCGGTCTGATCTATTCGCGCGAAAGGGGTCTTCTACCCGGCATTGCCCCGCAAAGCCACCGCGTCCAGTGGGAGGCTGGTATGCGCCAGGCGCATATCAGGTATCTCGCAAAGTCGTGAATTGAACAGTTGAACCACCGCAGGCACCTATGCGGCATGCGATGGTTGATCCTTTTCCTACTGGCCCCGATCACTGTGCTTGCACAAGACCTGCAGGGCAATGACACTGCCAGCAATTGGCGTGTGACGCATTTCGAATCCCACGGCGTTTGGAATTCGATCTGCGATGAACGCGAAGAATACGGTGCCTTGAAACAGCGGTGCTACATCCGGCGCGCCGAGGTCTTTTCCTATCGCCCAAATTTCGGGGCGCAGTACATATTCATCACACCGGCCCCCGACGGCGTGGAAATCGAGTTTGGTATTGAACCGGGTACGCTGTTCTCGCCCTCGGGCTTTCGCATTGATCGAGAACAGGGCGTTTCTTGGCGTACGCGCAGGCCGGGCTGCCTGACTGGGCTTGGCTGCACGTTCAAAGGGCCGCGCGCAGATGAAATCGTTCAGGCGATGCTGGAGGGCGATGAATATCGCTTTGTTTTCCGCGACCGGCACGGGCAGGCGCAGGACCTGACTTGGCCGTTGCAAGAATTCGACGCAGCCTGGCAGGATTTTCAACAGCAGGCGCAAGCTCGTAACCTGTTGACGTCACAGCATTAGGCATTCCCTCTTGTCAATCAGAACGACACAGCCCACAAATCCAGATGCAGCCATCTCAACCGGAGAATTCACGTGACCCAAACCAAGATTGCAGTCATTGGCGGATCAGGCATCTACGACATCGACGGGCTGGAGAACGCCGAATGGGTCACCGTTGAAACCCCTTGGGGTGACCCTTCAGATCAAATCCTGACCGGATCGTTGTGTGGCGTGGGCATGGCATTTCTGCCCCGTCACGGGCGGGGTCACGTTCATTCGCCAACCGATGTGCCTTATCGCGCCAATATCGACGCGCTGAAACGTCTGGGCGTGACGGATGTGATCTCGGTATCTGCCTGCGGGTCGTTCCGCGAACATATGGCGCCGGGTGACTTCGTGATCGTCGATCAGTTCATTGATCGGACCTTTGCACGGGAAAAAAGCTTCTTCAGTTCGGGTTGCGTCGCCCATGTCAGTGTCGCCCACCCGACCTGCCCGCGCCTGTCGGATGCGTGTGAAACAGCAGGCAAAGCCGCTGGTATCAATATCCATCGCGGCGGAACCTATCTGGCCATGGAGGGACCGCAATTCTCGACTCTGGCAGAATCCAAGATGTATCGGGAACAGTGGGGCTGCGACGTGATCGGCATGACCAACATGCCCGAAGCCAAACTCGCGCGCGAAGCCGAGCTTTGTTATGCATCAATCGCGATGGTCACTGACTATGACAGTTGGCACCCCGACCATGGTGAGGTCGACGTGACATCAATTATCGCAACGCTGACAGGCAATGCCGAGAAAGGCCGCGCGTTGGTCAAAGGTCTGCCGAACCTGCTGGGGGCCCAGCGCGCACCATGTCCGCACGGATGTGACCGGGCACTGGAATACGCCATCCTAACTGCGCCTGACAAACGCGACCCGGCGTTGCTTGCCAAGTTGGATGCTGTTGCCGGGCGCGTGCTCTGACGCTTATTGCGCCAGCGTTTGCTGAACTTCATCCCACAGCCCGTGGGACCACAGGTCGTTATGGCTGCCCTCCGGGATAACGTGAAGCTGCGCGGTGTCGCCTGCCATGTCAGCCAGTGCCTGACCGTGATGCAACGGAACCGTTTCATCTTCGGTTCCGTGAAAGATCAGGGTGGGCACGGTAACGCGGTCGATTAAGTCTCGGGTCGCGAACTGATCTTTCATCAAAAGAGAAACCGGAAGGAACGGATACCGTTCTGCGGCCACGTCGACAGTTGCAGTAAATGGTGCCTCCAACACCAAGAGTTGCGCATTGGGACGCTGTTCCGCCACGGCTGCGGCAACACCCGTGCCAAGGCTTTGGCCATGCAGCACGACATCCGCGCCCTCGCCCGCCAATTTGTCGTACATCTGGATTGCGTCCGCTATCAGCGCAGGCTCGGATGGTTCGCCCTCGCTGCCGGGATAGCCGCGATAGCTGGGGGCGAACAGACCAAAGCCGCTATTGAGAATCTCGCGCATGCGATCCGCACGATCCCCCAGATTTCCGGTTTGGCCATGAAAAAACAGGACCGTCGGTGCACCTTCTGTTGCCGGAGGCGCGCTCCACGCTGTCAGGACTGCGCCGTCTGCCATCGGGAGTGAGATCACATCCACATCGGCCAGACCGACTGCGCGGGGCTCTGGCAGGTCTCCGTCCGGCTTGAACAGCAGAGATTGCTGGTTGAGGTACATATACCCAACGATGCCAGCGTAGACCGCTGCACCAAGGACGACCGCCAAAATCAGAACGCTCTTGAATACTGCGGACCTTCCCTCGCGCTTGAACACAGTCGCGGTTTCGTTGTGCGTGTCGGTCATTGCTCTCCTCCCGGTTAGGTGCCGGATGATCTGAGTTTGGGGGAGCTGCCGCTCGTTTCAAGGTTCAGGCGCACGGCTTAATACAATCTTTAAATTGTTACCGATACGCCAGACGCCCGGCCAATTCGCAGTCAGCCGTTGAAACTGCGTAGCTGACCTCCCGATTTGTTTACTGACCGCAGCCCCAGTTGCGCCACAAAGTTGCGACAAGCAGGGGCAGTTGAGGCAAGGACAGACATGAAACGACTTGAGGCATTAGACGCCGCTCGCTTTCTGGCATTTTGCGGCATGGTTTTGGTAAACTTCCGTATCGCCGCGCAGGTGGCGCGCAGCAATGACTGGGCAGCCGCCTTTGTCGATGCGCTGGAAGGGCGCGCGGCTGCGCTGTTCGTCATTCTGGCCGGGGTAGGCGTGGGTCTGTCCAGCGTCGCGGCTTCTGTCCTGTTGCGGCGCGCAGCATTTCTGTTTGTGCTGGGCCTGATCAACATGACCGTGTTCGATGCCGATATCCTGCATTTTTACGCGCTGTATTTCGTGGTGGGCGCTGCGTTTCTGACCTCGACAACACGCGGCCTATGGGTGGGCGCGCTTGTAATCGTCGGTCTGGCAATCGCGGCGAACCTTGTATTCGACTATGATCGCGGGTGGGATTGGGCCACGCTGACATATACAGACCTTTGGACAATGCCGGGGTTCATGCGCAACACGCTGTTCAACGGCTGGCACCCCGTTCTTCCTTGGGCCGCGTTCCTTTTGATTGGAATGGCGATCGGTCGGTCAGAGCTAAACACAATCTGCATTCAGCATCGTCTGATCATGTGGGGGTTTGGTGCGGCTGTACTGGCTGCATTCCCTCAGATTCTAGTGTCTGACCCCGAACTTGCGACCTATCTGGGGACTGAGTCCATTCCGCCGGGGCCGTTCTACATCCTCGCGGGAAGTGGCACATCCTGCATGGCAATCGGGTTACTTTTGAAACTTTGGCCACGGATTGAAAAATCCGGTCTCGCCCCTGCCCTCACCGCGCCCGGACGGATGAGCCTGACGCTGTATATGGCGCATATCCTGATCGGAATGGGCATTCTAGAGGCCGCCGGACTTCTGAACGGTTCGCTATCCGCGCTGCAAATCGTAACTTATGCGCTTGGGTTTTGCGCCGTGTCATCGGTTTTTGCGGTGATATGGGCGCGCAAATTCAAACGCGGCCCGCTTGAAGCGCTGATGCGCCGTGTTACCGAGCCTCGCCGGGCTTGACCTTCGCGCTTGGGCAAGGCTTGGTGTCACGACTGTCCCGAAAGGAACCCTCATGTCCCTAGAGCTTTGGCTGGCGTTTGTCGCTGCATCAACAGCACTGTTGCTGATCCCTGGACCGACTGTTCTGCTGGTTCTCAGCTACGCTTTGTCAAAAGGTCGAAGTGTCGCCGTTGCATCGGCCACTGGTGTGGCGTTGGGGGATCTTGTGGCAATGACGGCCTCGTTGCTTGGACTGGGCGCGCTGGTTCTGGCCTCAGCTACACTATTTTCTGTTCTGAAATGGGTTGGCGCGGCGTATCTGGTTTGGCTGGGGATAAAACTGCTGCGCAGCGCCCCGTCTGGCGGGCTGGAAACCGTGGAATCTGGGCGGGATGTCACGGCGCGCAGCGTGTTTGGCCATGCCGCCGCCGTCACCGCCCTGAACCCCAAGTCCATCGCATTCTTTATTGCGTTCGTGCCGCAGTTTCTGCGCCCGTCAGAGCCTTTGGGCCCTCAGTTCGCAATTCTGATCGCCACCTTCGTGGGCTTGGCCTGGCTCAACGCGCTGGCCTATGCGCTGTTGGCTGATCGGTTGCGCGTTATGATCGGACGCGCGGGCGTCATCACCGCAATTACACGGTTCGGCGGATTGACCTTAATCGGTATGGGTGTGGCGACCGCGATATTACGTCGCCCGGCCTGACCCGTCAGTCGCTGGCGTTTTCCTTCATGAAGCCGCGAATGAACCGACGGATTTCCCGTGCGGCCGACGTATCCAATTCCTTGCACAACTCGACAAAAGCGTCGCGTTCATCCTTATCCAGGCGCAAGACCAATTGACTGTTTTTCTTAGTAGAACCCTTGCCGTCTTTCTTTCCCACGCGCTTTGTCCCCATCAAAACCTTGATTCTTTAAGCGATGCATTGTATATACATAGCATAGAAGATGTAGTTATCGAGCAACTAACAACAAAATAGGATTATGGCAATGAACCTTCACGCAGCTCAGGCATTTCTGTTGCGAGATCAGCGTAACTGGCGCAAACCTCACCTCTCGTGGCTGCCTGCCGCATTGTATCGTTATTACGGGTTGCCGAACTCGGTTTCGAAAAACCGCAAGTAATGCGGCGGCAATCTTTTCTTGCATGACCGATGCCAATGGGCCAAACAGCCCAGCGTGTTTTCACGCCAAAGGGGTTGGACATGTCCAGAAACAAGTCGGTCAAGGATTACATACGAACAATCGTTGATTTCCCGCATGAAGGGATCATGTTCCGCGATGTCACGACGCTGTTTGCTGACCCTCGCGGGTTCCGCATGGCCATCGACCAGATGCTGCACCCCTATGCAGGAGAACAGATCGACAAGGTCGTCGGGCTTGAGGCACGCGGCTTTATTCTGGGTGGGGCAATCGCACACCAACTTAGCGTTGGCTTTGTGCCGATCCGAAAAAAGGGCAAGCTGCCGGGGACCACAATCAGCCAAGATTATAAGCTGGAATACGGCGAGGCGATTGTCGAAATCCACGATGATGCCATCCAGCCCGGCGAAAAGATCCTGGTTGTGGACGATCTTCTGGCAACTGGCGGAACCGCCGCAGCCGGTATCAAGCTGATCGAGCGGCTGGGCGGTGAGATCGTTTCGTGCTCGTTCATCATCGACCTTCCCGAATTGGGGGGCCGCAAAGTGCTGGAAGACATGGGTATGGATGTGCACGTTCTATGCGAATTCGAAGGGCTTTAGCGGTCAACCGATCACAGAATCGTGAGTGGAAACTTCAGCTCAGGCTGGCTTAGCGCCGGCCTGCCCTAGATCAACCCGACAAGATAGACATATTCAATGATCCTGTTTCGAGGGTTCACCGTACCCCTGTTGATGCCGCTGAAGGCATGCCAACAAGGGAAAGTCTATCATGTTTCGCAAACTCGCAATCGCTGGCGTAGCAAGCCTGTTCGTCTCATCAACCGCTTTCGCGGATGGTCACTCGAAAGACATCGTTGACACAGCCGTCGGTGCCGGCAGCTTTGAAACTCTTGTCGCTGCGGTTCAGGCGGCTGAACTGGTCGATACCCTGAAGGGCGAAGGCCCCTTCACGGTATTCGCGCCAAATGACGAGGCCTTTGCAGCCCTGCCCGAGGGCACGGTTGAAACCTTGCTCAAGCCCGAAAATAAAGACCAACTGGTTGCCATCCTCACCTACCACGTGGTTCCCGGCAAAGTCATGTCAGGGGACCTGTCCGATGATATGAAGGCCGCCACAGTCCAAGGAGGAGAGATTACGATCGACCTGGACAATGGCGTCATGATCAATGACGCATCGGTCGTTCAGGCGGATATCGAAACGTCGAACGGCGTGATCCATGTGATCGACAAGGTCATTCTGCCCGACTCGTAATTACCTTCTAGCGGTCCGGGTGATCCCGGGCCGCTCTAACGTCTTCAACACCGCACCGGGGTTCATGATCCCTTTCGGATCAAGCGCCGCCTTTATGGCGCGCATCGCGTCCAGCTTGACCGGGTCTCCGTATCTTTCCAGATCCCCCACTTTCAGACGCCCTACGCCATGCTCCGCGCTCACGGATCCACCGAACGCGTGCACAAGGTCATGGACCGCGCCTTTGATTTCGGCTCTCACCCCATCAAATTCTGATCGGTCACGTCCCTGCGTAGGGAAGACGTTGTAATGCAGGTTGCCGTCGCCCAGATGCCCAAAGCAGTTGATGCGAAAGCGACCTATCTTTTCGATCACACCCGCGCCTCTGCGAATAAACTCAGGTATCTCAGCGATCGGGACCGAGATATCGTGGCTGGACACCGACCCGATTAACCTGTTGGCCTCGGGAATATGTTCGCGAACAGACCAAAGGTCCATACGCTGCGCTTCACTTTGCGCGATCACTGCATCCACGACCAGATTTCGCGCATCCGCCGCTTCATAGAGACTTTCAAGTGCATCCATTGGCGACTGCCCGGCAGACAACCCGACCTCGATTAATACAGACCACTCAGGATGCGCGGCGAACGGCTGTCGGATGTCGGGCAAAACCTCGGACAGGAATTGCAAACCCTGGCGGTGGATCAACTCAAACGCGCTGACGCTGTCGCCCATCTGGTCGCGGGCCAAAGCCAGCAGATCAATCGCCGCTTCGGGTGAGGCCACCTGCACCATCGCAGTTCCGGCGGCTGCCGGACGCGGAAACAGCTTTAGCGATGCTGCCGTGATGATCCCCAGCGTACCCTCGGCCCCAATCAGCAGGTTGCGCAGGTCGTACCCGGCGTTGTCTTTCCGCAGGCGGCTTAGGCCATTCCAAATCTCGCCGTTCGGCAAGACGGCCTCCAGACCCAGACAAAGATCACGCGCATTGCCGTAGCGCAGCACATTGACCCCGCCCGCGTTGGTTGCAAGGTTCCCACCAATCCTGCAAGACCCCTGCGCCGCCAGCGACAGTGGAAAAATACGGTTCTGACGCTGCGCAGCCAATTGAACATCTGCCAGAATTGCACCCGCCTCGGCAATCATCAGGTTTTCAGCAGGATAGACGGCTCGGATGGCGGACATCCGCTCCAGCGAAACAAGCAACGGGGCCAGGCCGTCGGGCATGATCTGGCCACCAACCAGCCCCGTACCGCCACCATACGGAACTACCGGTACAATCGCCTCTGACGCCAACCGAACCAGAGTCGAAACCTCCTGAACCGACCGCGGCAGGGCCAACAGCCCGGCCTTACCGTGGAACCGGCGGCGAGGTTCCTCAACATATCGTTCGGATACGGGTCGCAGCACATCGACACCCAAAGCGGCGCGAATGCGATGGGCAAAGGTATCATCTGCCGGGTTCAGTCTCATGCCCTTTCCATGCCCAAGCCGCGCCTGCGCCACAAGCCCTATTCCAGATCGATCAGGTATTGCGGCTCCAGAACAACAACGGTTGGCCGGTCGGGAAGTGTCTTCAAAGACACCGTAATTTCCGAAACCCCGTCCCGCTGCATAGGGAATTCATCGCGGATATCGACCAGAAACCGATCCAGCGAAAAGCCCGAAAACCAGTGCATCGGAATAATGACCGAGCTTTTCAACCGTTTCAGCACCTGGATCATATCCGGCAATGGCATGGTCGTACCACCATCCACGGCGGCCATTACCACGTCCAACCGGCCCAGCGCCGCGAATTGTTCGTCTGACGGAACATGATGCAGATGACCCAGATGCCCGATGCACAGCCCTTCGACCTCGAATACGAAGATGGAATTGCCGCGTTCTTCGATACCACTATAGGCCGAGCGGATGTCGGTTGAGACATTGCGCACCAGCATCTCACCCAGATCAAGGTAATGGTCGATACCTTGCCCGAACTCTCCCCAACCGGGCAGAACGTGCGGAATGGCTGGATCAGGATGAGCGGTCCAGTGGGTGCTATGGGCGTGATTCATGGTGACAATGTCAGGAATCAGATCAGCACCGCCAATGAAGCCGGTGAAATCCGTCACCGCGTTCAATCCACCCTGCGTCTGAATCAGGAAAGAGGCATGAGCGACATAGCTGATCCGAACCGAAAATTCGGGAACCGGGTCCTGCCACGAAGCCTTATGAACATATTCAATCCCCGGCGCCGTGTCGGCGATGGCAATACAGTGGCTGGGCCGTCGTTCCTGCGCCACCGCCCCACCCGAGATCACCAACAATGCCGCTGCTACCGTCCAACGCATGACTTGATTGTAGCGCAAGCGTTCGCCAAGTCATGCCCCTTGTTCTTCTGTTCAAAAATACTTCGGGGGAGGTGCGGCTTGCCGCGACGGGGGTAGCGCCCCCTACCCCGTTCGATCGGTACACTTCTCCTAAGGTCGAGAAACCATCGCCCGTGAATGCGATCGCTAAGACAACGCCCCAAGCGCAAACGCCAAATTCTACCCTGAACGGCCAGTCGCCGCTGGATAGGCGGCAAGGGACGCTTCAATAGTGCCAGTCTCACTTATTCCGGAATTCCAGCTGCGCGTATTCGCTCATCAATCCTATCAGCATGACGGTTGTAGTTCCGGTTTTGCAGAAACAACGATCGGTATCTGCTGACCGAGGCGTCCGGCCACCTTGCAAAAAGCTCACGCTTCGCCACAGCACACGCCTGCTCTTCACCAGCTTCGTGCAAACAAGTTACGAATTGGACGTATGTCGAGAAAATCGTCGGGTATTGGGCAAGTGCCGCGCGACCATGCGAAAGGTACTCAACGCCAGGTCGGTTGGAGTAGAAAATTGAACAACACATGGCGAGATGAGCTCGGAATGCCAGTGGGTCGCGCGGGCAAAGACAAATGGCGTGCGCGGCGCTCCGGTAATGCACGTCTCCAAGAAGACGGGCAACATTCGCGCCGTGCCTTTGTTGTTAAAGACGCAGAGATGAATGGCACAGTAAGATACCTTGGCGTCGAACTCGAAGATGCCTTGGCAATAAAGGTGGCCATTGAAATCTGAGCCTCCCGCAACGATCCAGCGTCTTGGCCTACGTGCCAAATTCTGAAAATCTTTGGGTATCGCTCACCCGTGACTGTCGCTGGTGCTTGAGGCTTTTGCCGCGGACTTACCGCAGACCGTTCCAAGGCGCTTGATCCGCGACGTCTTCGATCTCGTACCCCATTTCTCCGACGCATGGTCCCAAAATGGCCAGAAGCGTTGCATCATGATCACCAATGTTAAAAGTGGCGTGGACCACGTCTGCGCCGATAAAAACCGAATCCCCCGGTCCCATCTCGCGCTTTTCCTCACCAAGCCACTGCTCGACCTTGCCTGCGACGCAATAGATAACCTCTTCCTGATCGGGGTGCTTGTGAAAATCGTGGCCATGCCCCGGCGCAAGGCTGACCTCAATCACAGTGAGTTGCCCTGCACCTGTTGCGGGCGGATTGCTCATCCATTTCAACTTGCCCCAATCAAGCGTTTCCTGCGGTGTCTCCGCCGACAGCATGAATTTTCCGATCATCCCAATTCTCCGGTAGTGTTTTGGTTTCGAAATACTTCTGAACCTTGTGGCTTTGTCGTCAAGCGACTCCTTTGGAGCGTTCCGCACCCCGCCGCAGGTTGCCGAACTCGGCGGTCTGGGCTGTGATCGCCCGTTCGGTCGGCAGACGCTCCATTGATGATGCACCGTAAAAACCGTGGCAATCCGGGCAGAGGTCAAGGAATCTCTGTGCGTCCTCCGGCTCGGCCAGCGGACCGCCATGGCAGATAAAGATCAGGTCATCGCGATAGGTCCGCGCCGCTGCGGCCCATTCGTCGTAAAGCCGCGCACATTCTTCAATATCGGGTGCGCTGTCGCCTGCCCCGATTGATCCGCCTGTGGTCAGGCCGAAATGCGCCACGATCACATCCGCGCCCGCCTTGGCCATCTCGGCGGCGTTGTCGGCACTGAACACGTAGGGCGTTGTCAACAGATCGCGCTCATGCGCCTTGGCGATCATCTCGACCTCCATGTCATAGGACATGCCCGTAGCCTCAAGTTCGCGCCGGAAGCGGCCGTCAATGATGCCGACGGTGGGAAAGTTCTGCACGCCCGCGAACCCCATTGCCCCCAGATCGTCCAGAAACTTATCCATCAAACAGAATGGGTCGGTGGCGTTCACACCTGCCAAGACCGGCGTGTTTTTCACAACGGGCAGCACCTCACGCCCCATGTCGACCACGATTTCATTGGCGTTCCCGTAAGACATGTACCCCGCCAGCGACCCGCGACCGGCCATGCGATAACGGCCCGAGTTGTAGATGACGATCAGGTCGATGCCGCCGGCCTCTTCACATTTGGCGGATAGGCCAGTACCTGCACCGCCTCCGACAATGACCTGATCTGCTGCGATTTTGGCCCGCAGGCGGCCAAGGATTTCTGCGCGTCCTGTGACTGCCATCTCAATTGTCCTTCCGGTTGTAAATTTCGTTGAAATTGCTGATCGCGGCCTCGGCAAAGGCGGGATCGTTGATATGCAGATCCAGCTCGACAAGTTGCCGGTCAGGAGTCTGGACCACCGTGTCGCGCAGCGCCTGGAACAGTGCCTCATTTGCCGCTGGATCGTAGAAAGCACCGCCTTCGATATCCAGCGCCGAGACCCCACGCAGAGGCAGCAGGAAGCGCACCGGCCCCTCACAGGCGTTTAGCTTGTTGCCTATCCATACACCGATCTGGGCGCATTCCTCGGGGGTCGAGCGCATCAGCGTGACCTGCGCGTTGTGATGATAAAAGTTGCGGCCTTTGAATTGCGCGGGCACCGAGTCGGGGGACCAGAAATTCGCCATGTCCAACGCCCCGCACGAGCCGACATAAGGCAGTTTGCTACGCGCAATGCTGTCGAGACGCTCCTCACCCGCGCTGAGGAAACCGCCTACGATCAAGTCGCAAATCTCGGTCGTCGTGATATCCAGCACGCCCTCCACGTCGCCCTGATCGACCAGTTGTTCCATCGACCGCCCACCGCTGCCGGTGGCGTGAAAAACAAGGCAATCGTAATCGTCGGACAACCCTTCAGTGATGGCCTGAACGGCTGGGGTCGTGACACCGAACATCGACAGAACCAGAGCGGGGCGGTCATCCGTGGCCTCTGGCACCTGATTGGCCATCATACCGGCTAGCGCGTGCGCCGCGTTGCCCAGCAGTTTGCGCGACACACGGTTCAGACCGGATACATCCGTTACCGGGTGGAACATGTTCACATCTGATGCGCCCACATAGGCTGAGACATCGCCCGACGCGAGCGTCGAGACCAGCACCTTGGGCACCCCGATCGGCAATGCCTGCATGGCAGGCGCGATGATGCCGGACCCGCCCGAGCCGCCTAGACCGATGATGCCGCCCAGATCTTCTCTGCCCAATACAAAGGCAGTAAGTGCCCGCGACATCTCGGTCACAGCCTGCCCGCGATCATTTACAAACACCGCCGCCGGACCGTCGGGATGGCAGGCCGCGACACTGGCAGCCGTGACATCCACACCAGCCTCGCCGCCTTTGGTGCCGACATTGACCAGCACAGTTTCGATGCCCGCCGCGTCGATCAGATCACGCACGTATGCCAGCTCTGGCCCTTTGGTATCGGCAGTGCCGATCACGTAAGCTCTTTTTGTCATCCTTCCCTCCCTTAGCCCGACTGGCCCGGTTCCAGCCCCAGATGGCGCTTTTGCATTGCTGGATCGTTTTCCAGCGCCTCTGCCGTCATCCGTTCGACCACCTCTCCTCCGACCATGAGGGCCACGTCCTGCACAGCGGCAAGCGCCGCGTGCATGTTCTGTTCAACCAGTAACACCGCGATGCCTTCGCTTGCGATCAACTCGATCAGATCAATCACGTCCGAGACAATTGCCGGGGCCAGCCCCTCGGTCGGTTCATCCAAAACCATCAGGCGCGGGTTCAGCAGCAGCGCGCGACCGATGGCCAGCATCTGCTGTTCGCCCCCGGACAACCTGTTGCCAAGGTTGCGGCGACGCTCCTTGAGGCGCGGAAAGGTCTCGTACACGCGGTCAATCGACCAGGTGCCGCCTTTACGTTCGACGATCTTGAGATGTTCCTCGACTGTCAGCGACCGGAACACCCGCCGTCCTTGCGGCACATAGCCGATGCCCATCTGCGCGCGCTTCTCAGGCGGCAGACCGGTCATATCCACACCGTCAAACCGAATTTCCCCCGCCGAATGCGGGTGCAGGCCCATGATCGCGTTGCACAGGCTGGTCTTGCCCATTCCGTTGCGCCCAAGAATGCCCAAAGGGCGGGTACCGAGGTTCAGATCAACCCCGTGCAGCACATGACTAGAGCCATAGCGCAGGTCTACCCCGCGAATTTCCAGCAAAGCGTCAGTGGCCATGAGCACCCCCGATATAGACGCGGTGCACATCTTCGTTGCGCATGATCTCATCCGGTGAGCCCTCGGCCAGCAACCGCCCGTTATAAAGGACCGAAACGCTTTCCGAGGTTTGCAATGCGATATCCATATCGTGTTCGATCAGCACTACGGTCACGTCCTCGGGCAAGGACATCAGAAGCGCGCTGAGTTTCGGACGTTCAGCAGGCGAAAGCCCCGCCGCCGGTTCATCCAACAGCAATATTTTCGGGTCTTCGGCCAATGCGATCCCGATCTCCAATTGCCGCCGTTGTCCGTGGCTGAGTTCCGAGGTCTCGCGGTCCAGCACATCAGCAACACCGGCAACCTCGGCCAGCCGTTCGGCCTCGGCCAGGCGGGCATCGCCGGCGCGCAAAGGCATTACCTGCCGCCAACTGCCCCGCAGCCCGGCGACAGCCAGAAACAGCGTGTCACGCACAGTCAGGCCGTTGAAAAGATGGGCGTGCTGGTAGGTCCGGCGCAGCCCGCGTTGAATTCTCTTGTTGATCGGCTCTCGCGTTACACTGTCACCAAACAGGGTGATCTGGCCGGTCGTGGCGCTGGTATCTCCGGTCAGAACGTTAAACAGGCTGGTCTTGCCCGCCCCGTTCGGCCCCAGGATCGCGCGACGCTCGCCGGGGCGGACGGTCAGGTCGATATCCTGAACCGCCCAGAACCCGCCGAAGCGTTTGCCAATGCCCCGGACCTCCAGGGCATTGGCCGTGCTATGTGAGTGGTTTACGGGCACGAGGGGTTGTCCCGGCTGACCGGACCCGAGGCCAGGAAGACCTCTTCGTCCTGTCCCAGAAGCTGATCCACATCGCGCACAACCTTGACCACACGGTTGCCCAGCGAGCCGTCTTCACGCTCGTAGACTTCGGTCACAAAGTTGTCGATCACACCATTGCGGTTCTTGTCCAGCCGCATCGTGCCGCCGGTGGGGGTGGTAAAGGTCAAATCGTTCAGCGCTGCACGGAAGGCAGCATGATCGTCCGACAGATCACCATCAACCTCGTCCAGAGCCAGCATCGCGGCCTTGGCGCTCATGTAGTAGTGATGCGCAAAAATCGAAGGGGCCGAGAAGCCGTCTGGGAAGGCTTCGGTATAGCTGGCGGTAAAGGCTTTCCATTCGTCACCGTCATAATCGCCGACGGTCGGGGTGCCCGCAGGTGCACCGACCAGCAGTTTCTTGAACGGGCCTTTGCTGTCCAAAATGGACTGGTCGATAGTGATCGAACCGCCGATGATTGGCTTGTCACCACCCGCCTGACTGTACTGGGTCAGGAAGTTGACCGCATCCGCGCCACCCAGCGCCACGAACAGCGCATCGACATCCTGTGGGATCGAGTAGACGACCGAGGAGTAATCTTTGTTGCCGATGGGCGTCCAGAATTTCTCAGGGACCTTACCGCCCGCCTCGCAGAACTCAGTCATGAAACCCAGAACCTGCGTGTATGGGAAGGAATAGTCCTCGGCGATCACAGCCACGGATTTGTAGCCCATATCGTTGAAGGCGTAATCGCCGACGCCGACCATCCACTGTGCGCCATCACCCCCAAAACGGTAGAAGTTGTCAGAGCTGTCGCGCAGCGTCGTATCTTGCGCGGCTGACGATCCGTTCAGGAAGGTAACGCCGGGATAAGATTTCGACAGATCCCGCAGCGCCAGACCTTCGGACCCGGATAGCGGGCCAACGATGATGTCAACACCGTCCTGTTCGATCAGCTTACGGGCCGCGTTCACGGCGCTGTCGGGGCTGGCGTCGGACGACATGGTGATGACTTCGATCTTGTTGCCATCGACCTCGCCACCGGTTTCCAGAACCGCCAGTTCAGCGCCCCGGATACCGTCCTGACCGAGCGCGGCAAACGCGCCTTCCAGGATCGAGATCACTCCAACTTTGACGTCTTCGGCAGAGGCCGGGACCGCCATTGCGCAGAGCGCCAGCGCGGATGCAGCCATTTTGAGCTTATTCATTTCTTAGGTTCCTCCCAATGAGTTTGCTCGGACAGTTGATTTTTCTTTGACTTCTGGACGGCGCAGCCGCGCCATCCAGTCACTTGCCAGTTGTTGCAGCCCGCCCGGGGCCACGATCACGATCAGCAGCAGCACGACGCCAATCAGCGTGTTGAACCGCTCGCGGTCGATAAGGTCGACGGCGAAGGTGTCCAGCAAGACAAAGACCACCGCGCCCACAAACGCTCCGCCCGGATGGCGCAGGCCCCCGATGACCGAGATGATGAGGATGTCGATGATGGGCCCAAGGCCGACCGAAAAGGACGAGATACGTTCCTGATACCAAACGTTCAGAATGCCCCCCGCCCCAGCCAGCAGGCCCGAGAACGCAAACGCGGCAACAATAGGGGTGGTGACGGAAATCCCCAGCGCCAGCACACGACCGGGGGCGTCACGCACGGCCTGAATGGTCAGGCCCAGCGGCGAGCGGACAAAGCCGCTGACCAGCGCCAACGCAAGCGCGGCCATGCCCAGAGACAACAGATACAAAGGCAGCGGATCGCGCAGGCTGAGGCCGTCAACTTCGGGCGCTCGAACGCCGGAAAAGCCAGTCCAGCCATTGAAGAACGTATAGTTCTGGCGCGTGAAGTAGAAGAACGCCACCCCAATCGCCAGCGTGATCATGATGGCATAAATCCCGCGCGACCGGCGTGCAATCAGGCCGACCAAGGCACCAGAAACGGTCGCGAGGATCAGCGCAAGCGGGATCGAGACCCAGAATGGCAGCGGAACCCCGATCCCCACCGTATTGGGACCAAAGAAGGCGATGGTGTAACCCGCAATCCCGGCCATGGTCGCCTGCGCGAACGAGACGACGCCCAGATAGGTCGCCAGAAAGCTGAGGCTCAGCGCCATGATGCCAAGTATCAGCGAACGTGTGGCGACCTGCGTCAGCCAGAAATCATTCAGAACGAAGGGCAGGATCAGCAGTGGGATAAGGATCAGCGCCTGTTTCATAGCTCGGCCTTTCCAAGCAGGCCCTGCGGGCGCACCGCCAGAACAAGCACCATGATCGCAAAAGTGAAGACCACGCCGTAGGTGGGCGCATAGGCCAGGCCGTATTGCTCGGCCAGACCAACCAGCAGCGCGCCCAAAGCAGCCCCGCCGATCGAGCCCATTCCGCCGACGATCACCACCACCAGCGAAGACAGCAGGAATTGCAGGTCCGTCCCCGGCGCAATCGACAACGCGCTCGCAGCGACGACCCCAGCCATTCCGGCCAACATGCCGCCCAAGGCAAACACAATGACAAAGATGCGGTTGATCGGGTATCCCAGCGCCCGCAGCATGTCCTGATCATCAACGCCCGCGCGGATCACGGCACCAAAGCGTGTCCGTTGGATCAGGAACCACAGGCCAATCCCAACCACCAGCGCGAAACCCATCAGCGCCAGACGGATATTGGCATATCCCACGCCCAGAACCGGCAGGCGCTGCCCTCCGGCCAAGGCATCGGGCAGTTCAACTTGATAGGTTAGCCCGCCCCAGTACCACAGCATCAGATCGGCCATGATGATTGAGATGGCAATCGAGGCGAGGGTTTGGCGCAGCTCATCCCCCTGCATCCAGCCCAAAACCCCCGCCTGCACGATAGCTCCGGCCAACGCGGCTGCCAGCCCACCACCGACAACGCCCAGCCCCCATGAACCAGTGACATCGACAATGCTGTATCCGACATATCCACCCAGCAGCAGCAACGCGCCATGGGCCATGTTCACCGTCCGCATTAGCCCGAAGATCAGGCTGAAGCCGCTGGCCGCCAAAAAATAGAGTGCTGCAAGCGTCAACCCATTCAGGGTGACGATCAAAAATAAGGTCATGGTTCCTCCCGCTTGGGGAAAGCATGACGCAGGAATTTGAGACATCACAGAGATAAGGGCATTTTCCGAGTGATAAATATAATGTTTAAAATCAAATAATTAAACTAAATCATCTTAACCAGTCTTGCCCAAAGTAAGAAAAAATGAGAAAAACCTTCCGAAGATGAGAAAATCTTTCCCAAGTTGAACCATGATCACTCTGACCCTGACCGGTGCGCAATCTGACGACTTTGCAGAAGCCAATCGAATCTACTGTCCAACGCTGAACGGTTTAACAGTGGCGCAAGCAGACCTGGCATTTGTCATGCCAAGGCTTGATCACAACAGAGCGGTCCGCGAAACGCCCCGGCAGGGCGATTGGGCCGCTCTGCTGGCGAGCGACCCGTTCGGCTCCGAAGTGGCCATGTTCTCGCAGCTTTACGCGCTTGGGTACCGTGGGATCACCAATTGGCCTTCGTCGATCCTGCTGGACGGCGCGTTGCGGCAATCCATGTCAACCATCCCAGCCTCGCCTGAATTTGAGTATGCGTTTCTGGCCCGCGCCCAACAGGCCGGATTTAGAACTCTGGCCTTTTTCATATCTTTGGCGCAGGGGCGTGGCGCTTTGAAGGCGGGGTTAAAGCATCTGGTGCTGCACCCTGGGTTGCTTGAGGTTGAAACCCGCGAAAGCAGCGCGCTGGTTCTGGGGTCTTTGCAACGTATCATCGACACGATCCGAACCGAGGCGCCCGATGTTACAATCTACGCCTACACGTCCGATTGGCATGAGCGATCCGTCCCGCTCAGTACGTTGGAAGTAGATGGACTGGTCAGATGTGAGGCCACTGCATGAGCGCGCGCAGAGACAGCTTCTTATTTGCCGCGGTCGTAGGCTCGGGACTGACTGCCAAGGCTGCTGACAAGGCGGGGGCCAATTATTTGCTTGCGCTCAATGCAGGCCGGTTTCGGGTTCAGGGCGCATCGTCACTGACCAGCTTTCTGCCGGTGCGCGCGGCCAATGACTGGGTCATGGAATTCGCCGAGCGTGAAATGCTGGGGCGATGTTCTGCCCCGATTTATGCTGGATTTTCGGTAAGCGATCCTCAACTTGATATTGCGGAATTGGTCCAAAAGGCCAAAGCATTAGGCTTTTCTGGCATCTGCAACTTCCCCTCGACCACATTGATCGACGGGCGTCTGGGCGCCTTGATCGAGCGCGAAGGGCTGGGTCTTGACCGGGAAATCGCGATGGTCAAGGAGGCCACAAATGTCGGGTTAGGTGTGTTTTCCTACGTCCAGACGAATGCGCAAGCTCGCAAAATGGTCGATGCCGGTGCAACGGCAATCTGCGTGAATATCGGCTTTACCAGCGGCGGAACAGGGGTAAACACACACCTGACCCTGGAGACCGCCGCAGCCCAAATTGACCGCGTTCTAGAGGGCGTTCCCACTTCGGTGGACAGACTTTGCCATGGGGGGCCGATCACCTCGCCCGAAGAAGCATTGGCCATCACTCGCCTGTGCGGTGTGCAAGGTTTTGTAGCCGGGTCAACCTTGGACCGACTGCCGGTAGAACAAACGTTGAATGAGGTGACCAAGGGGTTCACTGCCATTCCCAGCCTGTCACGGATCGAGACCGGTGCGCCAACGACTGAACATGAATTGGTCGGATCTTCTTTTTCCATGCAGTTGATCCGCGAAGAACTTGATGATCTTGCCCATGAGGATATCCCCGTCCTGTTCATCGGTGAAACAGGAACCGGCAAAAGTCGCGCAGCGCTCAAACTGCATCACGCAGGCCCGTCTGCACGACGGCAGCCAGTGGTTGTAGATTGCCCCGCCTTGGGCAGCGAGGACGGCGGCGCACACCTTCTGGGTAAGGTACACGGTGCTTCTGGTGCGACAGGGACACAGCGCGGCGCTTTGGAACAAGCCTCGGGCGGCACCGTCATTTTTGATGAAATCACCGCCTTGCTGCCGGAACATCAGGGCAAGCTTCTAAAGTTTACCGATGAAAAGACCGTGCAGCGTATCGGGGATCATACGCTCAGACGGGCGGACGCGCGGATCATTTCGACCACGACACAGGACATGATTGAAGCGGTTGAAGACAACAGGTTTCGCCAAGATCTATATTACCGGATTTCAGGGCACGAAATCCTGCTGCCACCGCTTCGCGAACGCGTGGACGATATCCCAGAGCTGGCACTGCACATCGGACGGCAGGTGATCAACGAGACTCCGAAATTCTCAAACGCAGCGCTTCGCCTGATGCTAGAGTACGACTGGCCCGGCAACGTGAGAGAACTTTATTTTGCGGTCCAGCGGGCGATACGCAAATCAGATGGGTCGACAATCAATCTGAAGGATGTCGAGTTCCTGCGCCGTAAGACCGCCTCGGTTTCAGCTACTCCTGCCCCAGAAACTTCGGCTGGAACGCTAGTTTCGGAACGCGACTGGATAGCCGAGGCTCTGGCCCGCAATGGCTTCCGCCGGGCGCAAACGGCACAGGAACTGGGAATAACCACCCGCACGCTTTACAACAAAATCAAGAAGCACGGCTTGCAGGGATAGCCCGCCAAACCGCTCACTTAGGACGCCAGGCAAAGTAGGCCTTCACAGGTTGGGTGAAGCTCAGGCCCAGTCCGATCAGCGCGACCGCAAACCCAACAAATGCCTTGGCGGGGAACGAGATCAAAAAGTCGGTGACAATGGCTGCGCGCAATCCGATGATCGAGCGCTTCACGATAGAAGCCACGATTGCCGCAAAGGTCACGATGTATCCGATCATCGTCCAAAAGATCAGTGTGACAGCACTTGGGCCGCCGACCGTTCCGACCTGAAGATCGTAATACTTGAAGCCGATCAGCAGGCCCAAAGCGAGGAAGATCTTAAGGGCGTTCAAAATAAAGATGACGCGGAGAAGCGGTGGCTTGGCAAAGCCGATATCTGTGTCGATGGTGGTCATTTTGGTTGATCCTTTGATGTGTTGGATTGGCCGCGCGCCATCGCCCGGCCACTGAAATCAAACGCGGGTCAGCCAGTCAGCCAGGCCTTTGCCGATCTCGTCCGGGTATTGCTCTTGGATAAAGTGCCCACCCTCGCCGAGATAGATTGCCTCGGTGTTGATGAGGTTTTCCTTGATCCATTCGGCGGCAAAGTCTGGGATTACCGCGCCCGGGCTGACATGGAACATCAATTTCGGGAACGTGCTTTCAGCGACAAAATCCGAGTTGGCCTGCACAACCGCATGCACGTCCGCGGGGCTGCCCTCCATCGGGATTTCACGGGGCCAATCCAGCAGGATCTGGCGTGAAGCAGCGGTAGGGTATGGGCGATTGTACTCGGCCATGACTTCATCACTCAGCCCGACCCCATCGTGGCGCATAAAGGCATCAATAAACAGATTCTGCTCCATGATCATCTGCTCACCAACGCCAGGCGTGCGAATACCGGTCATGAACTGCACCAACTCAGGCGGCAGGACACTCATGTCTTTCATCGGCATGAAGGGTGGTGCCATGGCTTCCATGAATGCCACAGCAGAGATCCGATCAGGACGCGTCCTCGCGTAGTGCCACCCCAGTGCAGACCCCCAGTCATGAATCACCAGCACTGCATCCTTTAAGTCCAGACTGTCGAGGAATGTGTGCAAGTAGTGCGCACTCTCATGATAGGTTTCAGTCATCTTAGGCTTGTCACTGTCGCCCATACCCATCAAATCAGGGGCGATGGCACGATGACCGTCGGTGACGTAAGGAATGATGTTCCGCCAAAGATAAGAAGAAGTCGGATTGCCGTGCAGAAAGACGACCGGCCTCCCCTCACCTTCATCAACATAGGCCATCTTGTGGCCCAGTATGTCAGCGTATTTCTTTTCGTACGGCGCGGCGTATGAGGGGGCTGGCAACGCTACTGCTGCGGCCATCGCGGCGGTGGCTCTGAGGAAGACTTTGCGGTCCATGGCGTTCTCCAATTGCTGTTGACGCAATCTGGTTACGGATAGACTTGCGGCCAATAAATGCGCAATATGAACCCTAGTGGTTAGAAAACTGACCAAAGGTGAATGATGGATTGGACGGGCCTCCCGTATTTTTTGGCCGCCGTACGCAGCGGTACGCTTCGAGGTGCTGCGGAAATTACCGGAGCAACACATGCGACCGTAAAGCGCCACATAGAGGTTCTGGAGACTAGCTATGGCGTCCAGCTTTTTAGGCGTACTCGTCGCGGGTTGGAGTTGACCTCGGCAGGGCGCGACCTTTTACCCTTGGCTGAGGAAGCAGAGTTGAAGGTCAACGAAGCCCGGAAACGCGTCCAAGGTCTCGATCGGGAAGAGACCGGCGTAGTTAGATTTTCAACGACTGGCACGCTCATATACGAGATCGTCGCGCCGCTTCTCGCCAAGTTTTCCAACGCCTATCCCGACATTGATTTGGAAATCCGGGTGTCCGACCAGTTTGAAGACATTAATCGCCTTCAGACCGATGTGTCCTTGCGATACGCGCATCAAGTCGAAGATGACGTGATCGCAAGAAAGTTCTATCAGATGGCGCTCGTCCCAATGGCCAGCCGAACCTACCTTGAAACCCACTTGCCGATTGCCGGGCCGAAAGGTGAAGGTCTGACTTGGATCGGATGGGACAAAGCAGAGAGGCACCCTGATTGGGTCGCGGAAACCGCTTTTTCGTTGGCCAAGGTGCGACACGCAACAATGGACCCGGTGTTGCAGTTGTCGCTGGCACGCCAGGGTGTCGGCATCATCAACTCTGCCGCGTATTTCACCACGGTCTATCCCGAACTCGTGCCCGTCCCGGGTGTGACACCAGTCTTGGATCGCAATTTATGGCTCCTGTTTCACTCGGAACTGCGCCGTACTGTTCGCGTGCGCCGTTTCATCGACTTCATGAGTAAAGAGCTGATAGCTTTGAAGCCGCTGTTACAGGCGGGGATGTAGCTTTCTAACCCGCGCCCATTTCGCAGACTTATTCGGCAAATACGAACTCATGACATTCCAAAAGGAACACATCAGGCAACCGGACCGTCATTTCAAACTGCACCATTTCACCTTCAGATGGGGATTGCGCCAGTAATCTCTGTGTCGCCGATGACGCTCTTTGAAATACCAATCACGGGAGTCAGTGAGGCGCAAATACTAAAGACGTTTGTCGAAGGTGATATGGTTTTTGAAGCCGAGTAACGTTTTTGAGTGGTGAATATCCAGCCTTCTTGCCGCGCGTGCCCGCCATTGGCACGCCTTGATGAATTGGTCGCTTCCGGCCCAAAACAGACCGTTGTCGCGGCAATAGCCTATGAGCTGTCCGCCGCTTCCATCTATCCTGAACGCCACTAGGTTCGTTGCGCACTCATCGCCTAGCCGGTGGAAAATGCCCGAGGGCGTAAGTGAATTGGGCTCACGCTGACAAATGCGGCGTAGCACCAGCCAAAAGTGCATTCGACGCCTTGGCTGTGCCCTACCCAGCGTCCGTCTTGCCGCGCCGATCCGAGCGCAGACAGGCGTACAACACATGCGTCCGCCACCGCCCGTTTATCTGTAAATAGGACTGCGCCACGCCCTCATATTTGAACGCCGACCGCTCCAACAACCCGCGCGAAGGTTTGTTTTCGGGCAAACACGCCGCCTCGATCCGGCTCAGGTCAAGTCGGGTAAACGCATGGTGCACGACCGCGCCAATCGCCTCGCGCATATAGCCATTGCGCGCATAAGCCTGCCCGGTCCAATAGCCCAGCGTCCCCGCCTGTGCCGGTCCGCGGCGGATGTTGTCCAGCGTGATCGCACCCACCAGCACATCATCCTCGCGCCGGAACAGAAACAACGGTATCGCCGTCCCACTCGCGACCGAGCGCTGCGCCCAATAGACCCGGTTGGTGAAGGACTTGCGGCTAAGGTGATCCTTGGCCCAGATCGGTTCCCACGGCGTCAGGAACTCTTTCGAGGCCCGCCGCAGCGCGGCCCAATCGTTGAAATCGGAATGAACCGGCGGGCGCAGACTAAGACGCGCTGTCTCAAGTTTCAGCTTACGTCGGCCCAACAGCATCACGCCGCACGCCTCTCCTGCAATTCTGCCAGCGTTGGCGCGCCGGATACCGGGCCGTACAAGGCCAGCGCGGCCGGAGCACTGATCGCCAGACGTTCAGCAAAATCGCGTACGTCAACGGTGCTTACAGCGTCAATTTTAGCGATTGTTTCTTCAAGCGGCGGCACGTCGCCCCAAATCTGAACCAGCCGTGCCAATCGCTCGGCCCGGTTCGATGGGCTTTCCAACCCCATCAGCATTCCGGCCTTCATCTGTGCGCGGGCACGGGCAACTTCTTCGGGGTTCATGTCATCGGCGGCGCGCTTCATCTCGTCGATGGTGATGGTCGCCAGTTCGCCAACCTGATCTGCCGAAGTTCCGGCATAAATCGTCGTGGTCCCGGTATCAGCATAGGCTCCGGTCTGCGCGAAAATCGTGTAGCACAGGCCCCGAGTCTCTCGGACTTCCTGAAACAGCCGCGAGGACATGCCACCCCCCAGCGCTGTCGAGTAAATCTGGGCCGTATAGATCGCATCATCACGGTAGCCCGGGCTTTCAAAAGCCAGCGCGAAATGGGCTTGTTCCAAATCCTTTTGCTGTCGGGCTTCCCCGCCTGTGAACCGGGCTGCTTCGGCAATCAAACCTTTGCGCGGATGCAGATGGCCGAACATCCTTTCGGCCATTTTCATCAACGCGTCGTGGTCCACCGCACCAGCCGCCGACAAGATCATCTGTTCCGGCCCATAGTGCTCGGACACAAAACCGGACAGATCCTCACGCGAAAACGCAGAGACCCGCTCGGTCGGCCCCAGAATGGTGCGGCCTAAAGGCTGGTCGTGATAGCTCTGCTCTTGCAGCCAGTCGAAAATCACATCGTCGGGCGTGTCATATGCCTGACCGATTTCCTGCAGGATCACGCCGCGCTCAACCTCGATCTCGCGCGGGTCGAAAACCGGGTTCAGAACGATGTCGCCGATCACGTCCATGGCCAGCGCCACGTCATCTTTCAGAACACGCGCGTAATAGGCCGTCACCTCGCGCGAGGTATAGGCGTTGATATATCCGCCCACATCCTCGATCGCTTCGGCGATTTGCAGCGCGGAACGCCGCTCGGTTCCCTTGAACGCCATATGTTCAAGGAAATGCGCGATGCCGTTCTGTTCGATCCGCTCATGCCGCCCACCGGCGGTCACCCAGATGCCGATGGCCGCAGATTGCAGCCCCGGCATATGTTCACTGACGATCCGAAATCCGTTCTTCAGCTGGTCTTGTCTGACAGTCACTCGGCGATATGCCCTTTGATATGATCCTCGAGGGCACCCAGATCATTGGCAATCCGCGTTACCCGTTCCGGACGTTCATACAGATCAGACATGCGGGATGGAAGAGGCGGATGCTCCCCGCTCGCCTTCTCGACCGCCGCCGGGAATTTCGCCGGATGTGCGGTGGCCAAAGTGATCATCGGAACCTCTGCCTTGCGATGCTCCTCACCGACCTTGAT
The DNA here is from genome assembly GCF_013034585.1 of Ruegeria sp. HKCCA5426. Taxonomy (NCBI): domain Bacteria; kingdom Pseudomonadati; phylum Pseudomonadota; class Alphaproteobacteria; order Rhodobacterales; family Roseobacteraceae; genus Ruegeria; species Ruegeria sp. HKCCA5426. The sequence goes on from NZ_WQGH01000002.1 coordinate 353,170, forward strand.
ACCAATGGCCGAGTGCGGGCAGACCAGCTCAGCGCTATGGGTCAGCGTCTGCTTGATGGTCTCAAGCGTTTCATCCTCGGACACACGGCCAGAGTCAAAGCTTTCGCGCAGCGCCTCCATTGCGCCTTGGCTGACGTTAAAGCCGCCAGTCTTCAGTTCATCCATCAATTGTGCCACGGCGCTGCCGTCCTCGCCATAGGCATAATACAGCGCCCGTTCAAAGTTCGAGCTGACCTGAATATCCATCGACGGGCTGATCGAAGGGATGGTGTCGCCTTTGAAATACCCCTCACCCGAGAGACAGCGATGCAGGATGTCGTTCTGGTTCGTCGCCACCACCAGACGGTCGATGGGCAGGCCCATACGTTTGGCCAGATAGCCCGCAAAGATGTCGCCGAAATTGCCGGTGGGCACGGTAAAGCTGACCTTGCGATGCGGTGCGCCAAGGCTGACGGCGGCCGAGAAGTAATAGACGATCTGCGCCAACACCCGCGCGAAGTTGATCGAGTTCACCCCGGCCAGTTTCACCCCGTCGCGGAAGTCGAAATCGTTGAACATATCCTTCAGCGCCGCCTGACAATCGTCGAAGTCACCATCCACAGCCAGCGCATGAACATTGCTGTCGGCAGGCGTGGTCATTTGACGGCGCTGCACCTCGGACACACGGCCATGCGGAAACAGGATGAACACGTCCACAGCGTCCAACCCCCGGAACGCCTCAATCGCGGCTGAGCCGGTATCACCACTGGTCGCGCCCACGATGGTCACACGGTCATTGCGCCGTTTCAGGGCCACTTGGAACAACTGACCGATCAGTTGCATGGCGAAGTCCTTGAAGGCCAGTGTCGGCCCGTGGAACAATTCCAGCAGAAAGTGGTTTTCGTTCAACTGTTTCAACGGCGCGCGGGCGTCGTGACCGAAGCCTTCATAGGCTCGCGCGATGATGTCTTTGAACTCATCTTCCGAGAACGAGCCGCAGACATAGGGCCACATCACGCGAAACGCGATTTCTTCATAGGGCAGACCGGCCAATGCCGCGATCTCATCATGGCTCATCACCGGAATCTCGGCCGGCAGGTACAGGCCACCGTCGCGGGCCAATCCAGTCAGCATCGCCGCTTCAAAGGTCAGTTCCGGCGCTTGGCCACGGGTCGAGATGTATTTCATTGCGTTTCACTCTTTGCAGGGGCGCGGTTGCGCCACAGGAAATAACCGGTCATCGCGGCCCAGACCAGAGCCAGACCAAACCATGTGATTGCGTATTGCAGATGATCGTTTGGGATGCCCGCCGTATCCACTGGCAAGGGCGTTATGCCGGGATCGGTTTCCGATCGGGCGATCAACAGTATCGGCTCTGCCCCAAGCGCAGCGGCCAGATTGGGTACGTCGCGCGCGAACCAGATGTTGGCGTCGATATCGGCGTCGGGCGTATAACTGTCGATCTCATCCGGCCAGTGCAGGTTGCCGGTCACGGTCATTGGCCCATTCTGGCGTTCGGCCTGTTTCTCGGTGGTCGGCACAAAACCGCGATCCACCATAATAGTTCGGTCCTGCGTGCTGAACGACTGGATAATCCGATACCCCGCCCCGACCTGTTTGACCGAGACAAGAACGTGGATTTCCCCCGGCTCCATATCACCCGAAATCGTGACTGGCAGGTATTTGTCAGCATCTGCTGAAATGATCTGCGGAAGGCTCACGGGTTCTGCCGCGATGCGTGCGTCGATTTCGGCCAGAACACCCTCTTTCCAGGCAAGCCGCTGCATCTGCCAGATGCCTAGCGAGATCAGCACGCCCAGACCGGCGACACCAAAGATCAGGAGGAACAAAATGCGGCGCATGGCGGGGTCGTGACCTTATTGCAGAAACCGGCGTCTTGTTAAGGGCGGAGCGGTCCCGATTGCAACCACGCAATTGTATGGGGCGCAATCTTGCGTCCAAGTAAGGAAAAAGCCGCCCCAACGGGCGGCTTTTGCATTTGGTTCACCTGATCAGCGTCACATCAACGGGGCTTGTCCCCAGATGTAGACAGCGAAGAACAGGAACAGCCAGACAACGTCAACGAAGTGCCAGTACCATGCGGCAGCCTCGAAACCCACGTGCTTTTCGGGCGTAAAGTCTCCTCGAAGGGCGCGGATCAGACAGACCGTCAGGAAGATCGTCCCGATGATGACATGCGCGCCATGGAAACCAGTCGCCATGAAGAAGTTCGAGTAGAATTGATCGCCACCGAATTCCCAGCCTTCATGGGCCAGCAGTTCATAGTATTCAAACGCTTGCAGGAAGGTAAATGCGATACCCAGTACAATGCCGATCGCCAGGCCATTGATCAAAGCCTTGCGATCATTGTCATGTACCAACGCGTGGTGCGCCCAAGTAATCGCGCAACCCGACAGCAGCAGGACCAGAGTGTTGATCAGCGGCAGGTGGAACGGATCAACCGCGTGGATATCCGGCTGAATGTATTCGGTGCCGGCATAGTCGTACATCGGATACATGCGATGCTTGAAGAACGACCAGAACCAGGCAAAGAAGAACATCACCTCGGACATTACGAACAGGATGAAGCCATAGCGCAAGCCGATACGCACAACCGGCGTGTGATCGCCCGCACGGCTTTCGGCCACCACTTCGGACCACCAGGCGAACATGGTGTAAAGAACGGCCACCAGACCCATCCAGAACATGAACGACGTAACGCCGTGCATCCACAGGACGGCTCCGAAAAGCATCACAAAACCGCCGATCGCGCCGATCAGCGGCCAGATCGACGGGGCCAGAATGTGATAATCATGGTTTTTAGCGTGTGCCATCAGCGTCCCTCACCTAAAGGCATTAGTTCGTTGTTGTATCAGCCTGCGCATCTAGGGCGGCATAGCCCTCGGGCAGGTCAATTTCGTAGAATGTATACGACAGAGTGATCGTATGCACATATTTCGCTTCCAGATCCTCGACCATTTCAGGGTCGACGAAAAAGCTTACCGGCATCTGAACCCGCTCGCCGGGTTCAAGCACCTGTTCCTCAAAGCAGAAACAAGCGATTTTCTGGAAATAGCCACCCGCAGAATACGGCGCGACATTGTAAGACGCCTGCCCCGCAATCGGGCGATCGGTCGGATTATATGCCTCAAAAAAGGCCAACCCGGTCTCGCCGATGCGCACTTCCATCTCGCGCTCGACCGGTTTGAATTCCCACGCCATATCTTTGGCTTTGGACGCATCAAAGCGGACGGTAACAGTACGGTCGAGAATGTCCTCGGGCGCGGCCTCGGCCACACCAGTCGTGCCGCCAAACCCGGTGACGCGGCAGAACCAGTCATAAAACGGCACCGCAGCCCATGCGAGGCTTCCCATCAGGATCACCACGCCAACGGTCTGCGCAACAGTCTTCTGAGGACCTGACAGCGCCATCAGTTCTGCACCTCTTGCGTGGCCATATTGAAGTCGGTGCCCGAGACTTTGACGATCGTCAGACCGAAGATGATCACGATAAAAGCGGCCAACGTCAGGCCAACACCCAAATTGCGGCTGAACCGGCGCTGATGCAGTTCATGGCTTTTTCGCAAGCTCATGACCAGCCTCCCAGACCATAGGGTCTCAGCAATGCCTCAACCAGAATCGCACCGAAATGCAGGAAAAGGTACAGCAGCGATAACTTGAAGAAGCTCCGCTCAACCTTGAAGTTATCAGCTTCCGAGTCGTCTTCGGTCCGACGCGCGATTGCCCATGCGCCCCGCAGGAACAAGGCATTCATCACAACGGCTACGGTCAGATAGATCGGGCCACCAATGCCCGAAAACGCCGTTCCAACGGCCAGCGTCGCCAGAAGCGCGGTATAGATCAGAATGTGCCAACGGGTTGCACGGCGACCATGCGTTACGGTCAGCATCGGCACACCGGCATCGTCATAGTCCGAGCGCATGAACAAGGCCAGGGCCCAGAAATGCGGCGGCGTCCACATGAAGGTCAGAGCGAACATAAGCCACGGTTCGATCGACATCGAGCCCGTGGCAGCAACCCAGCCGATTACCGGCGGGAACGCCCCTGCTGCGCCACCGATTACGATGTTCTGGGGCGTCAAGCGCTTCAGCCACATCGTATAGACGACAACATAAAAGAAGATCGTGAACGCAAGGAATGCCCCTGCGAACCAATTGGTTGCCAGCCCCAGCATAATGACGGACAGGCCCGACAGCGCCAGCCCCAGCGACAGCGCCTCGCGTTCCTGCACTTTTCCAGCCGGAATCGGGCGGCCCTTGGTGCGTTTCATCACCCGGTCGATATCCGCATCCCACCACATGTTCAGCGCGCCAGACGCGCCGCCACCGATAGCGATGAACAGGATTGCACAGAAACCGACGAACGGATGCACCGATACCGGCGCCGCCACCAGCCCCACCAAAGCCGTGAACACCACCAAAGACATCACACGTGGCTTCAGCAAAGCGAAATAGTCGCCAAAGCTGGCCTCATCCGCGTGCGCCGTGGCGGTCACTTGGCTGGCATTGATGCTTGCGTCGCTCATGTCCGGTCCTTTTGGGGCAAAAGCTGCGCGATCCCCGCGCAGCCTGCTTGTTTCAATCTAGGCCGTTTGCGGCTTAGTTCGAGGCAACCTGATACGAGGCTGGCTGACCCGCGTACTCTTCCAGAGCACCCTGCAGCCATTCCTCATAGGCCTCTTCGCTAACCACTTTGACGGTGATCGGCATATAGGCGTGATCCTTGCCGCACAGTTCCGAACACTGGCCGAAATAAACGCCTTCTTTGTCGGCCTGGAACCAAAGCTCGGCCAGACGACCGGGAACACCGTCTTGCTTTACTCCGAAGGACGGGATGGTCCACGAATGGATCACGTCCGACGCGGTCACCTGCATCACAACGATCTTGCCAACCGGAACAACGACGGCAGTGTCCGTGGCCAGCAGCCACTCGTCTTCACCATAGCCGGAATCTGCAAGCTTGGCCCGCATCGCATCATCCAGAACGAAAGGCGTGACATCTGCGTCAGCCGGGCGCGCACCCTCGTCCAAGGTGGCCGGGTGGCCCAGCAGATAGCTGTCGAAGGCAAAGTCATGGTCAACGTATTCGTAGGTCCAGTACCACTGGTTGCCGACGACCTTGATAACCACGTCACCTTCAGGAATTTCCTGCTGCTTGAACAGAACCGGAAGTGAGAAGGCGCCGATGAAGACCAGAATCAGGATCGGGCCCAAGGTCCAAGCGATCTCAACTGGTGTGTAGTGAGAGAATCGCGCCGGCGTCGGGTTTACGCGGCTATTGTAGCGCACGATGCAGTAGACCAGCAGTCCGGCAACCAACAGGCAGATGGCGGTGATGATCACCAAAATCATTCCGTCCAGCCGGTGAATCCCCTCGGCCAGGCTGGTGGCTGCGGGTTGAAAACCCAAACCGCCATCAACCGGCTTGCCAATAATTTCAAGCTCCTGAGCCATGGCAGGCAGGCTGGAGAGGGCTGTCATGAGCCCCGAAAGCATCAAAGCATTCTTCATTTTCTGTCCTGATCGTTTGATCTTTGCGTCCCTGGCGAAAAGGTGTGAATCGGTCGCACCTCTCCCGTTGTCTTTGGCAGCGTTAAAAACCATATTCCGGGTGGTAGATAAAGCAAAATGCTTGCGTCAAACAGACGCTATTTTTGATCTGGATCAAACTCGAAAGGTCCCACCCATGACGAATGACCCGTTTCGCCCCTTTGAAAGCGCCCTTCCCCACGACGAAGCGCTTGCGGTTTTGCAACCTGCCACCGCCGGGGCCGAGGACGGAGAGTTGTTTGTGGAACGCCGAAAATCAGAAGCTCTGGTCTTTGACGACGGGCGTTTGCGCACTGCGTCTTACGATGCCTCCGAAGGGTTCGGCCTGCGCGCGGTTCAGGGCGAGGTGGCGGGTTATGCACATTCCACCGACGTCTCGATCCCGGCGCTGAAACGTGCTGCAGAGACAACGCGCCTGGCCGTCGGCGATGGTGGCGGCACCTTGGCCAGAGCGCCACGCGCCACCAATACACGCCTTTATACAGACGAGGACCCGATCGAATCCGCCAGTTTCCCGGTCAAGATCGAGACCCTGCGCGAGATTGATGCCTTCGCCCGTGATCTTGATTCCCGTGTCGTTCAGGTCAGCGCCACGATTGCGGCTGCGGTGCAAGAGGTCGAGATTCTACGCCCAGACGGCGTGATCGTCCGTGATGTACGCCCGATGACCCGCCTGAACATATCGGTGATCGTCGAGCAGAATGGCCGGCGCGAAAGCGGCTCGGCAGGCGGGGGCGGTCGTGTGGGTCTGGACGGGCTGATCGACCCTTCCGACTGGCAGGACAAGGCACAAGAGGCGCTGCGGATCGCACTGGTCAATCTGGACGCCATCCCAGCGCCCGCGGGTGTGATGGAGGTCGCGCTTGGCCCCGGCTGGCCCGGTATTCTGCTGCACGAAGCCATCGGACACGGGTTAGAGGGAGATTTCAACCGCAAGGGCAGCTCGGCCTTTGCAGGGTTGATGGGTCAGCAGATCGCCTCCAAAGGCGTGACCGTGGTGGATGACGGCACTATCCCGGACCGTCGCGGCTCGATCTCGGTCGATGACGAGGGTACGCCAAGCTCGCGCACCGTTCTGATCGAGGACGGTATCCTGACTGGTTACATGCAGGACCGCCAGAATGCGCGCTTGATGGGGGTTGCGCCCACCGGAAATGGCCGCCGACAAAGCTATGCCCATAAACCGATGCCGCGTATGACCAACACCGTCATGCTGGGCGGCGACGCGGACCCCGCATCGCTGGTGGCCGATATCAAGGACGGTATCTGGGCTGTCGGCTTTGGTGGCGGGCAGGTGGATATCACCAACGGCAAATTCGTCTTTTCCTGCACCGAGGCCTACCGGGTCGAAAATGGTAAGATCGGTGCGCCGGTCAAAGGCGCGACCTTGATTGGGGACGGCCCGTCTGCCCTGAAGCGTATCCGCGGGCTGGGCAACGACATGGCGCTAGATCCTGGCATGGGCACATGTGGCAAGGACGGCCAATGGGTGCCAGTCGGCGTCGGGCAGCCGACTGTTCTGATGGACGGCCTGACTGTCGGCGGATCGGCGGCATAAACTAGAATCGCGGCGAATTTTGTGGGGCGCAGGGTTAATACTGCGCCTCGATTCCTGCTTGCGCTGTCCAGTGGCGCTCAGGCCACGCTTGCGACGCGTTTATATTTTCCATTGATTTTCAGATTGTTACGCGAAAACAGTAGTTCAACCTACAAAAATATCAGAAAAATTTGAACGGATTCAGAAGCTGTTAACCACTCCAGCCGTAAACCAGTTCTGCAATCAGGCGGAGCAACGGATGACCGAGGAGCAGCTTTCTTCCAATCACCCCACACTCCCACCCACCACGGAAGAGGGTCGGTTTTCCTGGCTTCGTCTGTTGCGCTCGCGCAAGGTCGGTCCAGCGACGTTTCGTCGACTGCTGCGGGAACATGGCTCGGCGCAGAATGCGCTGGCCGCGCTGCCTGAAATGGCGCGCGCTGCCGGAATAAAAGGGTATGAAATCTGCCCGCCCGGTGTGATTGAGGCGGAACTCAAGGCCGCAAAAGCCGCCAACGCGCGGCTTTTGTGCCTTGGGGCCGCTGACTTCCCGACCGCTTTGAATGACCTAAACGACGCACCGCCGATGTTGTGGGCAGTCGGTGATGTATCACTGCTGCAAAACCCATCGGTTGCAATGGTCGGTGCACGTAATTGTTCATCACTGGGCGCGCGCATGGCGCGCGGGTTGGCTACCGATCTGGGCAAGCATGGATATGTGATTGTCTCCGGTCTTGCCCGCGGGATCGACACGGCGGCCCATATCGCGGCGCTGGACGCTGGCACTGTGGCTGTCATGGCCGGAGGGGTCGACGTGATCTATCCGTCAGAAAACACCGATCTGGCCCATAAAATCGCCGAAAACGGATTGCGGGTGTCGGAACAACCCATGGGCGTGACGCCTCAGGCCCGTCATTTCCCGCGCCGCAACCGGATCATCTCGGGCCTTTCACAGGCGGTTGTGGTGGTCGAGGCAGCGGCCAAGTCCGGCAGCCTGATCACTTCGCGCGACGCATTGGATCAGGGGCGCGAAGTTCTGGCCGTGCCCGGCCACCCCTTTGACGCCCGTGCCGCGGGGTGCAACCTGCTGATCCGCGACGGCGCGACTCTGGTACGCTCGGCGGAAGACGTTATCGAAGCGCTGCCCAAACGTGAAATACCTTCACCCGTTCAAGCCGAACAGCCCCCCCGAACAGACAATTCTGAAGCTAACGTAGAATCGCTGCACGCGGCGATCCTGACGCGCCTCGGGCCGTCCCCGATTGCCGAAGATCAACTGATCCGCGATATTGCAGCCACTGCCGGGGAAATCGGCCCGGTGCTGGTAGATCTGGAATTGGACGGGCGCATCCAAAGACAACCCGGCGGACTTCTATCGTTATCGGCCTGATCGAACGAATACGCCATTGTTCTACCCGTATCACTTTGAAATCACCGCCAAATCGCTTTGGCAAAAGGAACGCATTGACAATTCGCTCTTGCCCTCCACATTTTGCACCATCATAGAAGGCGCCAAATTCGTCGAGCGAGGTTTTCCCTTAAATGCCTGTAGTTGTTGTAGAATCCCCTGCCAAGGCCAAAACGATCAACAAATATCTTGGCGATGACTACACGGTTCTGGCGTCTTATGGTCACGTGCGTGACCTGCCGCCCAAGGACGGATCGGTCGATCCTGACCACGAATTCGACATGAAATGGGAGGTTGGCAATGACAGCCGCAAGCATGTCAAAGCGATCGCCGACGCGCTGAAAGAGGACAACGCCCTGATCCTCGCCACTGACCCTGATCGTGAAGGCGAGGCGATCAGTTGGCACCTGCAAGAGGCGCTGACCAAGCGCCGCTCGATCAAAAAGGACACGCCGGTCAGCCGCGTGACCTTCAACGCGATCACCAAGGACGCCGTGACCGAAGCGATGCAGAACCCCCGTCAGGTCGATATGCCTTTGGTCGAGGCTTATCTGGCCCGTCGCGCACTGGATTACTTGGTGGGCTTCAACCTGTCCCCCGTCCTGTGGCGTAAGCTGCCCGGTGCGAAATCGGCGGGGCGTGTGCAATCCGTCTGTTTGCGTCTGATCGTCGAGCGCGAGATGGAGATCGAGGCGTTCAAACCGGTTGAATACTGGTCGGTCAAAGCGCTGTTCGAAACGCCGCGTGGTCAGACCTATGAGGCGCGTCTGGTCACTCTGGCCGGGAATAAACTGGATAAGCACGACCTGAAGAACGCCACGCAGGCCGAACTGGCCGTTCAGGCAATCACCAGCCGCGCTCTTACCGTGACCTCGGTCGAGGCGAAGCCTGCGGCGCGCAACCCCAGCGCTCCGTTCATGACCTCGACCCTGCAGCAGGAAGCCAGTCGCAAATTCGGCATGGGCGCGCGCCACGCAATGCAGGTGGCACAGCGGCTGTATGAAGCCGGCTACATTACCTATATGCGGACCGATGGCATCGACATGGCCCCCGAGGCTGTGGCCGCCACCCGCGATACCATCACCGACCGCTATGGCGCGGAATATGTGCCTGACAGCCCCCGCATTTACAAGAATAAGGCCAAGAACGCGCAGGAAGCGCACGAATGTATCCGCCCTACCGACATGTCGCGCGACGCCAACGATTTGAAGGTGACGGATGAGGATCAGCGAAAGCTGTATGATCTGATCTGGAAGCGCACCATCGCCTGCCAGATGGCCGCTGCCCGGCTGGAGCGGACCACCGTTGAGATCGGCAGCAACGATGGTCAGGTCGGCCTGCGCGCTACCGGTCAGGTTGTCATGTTCGACGGATTCATGCGCGTCTATGAGGAAGGCCGCGACGACGTAGCGGATGACGACGACAAGCGCTTGCCCCAGATCACGCAGGGCGATCCGGCGCGGTTTGCAAAGGCCTCGCTCAAGGATCAGTTCGCCAAGGCCGAAGACAAAGCAGCGGTTCTGTCTGAAAACGAGGCGGTTCTGGCCCTGCAACATCACACGCAGCCCCCCCCGCGCTATACTGAGGCCACCCTGGTCAAACGAATGGAAGAACTGGGGATCGGGCGCCCCTCCACCTATGCCAGCATCGTGACCACGATTCAGGACCGTGAATATGTGCGCAAGGACAAGAACCGGCTGATCCCCGAGGAAAAAGGCCGGATCGTTACGATCTTTTTGCTTAATTTCTTCCGACAGTACGTGGGATACGAATTCACCGCCAATCTGGAAGGTGAGCTGGACGATGTCAGCGCGGGTGAGCGGGATTACAAAGACCTGCTGGGTAAGTTCTGGCGCGATTTCTCAGCCGCGATTGGAGAGACATCGGAACTGCGCATTTCCGAAGTGCTGGACAAGCTGGACGAGGCGCTGGCCCCGCAGCTTTATCCACCTCGTGAAGACGGCTCTGATCCCCGTGTCTGCCCGAAATGCGGTGTAGGTCAGCTGCACCTGAAAACCTCGCGCACAGGCGGGTTTGTGGGCTGCGGCAACTATCCGGAATGCACCTATACCCGCCCCATCGCGGGCGAAGGGGCCGAGGGCGATGAGCGCCTGCTGGGTGAAGATGCAGGCGATGAGATCTGGCTGAAATCCGGTCGGTTTGGTCCTTATGTTCAGCGCGGCGAACCCACGCCCGAGAACAAAAAGCCCCCCCGTGCGTCCCTCCCCCGTGGGTGGAGCAAGGATGACATGGATCTGGACAAGGCACTGACACTGTTGTCTTTGCCTCGCCAGATCGGCGAACACCCCGACGGCGGCATGATCAGCACGAATTTCGGACGGTTTGGGCCATATATCATGCACCAACTGCCGGACGAGGCGAAACCAGTCTATGCCAATCTCAAGGACCCGAACGATGTGTTCGAGATCGGGATGAACCGTGCCGTCGAACTGTTGGCCGAGAAACGCGCAAACCCGGGGCGCGGACGGCGCGCGGCGGCAAAACCGCTCAAGGAACTGGGCGATCACCCCGATGGTGGGGCAATGCAAGTGCTGGACGGGCGCTATGGGCCATATGTGAAATGGGAAAAGGTTAATGCAACCATTCCCAAGGACATCAAGCCCGAGGACGTGACGCAGGAAATGGCCATCGAACTGGTCAACGAGCGCGCCGCCAAGAAAGGCACTAAAAAGAAAGCCGCGCCGAAGAAGAAGGCAACGGCCAAGAAGACGACCAAAAAGGCGGCCTCATAGGTAGAAATACCACCACCCCCTTGGATTCGTTGACTTCCCCGTGACGTGGCGGCACAACCTGCCCATCACCATGTCATTGGGGGAGTTTCTTCATGAAAAAAGTCTATGCCAATGCCACCGATGCGCTTGATGGCGTGTTGTCGGATGGCATGCTGATTGCGGCGGGCGGGTTTGGCCTGTGCGGCATTCCCGAGCTTCTGTTGGAAGCAATTAAAGAGTCCGGCGCTCAGGACCTGACATTTGCGTCAAACAACGCGGGTGTTGATGATTTCGGCATCGGTATCCTGCTGCAAACCAAGCAGGTCAAGAAAATGATCAGCTCTTACGTTGGCGAAAACGCGGAGTTCATGCGTCAGTACCTGGCCGGAGAGCTTGAGCTAGAGTTCAACCCGCAGGGCACTCTGGCTGAGCGTATGCGCGCCGGCGGCGCTGGTATCCCCGGTTTCTACACCAAGACCGGCGTAGGCACCGTGATCGCCGAAGGTAAAGAGCACAAAGACTTCAACGGCGAGACTTATATTATGGAGGAAGGCATCTTTGCCGACCTCGCGATCGTCAAGGCGTGGAAGGCCGACGACACCGGCAACCTGATCTTCCGCAAGACTGCGCGTAACTTTAACGTCCCCGCCGCGACTTGCGGCAAGATCTGCGTGGCCGAAGTTGAAGAGATTGTCCCACGTGGTTCCTTGGACCCCGACGCCATCCACCTGCCCGGCATCTATGTGCACCGCATCATTCAGGGTAGCCACGAAAAGCGCATCGAACAGCGCACCACCCGCAAGAAGGAGGACGCATAATGCCTTGGGACCGAAATCAGATGGCCGCCCGCGCAGCGCAAGAGCTGGAAGACGGCATGTATGTAAACCTCGGGATCGGAATTCCGACGCTGGTGGCGAACTATGTGGGTGACAAGGACATCACTCTGCAATCGGAAAATGGCATGCTGGGCATGGGCCCTTTCCCGTTCGAGGGCGAAGAAGACCCCGACCTGATCAACGCAGGCAAGCAGACGATCACCGAACTGTCCCGCACATCTTATTTCGACAGCGCCACATCCTTTGGCATGATCCGGGGTGGCAAAATCGCCGCTGCCGTGCTGGGCGCGATGGAGGTTGACGAAGAGGGCGATCTGGCCAACTGGATGATCCCCGGCGTACTGGTCAAAGGCATGGGCGGCGCGATGGACCTTGTGGCCGGCGTTGGCCGGGTGATCGTGGTGATGGATCACACCAACAAGCACGGCAAGTCCAAACTGCTGAAGAAATGCACCCTGCCCCTGACCGGCAAAAAGGTGGTGAACCGAATTATCACCAATCTGGGCGTTCTGGATGTCGTGGACGGTGGGCTAAAGATCGTCGAGACCGCCGAGGGCGTTACCGAAGACGAAATTCGAAGCGCCACCGAAGCAACCATCGTCAACTGACAAGCATCACGGAAAAGGCCCACCAGAACGGCGGGCCTTTTTTAGTTCTGCGTCTGGAACACGCACCCGTCCGAGATCAGCTCAGGCGGCGTGGAACACAAAGCCCGTGCTATCTGAAACGCGGCCAGCACTTTGGGAACGTAATTGCGCGTCTCGGAATAAGGCGGGACCCCACCGTGTTTGCGTACCGCGCCTTCACCGGCGTTGTATCCGGCAAGAACGAGGATGGGATCGTTCCCGAACTCTTCCATCAACCAGTTCAGGTATTTCACACCGCCAGAGATATTCTGGCCCGGGTGGAAGCTGTCTTTCACGCCAAACCGTCTGGCCGTCGCAGGCATCAATTGCATCAGGCCCTGCGCCCCGGCGGAACTGACCGCATCCGAACGGCCCGCGGATTCCACGGAAATCACAGCCAGCACCAAGGCGGGTGAGACATTCGTGCCGACGGTGGAGCGAAGAATCTCAATCCCCTGCTGCTGCGCAATGTTCTGAAGCGTCTGCAATCGGGGCGAGGCGACATTGATCGCAGCCAGCGCGTTTATCGCCTCATCCAGGCGTCCCGCGCCAGATCGCGCCAAGTCGGGCGAAATCTTTTCCCAGAACTCCTTGTAGGAACCGGTGGGCTTTTCGGCCCCTCCCGGCAGGCTAGGGGGCGCAACGCGAGTCCGCGCAATAATCTCGGGAACAGCGATCTCGGTTCCGGTACTTGGGGCGAAAGGCGCTGTGGCATGTTCCTCGGGCGAGATTTGAACCGTGATCTTAGGGCGCGTACCCGGCTTTGGCGCTTTGACTCGTTTATATACGCCTCTTGGTTCTACGGATTGCGCAACAACAGGTGCAGGGCTGAAAAACAACGCAGCCACAACACCGACGCAGAATATTGCGTCCCTGAGGTTCATTTTGCCCGCCTCATGCATTTATCTTTTGATTGATTTGAACCCCAGAACCGGCCCCAAAACCAGAAAAACCACCGGAATTGGGGCATTTTCGCCTCATTTGGCGCAATTTTGCATCGGGCGAATGGGTCGCCTGAACTAATTTCGCATTTTTTATCTTTATATTTCAGTAGCTTGACAAAAAAATTACCGGAAAGTTAACATTCGGCGAAAAAAAAATGGTTTTGGCCCAATTCCTGCCACGCACGCCAGTCAAACATAATGCCATACCGAGACGGTCAAGAGCGGACTGAGAGACGAAGCTCTGTAAGACGCCGAGGTTTAACAGACTATTTTGATCCTTTAGGAGGGACGTAACATGATCAAGTTCATCAAGAACTTCCGCAAAGACGAAGACGGCGCCGTAACAGTTGACTGGGTCGTTCTGACCGCAGCTATCGTTGGCCTGGCAGCCGTTGCTTACACCCAGGTTGGCGCAGGTACTTCGGACCTGGCCGGCGAAATCGACACGGCTCTGTCGGGTGTATCCGTAAGCGTTCCGGCAATTGGCGGCGCAGCAAGCCAGTAATAGCCCGAACAGCATTTTAAGAGGGGTCGCGTTCGTCAGATTGCGACCCTTTTTTATGTCAAAAAGCTGGATTGAAAAATGAACAGAATCGCAAAATATCTATTTGGTGAAGATGGGGCCATCACCGCCGACTGGGTTCTTTTGACGGCGGGTCTGGTCGGCTTTGGCGCAATTATCTTCGTAAACCTTTCTCCATCCATTCAACACGTGGACAATCAAACCGGCAATGCGCTCAGAGGTGCCGAGGTGCGAGACCCCAGTTTTCAGATACCCGCATCCGAGTAACGTTTGACTGGATCGACCGAAAATCCACGGACGCAAAAAAAATCAAGGATTGTCCCCCTTTTCGACACAATTCACGATTAGCGAGGGATGAGCTGACGCGCATTCGTTGCGACGTCATGAGTAAACAGAATAAGCGAGGGGACGCGAATGCGTGCAGTATTTGGACTAGTCCTGATTATCGGGGTGGCTCTGGCCGGTGGCGCAGTCTATTTGGCACAAGACTACATCTCCAAAACTCAGGCTGAACTTGAAAAAGAGAAGCGCGCCGCGCAGGACGCGCTTGCGAATGTAAAGACAATCACAACAATTGACGTCTTGGTCTCGAACCGCGCGCTGAAATACGGCGAGCGCCTGACCGAGGAAGACATCCGCGTTGTGCAATGGCCTGAAGATGCGATTCCCGAAGGCACCTTTTTGGGATTGGCGGAATTGTTTCCCGAAGACAAAAAAGGCGACCGCTTTGTCCTGAGAGCAATGGAAAAGGACGAAGCCCTGATGGAAGTCAAGGTGACCAAGCCCGGAGAATCGGCTGGCCTGACTTCGCGTATTGAAAAAGGGAAACGCGCTTTTGCAATCAGTGTTGATGTTGCATCGGGTGTATCGGGTTTCCTGCGTCCGGGTGACAATGTCGACGTTTACTGGACGGGATCGGTGAGTGGTGCAATCGCTGGCAACAGCGGTGAAATCACGCGGCTGATTCAAACCAACATTGAACTTATCGCGGTTGACCAAAAGGCGGGCTCCGACCTGACAGGTGCAACCATCGCGCGCACCGTCACGGTCGCGGCGACGCCTGAACAAATTGCTGCCCTGGCACAGGCGCAGAACACAGGTCGACTGTCTCTGGCACTGGTAGGAGTTCAGGACGAAACCGTCGCAAGCGCGGTTGAAGTGGACCAGAGAAAGCTGTTGGGAATCAAAGAAGCCGCCCCTGCTCCGGTGCAAGTCCAGGAAGAAGTTTGCACGGTAAATACCCGGCGTGGAGGAGAGATCGTGAAAACAGTGATTCCCTGCACAAACTGACGCCAAATCAGCGATTTAGACGTACAAGCCGCGCATCTTGCGCGGCTTGTGTTATTTTGGATGTTGCGCATTATCCACATAAGGAAAATTCCAGAAACCATTGATTATTGCAATAAATTCACAAGTCGCGCAGTGTTAACTGGCATAAGGCACTAGACCTACAACGAGGCGTGATCGGAGAGGCAGGTCACATGAAAATACAATCTTGGATTAGCGCGACCCTTTTGGGGTTGGCGCTTGTAATGAGTTCCGTCGGCGATGCCGCCTGGGCTCAAAGTTTGCGCGTGGTTAAGAAGGGTACGGCGGAAACGCTCGATGTCCCGATGAACCGCGCCATTGTCGTAGAGAGTGAGGAACCGTTTGCCGAACTCAGCATCGCCAACGCCGGCATTGCTGATATTTCGTCGCTTTCGGACCGCACGATTTATGTTTTGGGTAAAGCCCCCGGCTTGACCACCCTGACGCTGTTTGACGGGGCGGGCAACTTGCTTGCCAACGTTCGCGTCCGCGTATCTCCGGACGTTTCGGAGTTTAAAGAGCGTCTGCGGCAGATCCTGCCAAGCGAACCGATCGAGGTCCGCACGGCAAATGACGGGATCGTGCTGTCCGGCACTGTTTCCAGCTCGGCCAAACTGGCCCGGGCACTGGAACTGGCAGAGCGCTACGCACCCGAGCGTGTTTCGAACCTGATGTCGGTTGGCGGCGTTCAGCAGGTCATGCTGAAGGTACGCTTCGCCGAAATGAGCCGTTCGGTCGCAAAAAGCCTTACAGCATCGCTGGGCTTTGGCGGTAGCGACGTAACGGGTGGTTTCAACACCTTGAACAACGCTTTGTCGCTACAAAACGCGATCAACAACAACATTCCGGTATCTCAGACCAACACAGGCGCGATCCTGTTCGGTTTTGGTGCCGGTTCGACGCAAGTTCGCCTGTTGTTGGAAGCACTTGAGGCAAAGGGCCTGGCGCGCAGCTTGGCGGAACCCAACCTGTCTGCCCTGTCCGGGCAGGAAGCTGAGTTCCTCGCGGGTGGCGAAGTACCAATTCCGGTCCCTGCCGATGACGGCAACATCGCGATCGAGTATCGGGCCTTCGGTGTTCAGATTATCTTTACTCCGCGCGTTGTGGACGGTGATCTGATCAACCTTGAGATGGGCACATCTGTTTCAAGTATCGACAATAACTCGGACTTTACGATTGCAGGTAACAATGTTCCTTCGTTCGTTGCACGTCGGACCAAAACAACGGTCGAACTGCGCGACGGTGAAAGCTTTGCAATCGCGGGCCTGATCCAAGACGACTTTGCGGACCTGAACAACCAGGTGCCATGGCTGGGCGACGTCCCCGTTCTTGGGGCCCTGTTCCGCAGCGCCGAGTATCAGCGTCAGCAAACCGAACTGGTCGTCATCGTAACCGCACACCTGGTGTCGCCGACTCGCGGTGAAGCTCTTGCTCTGCCGACGGATCGGGTCAAACCGCCAAGCGAGTTCGATCTGTTCATCAACGGCCGGACCGCAAGAACCGAACGTCTGGGTTCCGGTGGTGCGTCTGAAGTCGCCAAGCAAGACTTCGGTAGCTCATACGGCTACGTGCTGGAATGATAAGGAGGATAGGACCAATGCAGAAGTGGATCATCACACTGGGTCTTTCGGTCGCTGTCGCCGCATGTACGCGTGAGGCCGGATATGAAGTTGACCAAGGTGCGTTCGGAAATGCGACTCTGAACAATTCGCAAGTCATGACTGGCGAATTGACATATGCCCAAATCCTGGGCCGTAGGTTCGCAGCCGAAGTTCCGACGCAGATCAACTTTGCCTTTGACAGCGCGCAGTTGGATGCCAGCGCACAGCGCATCCTGCTGCGGCAGGCAGACTGGATCAAACAGTTCCCCGAAGCGCGCTTCCGCGTTTACGGTCATACGGATGCTGTTGGATCCCAGTCCTACAACCAAAGCCTCGGCCAGCGTCGTGCAGACGCAGCGGTTGCCTTCCTGACACGTCAGGGCATCTCGCGGTCGCGACTGGAAGCCGTTGTTTCCTTTGGCAAAACTCGACCCTTGATCGACACGCCGAACAGAGACCGCCGCAACCGGCGTACGGTTACAGAGGTTTCAGGCTTTGTTGATCGCGCACCTCAGCTGTTGGATGGCAAGTACGCAGAAGTCATCTATCGCGAGTATGTCCAGAGCGCGACCAACCTGAGCTACATCACTGATGTAGACGCGACAGACATCTCTGAATAATCTTTTGAATTGGGCGACATCGTCGCCCAATTCCCAACAATTGGTTCTTTTGCGCCTAATTCTTGCCTAAGTTCCAAGCCACATTTTCAACAATTGGGTGAACTGCGACCGGATAAGGCCGCAACAGGGCAACAGAAGCCTGACCGGACCATTTGGTTCGCGAAGGTTGCTGCCCTCTCGACGAGGACTGTGTTAATGACCAGCGCAACGACGCAAGATGATAAAACCGCTATTCTGGCCTGCACAATAAGCCGGGATGTCCAGAATTTTGATCTTCTGATCGAAGACATGGAAGCCGCTTTGGGTGACCGTTGGGGCGACTTGGGGTTTGCCGAGGCTTTGGCCTTTTTTGGACAGCCTGAAGCCGATCACCTTGAGTTCGTTGCCCTAGCTATTGACGGCGAAGACGAAGACAACCTTACCCTGATGGGTGAGATCATCACGCAGGCCAAGGAAAAGAAGATCAAAGTTGTCCTGATTGCCGAGGACGTGACGCCAGCTTCATTGCACCAGTTGCTGCGCAAGGGCGCGGATGAATTTGTCCCCTACCCTTTGCCAGAAGGCGAGTTGCAGGAAGCAATCGAGCGTATGAACAAGCCCGACCCGGTCGTTTTGGCGCAGGAAGCGGCCGTTTCGCTAGCGCAGGGCGAATCAAAAGAAGGCGCTTTGTTCGTGACCCACGGTCTGGCCGGTGGCGTCGGTTCGACGACTCTGGCGGTAAACCTGGCTTGGGAGCTGGCTTCGATTTCGGAAAAAGAGGCCCCGTCTGTCTGCCTGATCGACCTGGACCTGCAATACGGCACTGTTTCGACCTATCTGGATCTGCCGCGCCGGGAAACTGTTTTTGAGATGCTCTCGGACACGGCGTCAATGGACGATGACGTGTTCTCGCAAGCCCTCCAAACTTATGAAGAAAAAATGCAGGTCCTGACGGCACCGTCTGATATGGTCCCGCTGGATCTGATCACATCAGAGGATATTCAGCGCGTCATTGATACGGCACGCCGGCACTTTGACTATGTGGTTGTGGACATGCCCACAACACTGGTTCAGTGGTCCGAAACCGTTCTGCAAGCTGCACATGTGTATTTCGCATTAATTGAACTGGATATGCGGTCCGCGCAGAACGCTTTGCGCCTGAAACGGGCACTTCAAGCCGAAGAGCTTCCATTCAACAAGCTGCGTTTTGCGATGAACCGTGCGCCTAAATTCACGGATCTGAACGGAAAAAGCAGGATCAAACGCATGGGCGAGAGCCTTGGCATTTCGATCGACCTGCAATTGCCCGATGGCGGAAAGCCGGTGATGCAAAGTGGCGACCATGGTCTGCCGCTGGCCAGTTCTGCCGCCAAGAACCCGCTACGTCGTGAAATTGCGAAGCTTGCGAAATCTCTTCACAGCCTGGGCAGCAGCAGCGCCGAGGCCGCATAACACAATCCCAAAGGGAGAGCCGCCGTGTTTTCAAGATACAAGAAACAGCCCGAAGCGCAGCCGGTTCAACCGGCGGAACAAGCGCAAGCCGCAGCGCCCAAACCCGCTGCTGAACAGGTCCCTTCCGCGAATGCCGTCGCGCGTCGCCCTGTGAAAAAGAAGGCAGCAGAGCCTGCAGCCTCTGATCGCGAGCGCAAACGCAAAGAGCGCCTTGGCGAGATCAAGATCGAGTTGCACCGCGAACTTCTTGAAAACCTCAACCTCGCGGCGCTTGAAAACGCAGGCGAATCCGAACTGCGCGCTGAAATTAGCGCAATTGCCAGCGAAGTTCTGGAACTCAAGAACATCGTTCTAAACCGCGAGGACAGATCGCAGCTTAACAAGGAACTGTACGACGAAGTTACAGGACTTGGTCCTTTGGAGGCGTTGCTGCAAGACGATACGGTCAACGATATCCTGGTAAACGGACCTCAGCAGATTTTTGTTGAGCGTGCGGGCAAGCTGGAAATCAGCGACATCACGTTCAAAGATGAAAAGCACCTGATGCGGATTATCGACAAGATCGTGTCCGCTGTGGGTCGTCGCGTAGATGAATCCAACCCATATGTTGACGCCCGTCTTGCCGATGGTTCGCGTTTCAACGCAATGGTTCCTCCGATTGCCGTTGATGGTTCTTTGGTTTCCATTCGTAAGTTCAAAAAGGACAAACTGGGGATTGACGATCTGGTCAATTTCGGAGCGTTCACCGAAGAAATGGCCGCCTATCTGCAGGCAGCGGTTTCAACCCGCCTGAATGTCATCGTTTCTGGCGGTACGGGTTCCGGTAAAACGACAACGCTGAACGCCCTGTCCAGCTTTATCGACGATGCCGAACGTATCCTGACCATCGAGGATACCGCGGAACTTCAGTTGCAACAGACCCACGTGGGCCGGATGGAAAGCCGCCCACCGAACGTGGAAGGCAAAGGCGAAGTCAGCCCGCGCGACTGTCTGAAAAACGCCCTGCGTATGCGCCCCGACCGCATCATCGTGGGCGAGACGCGTGGCGCCGAGGTCATCGACATGCTGCAGGCCATGAACACCGGTCACGACGGCTCGATGACTACGATCCACGCCAACTCGGCCCGCGACGGTATTTCACGTTTGGAAAACATGATCGCAATGGCCGGTATCGAAATGCCCATCAAGGCGGTCCGCAGCCAGATTTCATCTGCTGTGAACCTGATCGTACAGGCCAGCCGCCTACAGGACGGCTCGCGCCGGATGACCTCGATCACCGAGATCACCGGCATGGAAGGCGATGTGATCTCTATGCAGGAAATCTTTAAATTTCAACGCGTTGGATTGACTCCAGACAACAAGATCATTGGTCATTTCACAGCAACCGGCGTTCGCAGCCACTTTTCAGAACGCTTCCGTTTGTGGGGCTTTGACCTGCCCCCGTCCATTTACGAACCAACGACGATGTAAGGAGAGCCAGATATGCAACTGCCGTTAGAGGCCCTTATCTATGTTGTTATCTTCGTCGCTGTTCTGGCGTTGGTCGAAGGTATCTATCTTGTCGCATTCGGCAAATCCATCAGTCTGAACAGCCGGGTCAACCGGCGCCTGGACATGCTGGATAAAGGTGTCGGGCGCGAACAGGTTCTTGAGCAGCTGCGGAAAGAAATGCAGCAGCACATGAAAACCCAGAGCATCCCGCTCTATTCTCTACTGGCTGACAAGGCGCAGAAAGCTGCGATTGCATTTTCGCCCCATCAGTTGATTGTCATAATGGCATTGTTGTCGGGGTTTGCGTTTGTTGGGCTGAGTATCGGCACAGCAACAGACACTTACCTTCGCATTGCAATCTCGATCGCAATCGGTGTCGGTGGCGTCTATGCTTGGGTAAACCACAAGG
The DNA here is from genome assembly GCF_013034585.1 of Ruegeria sp. HKCCA5426. Lineage (NCBI taxonomy): Bacteria > Pseudomonadati > Pseudomonadota > Alphaproteobacteria > Rhodobacterales > Roseobacteraceae > Ruegeria > Ruegeria sp. HKCCA5426. The sequence continues at coordinate 374,185 of NZ_WQGH01000002.1, forward strand.
CGTCGAAACGGATGGCCCTGCTGGAAGAGCAGTTGCCTGACGCCGTGGAATTGATGGTACGTTCGCTGCGCGTTGGTAACCCTTTTGTGTCTACGATCCAGATCGTTGCAAACGAAGTTCAGGATCCTTTGGCCACCGAATTCGGCGTGATTGCAGACGAGTGTGCCTATGGTCGAGACGTCGGCGAAGCCCTGAAGGACCTGGCCGAGCGTCTGGATATGCAGGACTTGCGCTTCTTGTCTGTGGCCGTGGGAATTCAGCAGCAATCAGGTGGTAACCTTGCCGAAATTCTGGCTGGTCTGGCCCAGGTGATCCGGGCGCGCTTTCGGCTGTTCCGCCGCGTTAAGGCAATCACTGCCGAGGCAAAATGGTCCGGCAAGTTCCTATCCGGTTTCCCGGTCTTTTGTCTGATTTTCATTCTGGTGAAAGACCCGGGTTACTATGACGATGTTCTGGACCACGCATGGTTCATTCCCGGCTGTTTCTTCGTTGGGATCATGCTGACGCTGAACCTGATCGTCATGCGCATTCTCACAAACATTAAGGTCTGAGGTAAGTATCATGGAGTTCTTGGCTCAAATTAACGACCTGCTGAAAGATAACCTGGGTGAATTCGGGCCCTTGATCGTCGTCGGCGTGCTGGGGGTCTTTATGATCCTGGTTGCGGTTCCGCTGATGATCAATCAGCCCGAAGATCCTCTTAAAAAGCTTCAGCGATCTAACGCGGCTCCGAAGAAGGGCAAAAAGGAAAAGCGGGACAAGTTGCGTAATGCAAGTCGCAACGAACAGCTTGAAAAGTTTGCGACATTTCTTGAACCGCAAAACGAAGAAGAACTGTCGGCCATGCAGCTTAAGCTGCGTCAGGCCGGATATCACTCAAAGGATGCCGTCCGATTCTTTCACTTTGCCCAATTCGCGCTGGGGATCGTCGGTATCCTGATCGGTGTGATGTTGGTGACAGTGCTGGCCGGGGACGAGGAATTCACACCCTCGCAAATGGCAATTCGTGTGATCATTCCGGCAACCGCAGCCTATTTCCTGCCGCGCTACTGGATCACACGCCGCGTAGCCGAGCGGGAAGAGGCGATCGTTGCCGGTTTCCCCGATACGCTGGACCTCATGCTGGTTTGCGTTGAGGCCGGGCAGTCTCTGGACCAGGCCATCGTCCGAGTGGCAACTGAAATGAAAGCTTCCTACCCTGATATTGCGCAGGAATTCGAAGTCGTTGCCTACGAGCTTAAGGCAGGTAAGGATAAAGACACCGTCCTGCGCGACTTTGGCACGCGCTGCGGGGTGCAGGATGTCAGCTCTTTCGTTACGGTGATGATCCAATCGGCAACCTTTGGTACGTCAATTGCCGAGGCTTTGCGGGTTTACGCCAGCGAAATGCGTGACAAACGCGTGATGCGCGCGGAAGAGGCCGCTAACAAGTTGCCAACCAAAATGACACTTGCCACAATGATGCTGACGGTGCCGCCGTTGCTGGTCATTCTTGTTGGACCTTCGGCAAAGGGCATCGCAGACTTCGCAGGTGGCAACTAGGGGAGCCTTCAGCCCTATGATTTCAACAAGCAGGTGCGTCCAACTCGGGATTCGCCGCGCACTAGGGGCCGCTATGGTGATGACCATGGTGGCCTCTTGCACGGAAACCAGCGTTTCGGACCAGTTGGATCCACCGGGTATTGATCCGAAGGGGCAAGTTGAAGACCCGTTGGTTGTGGGCAATCGCCTTTTGGTGGCCGGAGAATATGACCTGGCGCTAGATTCATTTGCCCGCGCGGCCCTGGATCAAGGTATGACACCGGAAATCATGGCGGCGATGGGCACCGCAAACCTTGGCCTCAGGCAGCTCAAGCCGGCTGAAACCCTGCTGCGTCGTGCCGTCGCTGACGAACCAGACTGGCCGGTGGCGTGGAATAATCTGGGCGTTATTCTGGTGGAAAAAGGCGAATACCCCGAAGCAGCGCAGGTCTTTCGGCGCGCCTTTGCATTGGACAATGGCGAAAGTGACGCAATTCGCGACAATCTTCGCTTAGCACTCGCAAAAATGGAAAATCCTGTTAATACTACACCCGAAGAACAAGAATACACACTGGAGCAGCAAGGCGACGGGCAATTCAAGCTGCGCAAGCTCCCGTAACTTAGGCAAGAGCAGTAAGGGACGCAAAATGCGCCAACAATTCTTGATTCCGGCAATGGTTCTGTGCGGGCTGACCCTGTCCGCCTGTGAAAAAGAAACCGAAGAGGAAAAGGTCGCGAAGACGTTTCAGGAAGTGAACGTCATCGACGAGACAAACCTGAACGAAGTTCTGCTGACGGCGGCCGACCCGAATGAGGCTGTGACCTATTTCCAAGGTGCGGCTGCCAAAAATCCCGGCCGTATCGACCTGCAGCGCGGTTTGGCAATTTCGCTGGCACGCGCCAAACGCACGACCGAAGCAGCCGCCGCATGGAAAAAAGTGACAACCATGAAAGGTGCGGCCAACGTCGACAAGATCGAATATGCCGACGCGCTTGTGCGTTCGGGCAACTGGACACAGGCAAAAACGGTTCTGGATTCCATCCCGCCAACGTACGAAAGCTTCAAGCGCTACCGCCTCGAGGCTGTCGTTGCGGATTCCAAACAAGATTGGAAGCGCGCGGATCATTTCTATGAAACTGCTGTCGGGCTGACCACGCGCCCCGGAAGCGTCATGAACAACTGGGGATACTCCAAGCTGTCTCGTGGCGAATTCGAAGAGGCCGAGCGTCTGTTCACAGAAGCCATTCGTCAGGACAACACTTTGTTTACCGCCAAGAACAACCTTGTTCTGGCGCGTGCGGCACAGGGAAATTACAGCATGCCTGTTGTCCCCCTGACGCAGGCGGAACGTGCTATGTTGCTGAATACGATGGGGATTTCTGCGGTCAAGCAGGGTGACGTCACGACGGCCAAGAACCTATTCCGTGAAGCGATCGCGACGCATCCGCAGCATTTCGAAGAAGCTGTCCGCTCGCTCCGGGCGCTCGAGGAAGCCTGATTGATGAGCATTCCCGCACTTGCCGCGGGCTGGTTCTTACCGTTTGTTCTGCCGATCTGCTTTTACGTGGCCTTCACAGATTTGCGTGACATGCTGATCAAGAACCACGCGGTGATCACGCTGGCCTTGGTTTTTGTTGTCGTAGGGCTGTTTGTTCTGCCGCCTTGGTCAATCGAATGGACCACTGGTTGGGTCGGCCCGTTTACCATCACGTTGCCCCCGTATGTTTGGCAATTGCTGCATATCGTGATTGTCCTGATCCTTGGAATCTTCTTCAACGCGGCGGGCCTTATGGGGGCTGGCGACGCCAAATTTCTGGCGGCGGCTTCTGCATTTATCTGGCCGGGGGATTACATGACAGCGACCATGATCCTGGTATCCACGACACTGGCCGCGTTTGTAACCCACCGGCTTGCCAGAAACACCGCCCTTAGAACCATTGCTCCTGATTGGGAGAGTTGGAACCGCGCCAAGCAGTTCCCAATGGGCTTTTCGCTGGGCGGCGGATTGGCCATCTATTTGATGTTGGGGACTGTTTACGGGTCGTAAACTATCATCAGACCGCCTTTTCCCTGCCTTGGTGATGACACAAAGCAGGACCAGATTTTCCGCAAGTGGCCCGGCATCGGGCAATTGGCGTGAATACTGGATAAGACGGGCGACGCTCATGAATATGCAGACGACTACGGTAATGGCCCCTCCTGCCCCCAAAGGGTTGGGTGAAATGCAGCTTCCCATCGTCATGATGCGGGACATCCTGCTGAAGACAATTTTCCGCAAAAACGTGGATACTGTGTCCGAGGTTGCCGCGGCCGTGTGTTTACCCGGTTCGGTAACGCAGGAATTGATCGACATCGCGCGCGAACAAAAGCTTCTTGAGGCAACCGGTACGCTGAACGCGAACAGTGGCAACGAAATGGGATACCAACTGACGGATGCGGGCAAGGCACGTGCCTTGGACGCGCTAAGCCAGTCGGAATATTTTGGCGCAATGCCGGTCCCGCTGGATGTGTACCGCGAACAGGTCAAGCGCCAGTCGATCCGGAACATTCAGGTCACGCGTGATCAACTGACCGGAGCCATGGGGCATCTGGTTCTTCCCGACAGCCTTCTGGATCATCTGGGCCCCGCGGTCAGCGCGGGTCGGTCGATCCTCATGTATGGCCCTCCCGGTAACGGTAAGTCGTCAATCTCGAACGGTATTCGTGATGCTTTGGGGGACAGCGTGTATGTCCCGCGCGCCATTGAATATGCCGGTCAGGTGATCACCGTCTACGACCCGATCGTGCACACCGCGATCGAACAAGAGGCCGACGATCCAAATAGCCTGCGCCGCCGCAAAAGGTTCGACACGCGCTATGTTCAATGCGAACGCCCGACTGTTGTCACTGGCGGTGAACTCTCGCTCAGCATGCTGGACCTGGTCTACAACCCCACCGCGCGGACCTATCAGGCCCCGCTGCAGCTTAAATCTACTGGTGGTATCTTTATCGTGGACGATCTTGGGCGTCAGGCTGAACCGCCACAGGCGCTGATCAACCGCTGGATTGTTCCATTGGAAGAAAACAAGGACATCCTCGGCCTGCAATCGGGTGAGAAATTCGAAGTCCCCTTTGACACGCTGGTTATCTTCTCGACCAACTTCCACCCGAATGAAATCTTCGACCAAGCGGCCCTGCGCCGGATTTTCTTCAAGATCAAGATCGACGGTCCAAACCAGGAGAACTTCTTGAAAATATTTGCCATGGTTGCCCGTAAACGCGGTATGCCGTTGGATGAGGCCGCCCTGGTGCACCTGCTAAAAGTCAGATACCCGACCATCAACAATATCTACGCGAACTATCAGCCCATCTTCTTGATCGATCAGATGATCTCAATCTGTGAATTCGAGGGCATCCCCTATCAGATGAGCCCCGACCTGATCGACCGCGCCTGGGCCAACATGTTCGTCAAGGACGAGAAAATCGTCAAATAACGCCGTGCCATTTCGGGGCCGGGCCGAGTAATCTGCGCCTATGACGCAGATTCCCGCCCGGATCACCGACTGGTTCACCGCCAAAGGCTGGTCCATCCATCCGCATCAGCAAGAAATGTTCGACCGGGCCGCTGATCCGGCAACCCTGCTAATTGCGCCCACGGGTGGTGGCAAGACCATGGCTGGCTTCCTGCCGACCCTGTCCGATTTGGCGGCGCGGGATCATGCCGGACTTCACACGATTTATGTCTCGCCCCTCAAGGCGCTGGCCGCTGATATCCGGCGCAACCTGCGCGGCCCGGCGGATGACATCGGGTTGAAAATTCGCATCGAAGACCGGACGGGAGACACGTCGGCCACACAGAAAAAGCGCCAGCGTGTCGACCCGCCGCATATTCTGCTGACCACCCCGGAAAGTCTGGCGCTGCTGACGTCCTATGAAGATGCGCCAAGGATGTTCCAAGGCGTGCAGCGCGTAATCGTTGACGAAATCCACGCGTTGGCCGAAAGCAAGCGCGGGGATCATTTGATGTTGGCGCTGGCGCGACTGCAAAGCTTCTGCCCAGAATTGCGCCGCGTGGGACTGTCCGCCACCGTTGAAGACCCGGACGCCATCGCGCGATTTCTGGCCCGTCACCCTGACCCCTGCCCTGTTGTTCAGGCTGACCCCGGCCCGGATCCTGACATCCGAATGCTTAAAACGCAGGAAATGCCGCCGTGGTCAGGCGGTGGTGCAGCCTATTCCATCCCGGCTGTGCTTGAGCAAATCAAACAGCACAAGACGACGCTGATCTTTCACAACACCCGCGCGCAGGCCGAAATTTTCTTCCACAACCTGTGGCTCGCCAACGAAGACGCCTTGCCAATTGGCATTCACCACGGCAGCCTTGACCGGCAACAGCGTGAACGGGTCGAGGCTGCGATGGTACGCGGCGATCTGCGTGCAATTGTCTGCACGGGCAGCCTTGATCTGGGGATCGACTGGGGGGATGTCGATTTGGTGATCCAGATCGGTGCACCCAAGAACGTCAAACGGCTGGTGCAGCGGATCGGGCGGGCCAATCACCGGTATAACGCACCGTCCAAGGCCCTGCTTGTACCCGCCAACCGCTTTGAAGTGGTCGAATGCATCGCTGCGCTGGAAGCCGCCAAAGCGCACGATCTGGATGGAGAGCCGCGGGGGGCAGGGCCGCGGGACGTGTTGTGCCAGCATATCCTGATCGCTGCGGCTGCTGCCCCATTTGAGGCGGACGCGTTGTTTCAGGAACTGACGACGGCTGGCCCCTACGCTCGACTTGCAAGGACTGAGTTCGATGCCTGTTTGGATTTCTGCGTGACCGGAGGCTATGCCCTGCGCGCGTACGATCGCTGGCAACGCCTGCAACAAAGACCTGATGGCAAATGGCAACTGCGCGACCCGCGTGCCGCGCAGCGTATTCGCATGAATCTCGGGACGATTCAGGACACCGACACGCTGAAAGTACGGCTCAGGCGCAATCGCGGCGGAAAACCACTGGGTGAGGTTGAAGAGGCTTTTGCCGCCTCATTGACCCCCGGTGATACGTTCCTGATCGGTGGACAGATCGTGCGATACGAAGGGTTACGCGACATGACGGTCGAGGTCAGCCGCCAAGCAAACCGCAAGCCAAAGATCGCAACATTTTCCGGAACCAAATTTGCCACCTCCACGCAGTTGAGCGACCGCATTCTGCGCATGTTCGCCCAAGCGGACTGGCCGCAATTGCCTGCGCATACCGCCGACTGGTTGGCCCTGCAGCGCGACATATCCCGATTGCCGCAACGCGACAGGCTGTTGATCGAAAGCTTTCCCAGTGACGGGCGCGAACATCTTTGTGTCTACGGGTTTGCGGGCCGAAACGCACAACAGACGCTTGGGCTGCTGCTGACAAAAAGGATGGAGGAAACGGGCCTTGCCCCTCTGGGTTTTGTCGCCTCCGACTACGCGACATTGATTTGGGGGCTGGACGCGGTGACCGATCCCAGCCCCTTGTTCCAAATTGAGGCCTTGCGAGAAGGGCTAGACGTCTGGTTGGCCGGAAACGCCGTGATGAAACGAACCTTTCGAGCGTCAGCAACAATTGCCGGGCTGATCGAACGCAACACAGGCGGCCAGCGCAAAAGCGGGCGGCAGGCGACGTTTTCCTCGGATATCCTCTATGACACGCTTCTGAAATACGATCCTGAGCACCTGTTAATGCAAATCACTCGGGAAGAGGCCATGCGTGGTTTGGTGGATTTTGGACGGATCGAAGCGATGATCGAGCGCATCGGCAACCGGATCGACCTTTTGCGTCTGGATCGTGTTTCGCCTCTGGCCGCGCCTTTGTTTCTGGAGGTTGGAAAAGTACCCGTCAAAGGAGCCGCCGAAGAACGATTGTTGGAGGAAGAAAGCCTGCGCCTGTTACAAGAGGCAGGGTTGGACCCTGCATAAACCCTCTTGCACAACAGGTTTAAACTCGCAAAGAACACAGCATGAACAACCTGACATTTTCCTTCGCCGGTCAAAGCCTTTGTGCGATGGGATCCGGGGCATTGTGGTGGCCGGATCAAGGCCTGTTATGTGTCTCTGACCTGCATCTTGGTAAATCAGAGCGTTTAGCGCGTCTGGGCGGGCCATCTCTGCCGCCTTATGACAGCCGGGACACACTGTCACGTTTGGCCGCAGATATCGCGCGGACCAATGCCCAAACTGTCATCTGCCTAGGCGACAGCTTTGACGATCTGGAGTCTCTAATTGGTTTGGACCCAGAGGAAAAGATCCGGATTACAACGTTGCAGGCGGGGCGGCGCTGGATTTGGATCGAAGGAAATCACGACCCCGGCCCCGTCGATCTGGGCGGTAGCCATCTGGCCGAGTTTGAGGTTGGGCCTTTGATCTTTCGCCACATCGCGCAGCCCAACGCCAAGACCGAAGTTTCCGGCCACTACCACCCCAAAGCGCGTCTACGGGCGCGCGGCAGTTCCATCACCAAACCAGCCTTTCTAGCCGACAGTGAGCGGCTGATTTTACCTGCTTACGGAACGTATACGGGTGGGCTTTACAGTACTGCCGAGGTTCTATGCGACCTGATGCAAGATGATGCGATAGCAATTTTGACAGGCACCCAACCGCGGATGATCCCGATGCCACGGTGACGTCCTATTGGATGATACCGTCACATTCCAACTCAGGCTTGTATTTCCTGCTTACTGGAACAAGCTCGTCGTTCTTGAGTCGCAGGAAAATCTTGCCGCCGTGCCGTTCAACACCGGACACGGCCGCGTCGACCACCCAATGCGAGCGATGCGTGCAATGGCCATTTACGGGCTCCATCTCGGCAATTGCGTCAGTAAACCGGGACCGAATAGTAAATGTGCCCTCGGACGTTACGACGTCAACCGAGTGATCCCTGACCGCCAGCCGAAACACCTGACCTTGGAAAGAATGTGGCAACCTGTTCAGCAGCCGTGGTTTCTGAGGTTCTGGGGCCTGATCCGGGCTGGTTTCCAAAGGTTTGCTTCGCACCAAAACAAGGCCGGTTGCGAACAAACCGCCATAAGACGCAACTGAAAGAATTCCCGGCGCCTGTTCCCCTTGGGCAGCAAGCAGAAGCCAGGCGAACAACCAGACTGACGGCACGAACAGGGCGAAGACCAAGGCGACTTGGGCAACATCGCGCCCTCGGAACTCGACAAATGAAAGGTATTCGAAAAACAGCTTTCTAACGAACCACGTCAACGCCAACGCAAGGGCCATAGCACCACACCAAAACAGGAGGCGCGGCAAGAAAGACAGGGATATGCCCGGAAACGGTTGAAACGCGATCGCCAACAAGGGCAGGAACACCAAACCTGCCACGCCCCGTTGCAAGGTAAATTCGGCCAGAATTGAGCGAAGCGTCGTCTTCATGCTTGTTCGAACAAAACCTATAGTCACATTTCACAACACACCAAGCCACAACAAGATCAGATCGTAACTGGCTGGGAAAAATGAAATATCACCGATCGAAGAACATTCAAACCCCGAGGGAACAAACTTAATTTATCCTAATGAAACATTTAAGCCGATGAGCGTCATGCTCACCGGCCTAAATGTTTAGCTTATAAACTACCGAGGCCCGACCGTCAGGCTGTCAGGCCTTCGGGTTCCGACAAACCATTGGCACGGCAGCAGGCCGTCACCGTGTTGGCCAGCAGGCAGGCAATCGTCATTGGGCCGACACCGCCTGGAACCGGAGTGATCGCACCCGCGCGTTCCGCGGCGCTGGCATAATCCACGTCACCCACCAGCTTGTTCTTGCCGTCACGTTCGATCCGGTTGATGCCCACGTCGATGACGGTTGCGCCTTCCTTGATCCAATCGCCCGGCACCATCTCGGGGCGTCCCACGGCGGCCACAACGATATCGGCGCGGCGGACAACGTCCGGAAGGTCCTTGGTGCGCGAATGCGCAATGGTCACGGTGCAGCTATCTCCCAGCAACAGTTGCGCCATCGGTTTGCCCACGATGTTCGAACGGCCAATCACCACAGCGTCCATTCCGGACAATGAACCATGATGGTCGCGCAGCATCATCAGGCATCCCAGCGGGGTACAAGGCACCATCGACTTCTGGCCTGTGCCCAACAGACCCACATTCGAAATGTGAAACCCATCGACGTCCTTGGCCGGGTCGATCGAGTTGATCACCAAGTCTTCGTTCAGATGTTTGGGAAGCGGCAACTGCACCAGAATGCCATGCACCGCCGGGTCGGTGTTCAGCTTGTCGATCAGCGCCAGCAGGTCGTCTTCCGAGGTTTCGGCGTCCAGCTTATGCTCGTACGAGTTCATGCCGACCTCGACCGTCTGCTTGCCTTTCGAACGGACATAAACCTGGCTAGCGGGGTCTTCACCCACAAGAACCACCGCCAGACCGGGCGTGATTCCGTTTTCCTCTTTCAACTTAGTGACCTGATCAGCCACCTGCGCGCGAACCTTTGCTGCGAACGCCTTACCGTCAATAACCTGGGCTACCATCCTGTCATCCCTTCCTTGAAAACGGAGCGGGCGCTTGAAACGCCCGGTCAGTCAGAGCCGAGAACACGTTCCTCGCGTGCAATCGACCACTCTATCAGTATGCGCCACATCTGCTCGGCCAGGTCCGGGTCCATGCCCAGATCGTCCGAACTTGCGCGCACGCGCTGCACCACTTCTTCGACACGGTCCGGAATGCGGGCGGGCAGCCCCTCGGCCGGTTTCAACTGCGAGGCACGGTCGATATATCCCGCGCGCGCCACCAACTTCTCGATCAGTTGACGGTCCAGCTTGTCGATCTGAGCCCGCAATTCCTGCATTGAATTGCAGTCCTGCGGTGGTGTCAGAGTGGGCATGTTCGTCTCCTCATGGCCCGGGGATGTCCCCGGACCACGAGATGTCTCATTTGGGGGCTTAGAACAAGCCCTCGATCTCACCTGCGTCGTTTAGGCAGATGGTTTCCGCAGCCGGTTTGCGGGGCAGACCGGGCATGGTCATGATCTCGCCGCAGACCACCACGATGAAGCCGGCACCTGCGGACAGGCGAACCTCACGCACCGGGACCGAGTGACCGTTGGGCGCGCCGCGCAGGGTCGGATCGGTCGAGAAGGAATATTGCGTTTTCGCCATGCAGACCGGCAGATTGCCATAACCCGCCTCTTCCCAATCGCGAAGCTGGTTGCGGATCTTGTTGTCGGCCAGAACCTCGTCCGCGCGGTAAATGCGCTTGGCGATGGTTTCGATCTTTTCGAACAAAGGCATTTCATCGGGATAGATCGGCGCGAAGTTCGCGGAACCGCCTTCGACGATCTCGACAACTTTTTCAGCCAGCGGTGCAGAGCCTTCTGAACCCAGTTCCCAGTGACGTGACAGGATCGCTTCGACACCGTGTTCACCGCAATAGTCTTTGACGGCCTGCACTTCGGCATCGGTGTCGGTGACAAAGTGGTTGATGGCAACCACAACAGGCACACCGAACGACTTCACATTCTCGATGTGACGACCCAGGTTGGCACAGCCCGCCTGAACCGCGTCGACGTTTTCGGCACCCAGATCGGCCTTGGCCACGCCGCCGTTCATCTTCATCGCACGCACGGTGGCGACCAGCACCACAGCCGACGGAGCAATGCCCGCCTTACGGCACTTGATGTTCATGAACTTTTCGGCACCCAGATCGGCCCCAAAGCCCGCTTCGGTCACGACATAGTCGGCCACTTTCAGCGCGGTCTTGGTTGCGATGACCGAGTTACAGCCGTGTGCAATGTTCGCAAACGGACCACCGTGTACAAAGGCCGGGTTGTTTTCCAGCGTTTGCACCAGATTCGGCTGCATCGCGTCCTTCAGCAGAACGGTCATTGCGCCCTCGGCCTTGATATCGCGGCAATAGACCGGAGTCCTGTCGCGGCGATAGGCCACGATGATATCACCCAGTCGCTCTTCCAGATCTTTCAGGTCGTTGGCCAGGCACAGGATCGCCATGACTTCGGACGCAACAGTGATGTCAAAGCCTGCCTCACGAGGAAAGCCGTTCGACACACCGCCCAGCGAAGCAGTGATCTGACGCAGCGCACGGTCGTTCATGTCGACCACACGACGCCATGCAACGCGACGGATGTCGATGTCGCACTCGTTGCCCCAATAGATGTGGTTATCAATCATCGCCGACAGTAGAGAGTGGGCCGAGGTGATGGCGTGGAAATCGCCTGTGAAGTGCAGGTTCATTTCCTCCATCGGAACAACCTGCGCGTAACCGCCACCTGCAGCGCCGCCCTTCATGCCAAAGTTGGGGCCAAGCGAAGCTTCGCGGATACAGATCATCGCGTTCTTGCCAATGCGGTTCAGGCCGTCGCCCAGACCAACGGTTGTGGTGGTCTTGCCTTCACCCGCAGGGGTCGGGTTGATCGCGGTAACAAGGATCAGCTTGCCGTCTTCCCGGTCCTGAACCGAGTTGATGAAGTCTTGGCTGACTTTCGCCTTGTCGTGGCCATAGGGCAGCAGATCGGCGGACTCGATGCCGATCTTGGCGCCGATTTCCTGAATCGGCTTCTTGTTCGCTTCGCGGGCGATTTCGATGTCGGATTTGTAGCTCATTGGGCAGGGTCCCTGATTGAATGCCGTGCAAAACCAACGCAGGGCGTCGGCGCTGATCAACCCATACAGTTGTGAACCCCGGCAATGAATGTGGATTCCGACATAATCAAGCCCCGAAACGGCGTAGCGTCACTTACAGGATGGCGTCACGTAACTTTGATCGTTTCCCATCGGAAAACCTGTGACTTAAGGTGCCCAGGCGCGCTGATCGGGAACGAACAGCTTCATACGATCGCCCAGCTTCAACACACCGGGCCGCTCGACCCATGCGGTCACACCCCGCCTCCCCTTCGCTGCGGGCTTGAACGCCGCACCGTGACCGGGCAGATCGGACTCGACCTCGCGACCAGGAATCACGCAGGGGCGGTTTTCCATATCTACCGTGATCGTGACGCCATCGGGCCCCTGAAGCCGCGAGGATGGCGGTACATGCGTAAAGTCCGGTATTCCACGCAACAGGATGCTGACCCCCAGATAAGAGGGGTCCAGCGCGTCCAGCCCCATCTCAGCCGCCGTCGCCTGCATCTCATCTTCGGACAACACGGACAATTGCCGCACATTGCGGATCTCAGTGCCCTGTGGGTAGAGATTCTTCATCCGCACGCAAGAGGAACGGTTCACCCCCTCATGCCGCTCGCCCGCTGCACCTGCAAAACCCAAAGACATCTCAGGGACGGCAGATGCTCGGATCGACTGCCCCGCCTGAACGTGACCCAGCCAAACGATTTCACCCGTGAATTCTGTTTCTCGCAGGACCGGCATGTTCTGCCCCCTATAACAGCCACAATCTTCGGGCAACTAGACGGCAGGTTTGCCGGAAAGAAAAGAAAAACCCGAGCCTTGGCTCGGGTTCTAGCGTTAAGTGGTCGGTTCCGGCTCCATGCCACCATCGGGAGGAGATTTCTTGACCTTGGTTTTCGGGATCGCCGTGACGCTTGGCGCACCGCCCTCATCCGGGCTGCCGCCTTCGTCGTCACCTTCGCTGGGCGATTCACCGTTCATAACGCGCTTGATCTCGTCGCCGGTCAGTGTCTCATATTCCAGCAGACCTTGCGCCAGACGTTCCCACGCCTCGTTCTTATCGGTGAGGATCTTGTGCGCACGCTCATATCCTTGCTGGATCAAGCGTTTCACCTCTTCTTCGATCAGCTCTTTTGTATGGGCCGAGACCGAGAAACCAGCGGTGTTGCCCTGATAGCCCTCATGCGCTTCAGCATAGTCGATATTGCCAACCTTGTCCGACATGCCCCAGCGCATAACCATGGCGCGCGCAAGCTGGCTGGCTTGCATGATGTCACCGGCGGGGCCGTTCGACACATGGTCTTCACCGTATTTGATGACTTCGGCAGCCTTACCCGCCATGGTCATGGCCAGCTTTTGCTCACATTCGTCCCGGTGATAGTTCAGGCGGTCCATTTCAGGCAAAGACACAACCATACCCAGCGCACCGCCGCGCGGAATAATCGTTGCCTTATAGACCGGGTCGCACAGCGGCAGCTCCAGACCAACCACTGCATGGCCGGCCTCGTGATAGGCTGTCTTTTCCTTCTGATCCTGAGTCAGCACCATGCTACGGCGCTCGGCCCCCATCATCACCTTGTCCTTGGCGTTCTCAAAGTCTTCCATGGTGACAAAGCGACGGCCTACACGCGCCGCCATCAGCGCGGCCTCGTTCACGAGGTTCGCCAAGTCCGCACCCGAGAAGCCCGGAGTACCGCGCGCGATGATGCGCAGGTCAACGTCAGGGCCCAGAGGCGTCTTGCGCGCATGCACACCCAAGATCTTCTCACGGCCTTTGATGTCGGGGTTGCCGACCGTCACGTTACGGTCAAACCGGCCCGGACGCAGCAACGCAGGGTCCAGAACGTCCTTACGGTTGGTCGCGGCCAGAATGATCACGCCTTCGTTGGCTTCGAACCCGTCCATTTCGACCAGCAACTGGTTGAGCGTTTGTTCGCGTTCGTCGTTGCCGCCGCCATAGCCGGCACCACGATGGCGACCCACGGCGTCGATCTCGTCAATGAACACGATACACGGCGCGTTTTTCTTGGCCTGTTCGAACATGTCGCGTACACGAGACGCACCCACACCCACAAACATCTCGACGAAGTCTGAGCCTGAGATGGTGAAAAAGGGCACGCCCGCCTCACCCGCAATAGCGCGGGCCAACAGCGTCTTACCAGTGCCCGGAGGACCAACCAGAAGCGCGCCTTTGGGGATTTTACCGCCCAGACGGCTGAATTTCTGCGGGTTGCGCAGGAATTCGACGATCTCTTCCAGCTCTTCCTTGGCCTCGTCAATGCCGGCCACGTCGTCAAAGGTCACACGCCCATGCTTTTCGGTCAGCATCTTGGCCTTGGACTTGCCAAAGCCCATCGCACCGCCTTTGCCGCCGCCTTGCATCCGGTTCATGAAATAGACCCAGACACCGATCAGAAGCAGGAATGGAAGAAGCGTGATCAGGAAGGACTGGAACCCGGACTGCTGCTGCTTTTCAGCGCGCACCGGAATATTTTCGTCGATCAACAGCTTAGTGACTTCGGCGTCACCCGGTTTGATCGTGACATAATTTGCGCCGCTTTGCGTGGTATAGCGAATCTGTTCACCATCCAGCGTCACATTCTTGACCTCGCCGCCTTCAACAGCGGTCACGAAATCGGAATAAGTTCTTTCATTGCTCTGAAGCGTTCCGCCTGGTCCGCTGAACAAATTGAACAGTGCAAGGATCAGCAGAAACAGAACGACCCAGAAGGCGATGTTACGAGCGTTGCCCAAGGAAAATCTCCCAAAAGATTTCGGCAGGTGGGGGTCTGCCGGGTTGCTCTATAAAATAGAGATGATTCAAGCAGGTTCAATGCGATAAAAACGAAGAATGAAAGTCGGACCTTTCCGCCGTCAATTCTGCCTGCCAACCGTTCGTAAAACCTGCCAAAGGCGCGGACAAAAGGGTTTCGCCGTCCCATGCTGCGGGTGATGATACCAGCACCTCGCGGGGTTTTCCAAGAGCTCTCCACTCTGACACTGAACGTAGGCCTGCGTCGCCCAATGGCGCAATCGTTGCATTGGGCGCAGAAGGGCCGGTCAAAACCCAACGGTCATCCCAGTCTTGTCCAATTTCGCAGCGCATTTCCTTCACGGCGTTTAGCTCTCTGCAAATCCACGTTTTATTGCCCTTTGGGATCAGAATGCAGCCCCCAATCGTGCCCGGTTTTGCAAGCTCAATCGCCTCGATTGCTTGTTCGGTGGCTGTGTGTCGTGGGGGATAGCCGGGTCCGGCAATCCACGCCAAACTGCCCAGCACCAACCGGCGCTGAACCTCAGCAGGCAAAGCCGCGAATCCGGCTTGGTCGCAGCACACGGCCCCCGTATCCGCAACAAGAACCTGCCGTGCCGAGTCTTGCGTATATAGCGCCAAAGCTTCATCCGCCCGCGCCAGATTTTGCGCAACACGTGTCAGAGACTGGGCCGAAATTCCCAAGCCCCCAAGCGATTTCAGCGCGTCCCGCGCCTTGATCCGGTCGAATCTCATGTCGTGATTCGATGGGTCTTCTATCCAGTCCACACCGATTTCCGTCAGATAGTCGCGCAACTGAAGGCGCGTAACGCCAAGCATCGGACGCAGGAAAGTCGCGCCGTTCCGCTTGATTGAATCAGCCATTCCAGACAAGCCCGTCACACCCGCGGCCCGCCCCAGACGCATCAGAATGGTTTCGGCTTGATCATCTGCAGTATGGCCCAGCGCAATCGCGCCCAAGTCGTTTCTGCGGGCCCAGTCCGCCAGCAACCCGTAACGCTCCTGTCGCGCGCGGTCCTGAAGGTTTCCCCGGCCATCCCAGTTGTTCCAGATCAGAGTTTCGTGCGGCACGCCAAGCGATTTTGCCTGCTGTGCCACCCAGTCCGCCTCTGTTGCCGACCCGGGGCGAAGTCCATGGTCAACCGTCGCAACAAACAACGCCACCTGCTTTTGCCCGGCGATATCCTTCAATAGATGCAGCAACGCGACCGAGTCGCCACCGCCCGACACCGCAATGCCCAAACGGGCTGGAAAATCTGCTCCCAGCCGCGCCCTGATCTCAGATAGCAAAATGTCTGAAATTTCGGTCAAGAACAGCCCAGCGAAGCCATTTCCTGCGTCGCAGCCGAGGCCGCAGCCGAACCCGGAAAACGCACGCCAACCTCGCTAAGAGTTATGCAGGCCTGATCAATCTGCTCCAACCGCCCCAGGGCCGCCCCCAGTTCGAACAGGGCTTCGGGCGCAAACGTGCCTTCGGAATCGCCCGTAAAGCTGGCCAGAAACGCGCGCGCAGCCTCGCGGGTGTCACCCAGCCCCTGCAACGCATGTCCACGCTTCAGGTGGGCCTCTGGTGCGAGGGGGCTTCCGGGGTAGGACGTTTCAAACAGCGCAAACTGATCGGCCGCCGCCTGAAAATTACCGTCGGCCAGAGATTGTGCAGCGGCGTCAAAATCAGCGCGTTCACCAATGGCAAGTTCGCCTTGTTCGGCGATCAGCGGTGTCTCTGTTGTCACGGTCGGAGCCGCTGCGGTGATCTCGGTGTCCCCGCCAAGGGTCGATGTTTCGCCCAGCGTACTCAGATCGCCGCCTTCAAGTTCAACCAGACGAAACTCAAGATCACCAATCCGGTTGGTACCGTCGGTGACAACATTCTGGACCCGTTGATTCAATTGCTCGGTCTGCCGCGTCAGGCGTTGCAATTCAGCCTCGATCGCGTCGACGCGTTCCAGAATTGAACTGCCAGACAGGTTTGGCGCGGGGGAGCCCGTTGTGGAAAACTCGCGCTTGAGGCGCTGAATTTCCACGTGCAGCACCGTTAGCTCTTGCCGGATATCGGCCAAAGTCTGCTGATCCTGCGCTTGTGCCACTCCGGCGGTCGCTACCACCGCGGCCAGAACCCATCCTGCAATTCTCATCGTCTTACCCCAAGGTTGAACCGGTCAGCACCGTCACCGCGCGGCGGTTCTTGGAATAGCAATCCTCGGTGCTGCAAATCTCGATCGGGCGTTCCTTGCCGAAGCTCACCGTCGTTAGGCGATTACCCGCAACACCCCGCGAAATCAGATACTCGCGGGCCGCGTTTGCGCGGCGCGCTCCAAGGGCAAGGTTGTATTCACGCGTGCCCTGTTCGTCCGCATGTCCTTCGATGGTTGCGACAAAATCGGGATTTGCCAAAAGCCAGTCCGCCTGCCCTTGCAGGACTGTTTGTGCCTGCGGTGTCAGCGTAGACTGGTCAACCGAGAACAGCACGCGGTCGCCCACGGTTTGCTGGAAATACGCCGGGGATCGCGGATCGCTTGGCGAGCCGGACGCGATGGCCCCGTTCGCGCCGCTGCCAAATCCACCGCCCAGTGCGGAAGGATCGTTGCTGGTACAGGCGGCCATCACACTCAGCGCGCCCAAAGCCAAAACTTTGCTCAATACGTTCATTTCAGGTGCCTCGTCATATTATCTGTTTATTGCCGTCTCTGTATCACAGTGCAGGTTTTTTGTGAACTTTTCCAACCCCCTGCCCTGATCAATTCTGCAATGGCCCCCATGACGGGTCACTTCCGCCATCTGGGGTCCGTACCGGGCGCAGATTCCGTCCCGAAATATCCACCGAGTACAGCGTCGCGCGACCACTTGCACCCTGTGTTTCGCGGGTAAACATGATGACCCGACCGTTGGGCGACCATGTCGGCCCCTCGTCAAGGAAGGACGAGGTCAGCAGGCGTTCTTCGCTGCCGTCAGTGCGCATAACACCGATATGAAAACGGCCCTTGTTCTGCTTAGTGAAGGCAACCAGATCCCCACGCGGCGACCAGACAGGTGTGCCATAGCGCCCCTGACCAAAGCTGATCCGCGTCGCTTCGCCACCATTGGCGGGCATGATATAAAGCTGCGGCGTACCCGAGCGGTCGCTTTCGAACACGATCTGTGACCCATCGGGCGAATAGCTGGGAGCGGTTTCGATGGCAGGTGTGTTCGTCAGTCGGACACTTTGCCCTGACGCCAGATCCATCTTCCACAGGTCCGTGTTGCCACCCTGAATCAGCGAATACACGATCGAGCGTCCATCGGGCGAGAAACGGGGCGAAAAGCTCATGGTGCCGCCCGGTGTATTCAGCTCGGTCCTGCGAACGCGGTCCACGTCCAGCACATAGATGCGTGGCTGGCCAGTTTCATAGCTGGTATAAAGCAGCCGGTCGCCCGTGGGCGAAAAGCGCGGGGCCAGAACGATGGCGGCGCTGTCGGTCAAGTACTGCACATTCGCGCCATCATAGTCCATGATCGCCAGCCGTTTCAGTCGCTGGTCCTTGGGTCCGCTCTCGGACACAAAGGCGACACGGCTATCAAAATAGGCGCCCTCACCAGTCACCCTGCTGTAAACCTGATCCGCCACCTTGTGCGCCATTCGCCGCCAGCCGTCGGTGGTGCCTGCAAACTGTAGGCCATTACCCAGTTCCTGACCCGAAAATACATCCCACACCCGAAACCGAACTGTCAGGCGATTGCCCGACACATTCACAGCGCCGGTTACCAGCGCCTCGGCGTTGATGGCCTTCCAGTCGGCAAACTGAACCGGGGCATCAAAACTGCTGACCCGGCTGATGAACGCATCCGATGAAATCTCACGGAACAGACCGGTTCCCGTCAAATCAGCAGCAACCACCCGCGAGATGTCCTGCGCGAATTGGGCCGCAGCCGCGTTGTCGGGGACAAAACTGGGCACGGCAAAGGGCAAGGGCTCGATGATCCCCTGATCCAGTTCCAGACGCAGCGGTCCGTTCTGGGCATATGCAGGCGCCGTCAGTATCGTCAGGCCCAGCAACAAGCTGGTCAGAAATCTCATCATTTGATCCGCATCCTCTCGGGATTGAATGTAATCTCAATATCCTGCCATTGCGCGTATTTGTCAGCAGGCAGGTCGTATCCTTTTGCCCCACAGCGCAGAATTGCGCGTCTGGCGGCCTCATATGCCTGGCTCGCAGACCCGGCAGACCCGCCGGAACTGTCGATCAGGCGTAAACTGCCGCCCACCACCTTACCATCCGGCGTCAGTGAAAACGCCACGACAACAACAGTCTGCAGCGCATCCGTTGACAAAGAGCCAACATTCCAGCACCGCGAAACGGCCAATCGCATCGCGTCCTTCTCGCCACTGGTCAATGGGGGGCCAGAGGGTTCGTTGCCTTGACCCAATGCCTCGGCCAGAGCGTCCTGAATGGCGCTTTCGTCGGCTGCCGGTGGCTCTGGCTCTTCGGTTTCAGCGACTTCGGTCTGTGCTGGCGGTGTTGGCCTTCTTGGACGGACCTGAGGGCGCGGGGACGACCGGGGCGCGTATTCCTTGGCCTCTTCAGCCTCGGTCACGATCTCATCCGTGGCTTCCTCCGGGGCGGTTTGATCTTGCTGCTCTTGCTGGATTTCTGCGCCTTCGTCCAGTGACACAGCCGGTGTTTCGATATCATCCGGAGCTGCTTCGGGCGGCGGTGGGGCAACCGGCTCGGGCGCGACCTTGTCCGCGGAGCGCGGCTGCGCCTCGGGGCCGGGCGGGACCGGCAATGCCGCAATTTCAGTGTCAGGCGGAGGGTCCAGCGCAGGGGGCTGTTCCACTTCAACAGGCTCAGGCAACGGCTCGACCGCCTCTGGCGCGGCGTCGGGTTCAGGTTCAACCGCCTCCGAAACTTCCGAAGTTGGCTGTTCCTCTTCCACAGGTTCCGGGGGGGCCGTGTTATCTTGCGGTTCTTCAGGCTGCTGTAAGGACGAGGGTGTCGGCACCTCGGGCGCTTCGCGTTGGGCGGTCATCGCCGCGAACTGCTCAGCCGAGATCACGGAAACATCCTGAACGGCCATAGGCAAAGGCTCGGACCGAAAGGTGCCGCCGAACAAGGCCCATCCGATCAGAGATACGTGGGCGATCGCCGAGATCTTGGTGCCGGTATCCACCGCGCGGCCTCACTCTCCACCTTCGTCCAGTGTCGGGCCGCCGGTATCCGTCACCAGCCCGACATTGGAAAAACCGCCCGCATTCAGCGCGCCCATGACCTGCATCACTTGCGCGTAAGGGATTGCACCATCTGCGCGCAAGAACACGCGGTCACTGCTCCGTTCTGCCGCGATCGCGCGCAGTTTACCAATCAACTCTTCGCGCAAGACATCCGTGGTCTGGATTTGTACCCGCCCGTCAGCCGTCAGCGTCACTGTTAGCGGTTCTTCGTTGTCACCGGGCAAAGCGCTGGCCGCAGTTTTGGGCAGATCAACCGGAACGCCAACAGTCAACAAAGGGGCAGCCACCATGAAGATGATCAGCAATACCAGCATGACGTCGACAAAGGGCGTCACGTTGATCTCGGCCATCGGCTGGGCGCGGCCCCGACGCCGCCCGCGCCGACGCCCGTTCCCCCCCGAGGATTGCTGAACCGCAGCCCCCATGTCAGCTATCCAATTGGCGCGACAGGATGGTCGCGAATTCGTCAGCGAACGCCTCGTACCCGCCGACGATCCGGTCACTATCGGCGCTGAGTTTGTTATAGAAAATAACCGCCGGGATCGCGGCCAACAGACCCAGACCCGTGGCCAGCAACGCCTCGGCAATACCGGGGGCAACAACGGCAAGGTTGGTGTTCTGCTGCTCGGCAATCTCGATAAAGGCGTTCATGATGCCCCAGACGGTGCCGAACAAACCGATAAACGGCGCTGTCGAGCCAACCGTCGCAAGGATCGGTAGCCCCTTTTGCAGCGTTTCAGCTTCTTTCGCGATCGCCACATCCATCGACCGGTCGATACGCGCAGTTGCCCCGGCAATCAGCCCTCCATCGGTGCGATGGGACCTGCGCCATTCGATCATGCCAGCCGCGAAAATCTTTTCCGAGCTTCCGTCCGGCTGCGTGCCAATCTGTTCGAACAGCTCATCCAGCGGATTGCCTGACCAGAAGGATTCATCAAAAACCTGCGCCTCGCGCCGAGCCGCCCGATAGTTGATGATTTTCTGGATAATGATGCCCCATGACCAGATAGATGCCCCGATCAACATCAGCATCACCAGTTTTACGACAAAGGTCGCGCGGGCATACAGCCCCCACATGGAGAAGTCGATCTCCTGCGCCAGCGCCAGCGTTTCAGCTTCCATGAACCTGCTCTTTGTTTTTGCCTGACGGCCGTTCTTTTGGCCTTGTTTTGCCAAACGCTAACGCAGTTGGTTATGAAAAGCCAACAGAACCACCCCTACCCCGCAAATTGTTACAACAATGCGCGAATCTCTGCCGGAAGCCGCACCGGCTTGCCCTGCGCATTCATGCAAACGGCGGTCACCGTGGCGCGAAAAACCTCGGTCTCATCCCGTTTTACGATCTGATCCATGGTCAGGCGCACGCCCGACACAGAAGCAACCGTGGTTTCGACGATCAGGTCGTCTTCAAACTTGGCTGGCGCCAGATAGTCCGCCTCGATCCTGCGGACGACCCAGACAATACCGTCATCGCGCATGGCGTTCTGGTCGTTGCCGAGTTTACGCACATAATCGGATCGCGCACGCTCGATGAACTTCAGGTAGTTTGCGTGATAAACGACACCGCCCATATCGGTGTCTTCGTAGAAAACCTGAACAGGATACACGTGTTTCATTGCGGCTGCTCCATCCTCGCAAACAATCGCAGAGCGTGAGATGGATCCTGTGCGACGCCCGGCAGGACCGGATCGTAGGCCGCACGGATCAGCCCGGCAATATCCGGCCGCAGGATCGTCGCGCCACCCGCAATCGCCAGCGGCGACGCACTGCGAAAAGCGGCGTCAGACCACAGCAAGATCGTCTGCACCACCTGACTTAGCGCCAAAGTTTCTGCCGGAACCTTGGACAGTTCCTTGTCCATCCGGAGAAACACAAACGCCGCCCTGATCGACCCGTCCTCTTCAAACCTGAAGATACGGTACTGATTGGCATCTGCCGCAACCAGCCGCTCGACCAACGGGGCCAGATCGGGCACCAAACGGTCCAGATCCGGAACCTCGAGCAATTCCTTCCAATCACGGAAGAAGAAGACCATGCAGTTTGCACCCATCTCCGGGTCGGTTTCGGCCATGTTGTGACCGGCAAGCGTGACGACCGCTTCAAACGCGCCTTTGACGGTCGCCAGCGTTTCGTCTTCCACGCCGAAAACAATGGGTACGATAGGGCGACCCCAGCGTGCAAACAGGAACTCGCCGCTTTCGCGGGTGAACAACGCTTGGATATCTTCGGGTGTCACGCGCAATCCTCGGTGGTCACAAAAGGGTCGTTCGAACCCTTAAAAGCTATGACGCCCAGCTTCAACCAAACAGATCGCTTTGCCCCTTGGGCGCCGCCATCCCAAGATGAGTCCACGCCTTCTGCGCCAGCATTCGACCACGAGGTGTGCGTTGGATCAAACCCTGTTGCAGCAGATAGGGTTCGATGACTTCCTCAAGCGAGTCGCGGCTTTCCGACAGCGCCGCGGACAGGGTTTCGATGCCAACGGGTCCACCTGCGTAATTCTCGGCAATCAGCGTCAGGTATCGCCGGTCCGCACCATCCAATCCAAGATTATCGACCCCCAGCCGGGTCAAGGCACCGTCGGCCAGATCACGCGTAATGTGACCGTCACCTTCGACAATGGCAAAGTCCACAACGCGCCGCAGCAACCGACCTGCAATACGCGGTGTTCCTCGTGACCTTCGGGCGATTTCCCGCGCGCCGTCGTCATCAGCAGGGGCGCCCAGTTTGCGAGCATTTCGGGTGACGATCTCGTGCAATTCATCCACTGTGTAGAACTGCAACCGCGTCGGAATACCAAACCTGTCACGCAGCGGTGTGGTCAGCAGGCCCATCCGTGTTGTCGCACCGACCAGGGTAAAGGGTTGAAGCTCGATCCGAACCGTGCGCGCCGCTGGGCCTTCGCCGATTACCAGATCCAGTTCGAAATCCTCCATCGCGGGGTACAGAACCTCTTCGACTGCCGGGTTCAGGCGGTGAATCTCGTCAATGAACAGCACATCGCGCGATTCCAGATTGGTCAGGATGGCCGCCAAATCACCCGCCTTGGCCAGCACGGGGCCAGAGGTCATGCGGAAATTCACCCCCAACTCGCGTGCCATGATCTGCGCCAGCGTCGTCTTCCCCAACCCCGGAGGGCCATGGAACAGCGTGTGGTCCATCGCCTCGCCCCGCTGCCGGGCCGACTGAATGAACACACGCAGGTTCGCGCGCGCCTCGGCCTGACCGATGAATTCATCCAACCCCTGCGGACGCAGGGCACGGTCGTTATCCTCGGGCAGAGGATCAGGGCGCAGGGTGGGATCGGCGTCTACCATTCACTCAGCCTTTCGGAGCCAGCAGTTTCAGCGCTGCACGGATCAGTTCCGCCTCGCCAGCTTCGGGCTGACTGGCTGCAGCTTCGGCCACAGCGGACGCGGCTTCGGACGGGCCGTACCCTAAGTTTGACAAAGCCGACAACGCACCGGCAGAGGCCGCGGCGTTACCCGATGCAGGTTTAACAACCCGTTTGGGCGCAGGTTCGACCGCCTCAACAACCTCAAGATCAGGGCCGTCCATCGCCTCCGTCACCGTACCGCCCATCGCCATCACACCGGGCGCTTTGTCCTTAAGGTCCAGAACGACGCGCTGCGCCGTCTTCGGGCCGACACCTTTGGCGGATTTGACTGCGCCCCAATCACCCAGCGCAATGGCCCGGCTGACGCCATCAGGCCCCAGCGCCGACAGGATAGCCAACGACACCTTGGCCCCGACCCCCTGAACCGAGCACAGCAGGCGATGCCATTCCTTCTCGACCAGCGACAGAAACCCGTAAAGCTGCATCAGGTCCTCGCGCACGACCATGTCAGTGTAGATCGACACCGCCTCGCCCACACCGGGCAGCGCCGCCATTGTTCGATCCGAGCAATAGACGATATACCCCACCCCGCGCACATCGATCAGAACGTGATCCGCCGCGCGGTAGTCCAAGCGCCCTGTCAGTTTACCGATCATGCCCGAACCTCTTTCATCCGCGCCTGTGGCGCTGCGCCGTAATATGAGTGACAGATCGCAATAGCCAGTGCATCCGCCGCATCCGCGCCTTTGGGTTCGCACCCCGGCAGTTGAAGTTTGACCATATGCAGAACTTGCTCTTTCTCGGCGTGGCCAACGCCCACCACCGTTTTCTTCACCCTGTTGGGCGCATATTCACCCACTGCAAGCCCAGCCTGCGCAAGGGTCAGCAAAGCCACCCCGCGCGCCTGACCCAGCTTAAGCGTGCCCGCACCGTCCTTGTTCACAAAGGTCTGTTCGATTGCCGCCTGTTCGGGCCGGTATTCCGCGATGACCTCGACAATCTGATTGTGCAAAGACAGCAGCCGTTCGCCCAGATCATCGCCATCTGACTTGCACAAACCATTGGCGACGTGGCTCAGGCGGCTGCCACGCGATTCGATGACGCCCCATCCCAGGGTCCTGAGCCCCGGATCAATGCCCAATATCCGCATCTTTTTGCCTCGGCCTGCTCGGGTTTTTATGCTCTTTCCCTTCGATTAGCACGAAGCGTGAACATTTTCCAAGCGAATTGACCGAAAGTCTAAAAACGACACTTGTGTTCCGGGGCCGACAAACCTGCCAGTTTGCGACGCCAAAGCGTCTGTTTTCGACACGGAAATTACCGGTTAATGGCCTTAAAATTAAGGATTTTTCATAATTCAATAGCCTTGCAAAAAACGCATAGGACACATGCAATTTCTGCGCTTGCGGAACCCGATCACCCTAACTAAATGCCGATCAGATCGAATGATCGAGACATGAAATTTAACCAGAAGGAAACAGGATATGGCTGCACTGGATACCACCCGCGTCACCACTGGCTCGTTCGGCCTTGCTGGCCGTATCGGCGCATTTTTTGCATCGGCAGTGACCGCCGTTGTCGAATGGAACGATGCCCGCGTTACTCGTAACGTGCTGAATCGTCTGACGAACCGCGAACTCGAAGACATTGGTCTTTGCCGGGGCGACATTGACGTCGTCGCGGAGGGTCGCCGGTAGGGATTAGCACAACCCTGCCACTCACTCGCCCCTTCCTCCTCCCTCGGGGGCAAAGAAAAACGCCGCGCATCTTTCAATGCGCGGCGTTTCTCGTCAAAGCGGACAAATGCTCAGTGCAGGAACTTGCCCAACTGAACAGAGAGACGTTCCGAGATGGGATCAACTTGCATCACCCAGGCACCAGCTTTTTCCACCGCTGTGCCTTCAGCCAAGCTATCGACCCGATATTGATAAGCAGACGCGCCCAAGCTGGTCAGCAGGAACGTCTTGAAGGCAAACAAGCCCACGAGACAAAGCAGCAGAACCTTTGCAGGCACGGCCGACTGCACGCGCTGAGGCCGCATCACGACAAGACCATCTTTACGCATGGTCGCGCGATAGCCGCGGCTAAGCTTGGCATGTTTTTTGCTCAGGCGATGAATGCGCTGATCAAATTCCAGTTGTTTTCCAGTCATGGCAGCCTCCAAAAACCGCCCCCAGGTTGCATCTTTTCAAGGTAGAAAGAGATTGCGCCAAAAAAGTGGCGAAAATCTAGAAAACTCCTGTAAATGGCCCGAATTTAGCCCTGTTTGCTTAAGATTAGCGTCGTCCACTCACCAAATTCCGAACGATTGGCCAGATTAAATCCGTTTTGGAGATAAACAGTAACAACGTCATCCGCCTGTTCGTTGAGGATTCCCGAAAGGATTGCATAGCCGCCGACGCGCAGATTCGCGGCGATTTCCGGCGACAGGGCGACCAACGGTCCTTTTAGAATATTCGCAAAAATCAAATCGTACGGCGCAAGGGAATTCAGATCGGGATGGTCGAAACCAGCCGCTTCGACACATTGAACCTGTCCGGCCATGCCATTTGCCTTCAGGTTGGCCTCGGCGACGTCTACGGCGACCTGATCAATATCGCTTGCGATGATTTGCCCGTCCCAAACCCGCGCGGCGGCCATGGCCAAGACTGCCGTACCACATCCGATATCCGCCACTTTGTCTGCCGAAAAACCATCGTCCAGCAGGTAGTCCAAAGCCTTGAGACAGCCCAGAGTGGTTCCGTGATGACCAGTGCCAAACGCCATTGCCGCCTCGATCAACAGCGGGATGCGGCCTTCGGGCAGCTTGTCTGCGTCGTGGCTTCCATAGACAAAGAAACGTCCGGCCTCGACGGGGGCCAATTCGCGGCGCACGTGGGCAACCCAATCGGTTTCAGGTAATTCTGACACCACGAACGGCTTGGCTTCGAACGCGGCGGCGAGCACGGCCAGTGCGGTTTCATCCGGGGTTTCGGTGAAGTAACCGCCGACTTCCCACAGGCCCGAACCGTCTTCGACCTCGAACACGCCGACGCCGGTGGGTTCTGGCACCAGACGCTCCATGGCTTCGCCCAAACCTTCGGCAGCTTTCTTTCCCGTCAGAGTGGTCAGCGCGGTGAATGTGGGCATCTTGGCCTCCTGTGTCAGTTGCCACAGCGCCTAGGGCGACAGGCCGCCAAGGTCAAGCGCCGGCTTATTCCGCCGGGGCCGGAGCGTATTTCGACAGGATCGTTTCGTTTCCGGGTTCCGGGTGGCGTGGGATCAACAATGACAACGCAAGCGAGATCATGGCCATCGCAGCCGCCAGCCCGAACACGGCACCGGGCGAGACAACCCACAACAGTCCCAGAAGCGCGGGCAGAAACACCGCCGCGATATGGTTGATCGTAAAGGCCACCGCAGCAGTGGGCGCAATGTCTGCCGGGTCTGCGATCTTTTGGAAATAGGTCTTCAACGCAAGCGCCAGAGCGAACAGAACATGGTCGATCACATAGAGGATCGCGGCCAGCACCACGCCCCACCCAAACCAGTAGATACCGCCATATGCCGCGAAAACGATGGCGAGGCCCGCATACTCAAAAATAAGCGTGCGGCGTTCGCCGAAAACCGACACCGCTTTGCCCAGCATCGGCGCGGCGGCCATGTTGATCATCAGGTTAATCAGATAAAGCCCGGTGAGTTCGTGAACTTCAAACCCGAACTTCTCAACCATCATGAAGCCTGCAAAGACAACAAATATCTGACGGCGGGCGCCCGCCATGAATTGCAGGGCATAATACAGCCAATAACGACGGCGCAGGATCAACTTCTTGGTTTGCGGAGTGGGTGCATCGAACTGCGGGTAAGCGAACAAACAGAACGCCGCCAACAATGCGGTTCCCCCCCCAGTGACCATGAAAACCATGTTGTAGGACAGCCCGAGCCGATCCCACGTCAGAACGATCAGCCCATAAACAACGGCTGTGGCCGCCGACCCCATTGCCACAAGCCAGCCCAGGATTTGCGGGGCGCGGTCCTTTGGCAGCCATTGCAGTTGCAGCGACTGGTTGACCGTTTCGTAATAATGAAACCCGATTGAGCTGAACAGCGTCACGAACAGCAACCCGCCAAGGCTGGGGAACCACGCTGTCACCGCGGTCGCAACACCCAACATGATCAATGAGATCATTGCCAGAACCTGCTCGCGGACGAAAATGATCACCGCAATCACCCCCACGGCCAGGAAGCCGGGGATTTCACGGACTGTGTGCAGCAGTCCGATATCCGCGCCGTCGAAATCGGCCACTTCGATGACGAAGTTGTTGAGCAGCGCGCTCCACCCGTTGAACGCGATGGGCATGGTCAGTGACATCATGAACAACAGGGTTATCGGGCGGCGCCAGAACGGAAGTTTCTGCGCCTCGGATAGCGGCATGGGTTTCAGCATAGGATCGCTCTACGCCCATTTTGAGCGTTTGGCGAGGGGGCAGATGCACAACCGACCTGCACGAATGCAGAAGTCAGTAAAAACTCTGGGGGTCGATGTCGACAGTCAGGCGGATATCCCCCTTTAGACGCAACGGCGCGATCCACCGGGCGATAGCATCCTGAATCGGCGCGCCCTTGGGCGCCTTGACCAGCAAGCGAATGCGATGCCGCCCCCTGATGCGCGCAATGGGGGCTGGTGCAGGGCCAAAGACCTGCGCGCCTATTGCGCGCAAAGGCGCATCGTTGCGCGCCATCGCGTTTCCGATGTCAAAGACCGGCCCAACCTCGGGGCCTGACAGCACAATGCCGGCCATGCGCCCATAGGGCGGGACACCTGCGGCCTGACGCCCAGCGGCCTCGGCCTTCCAGAACCCTTCCTCATCGCCCGACAGAATGGCGCGGATCACCGGGTGTTCGGGCTGGAACGTCTGCAACAGCGCCTGCCCTGGTTTATCCGCGCGCCCTGCACGTCCCGCCACCTGCCGCATCAGTTGGAACGTGCGCTCCGCCGCCCGCAGGTCGGCCCCATGTAATGAGAGGTCCGCATCAATCACCCCCACCAGCGTCAGCTTTGGAAAGTTGTGCCCCTTGGCCACCAGCTGCGTGCCGATGACAATATCCGCGTCGCCTTCCGCAATCTCCTCGATCTTCGCTTTCAGCGCGCGGGCCGAGCCGAACAGGTCGGAACTGAGCATGGCGATCTTGGCCTCAGGGAAGGTCGCCTCGGCCTCTTCCGCCAGACGTTCGATCCCCGGCCCGACCGGGGCCAGTTTGCCCTCAACCTGACACGAGGGGCACGTATCAGGCATTGGCTTCGTCTCACCGCATTGGTGGCACATCAGACGTTTGAGGAACCGGTGTTCGACCATCCGCGCATCGCAATGGTCACAGGCAATCTGCTCGCCACACGCACGGCACAGCGTCACCGGGGCATAGCCACGGCGGTTGATGAACAGCAACGACTGCTCGCTCCGTTCGATCCTCTGCCGCACCGCCTGCCGCAGCGACGGCGAAATCCATGTCCCCGGCTGCATCTGCTCGGCCCGCATATCGATGGGCTTCATCTCGGGCAGCACCGCCGATCCAAAGCGCGCTGTCAAATCCACCCGCTCATACTTCCCAGCCTCGGCATTGGCCCAGCTTTCCAGCGAGGGCGTCGCGCTGGCCAGAATCACCTGCGCGCCACAGATCGACGCACGAAGCACCGCCATGTCCCGCGCGCTGTAATGCACGCCATCTTCTTGTTTGTAGGACGTATCGTGTTCCTCATCGACCACCACCAGCCCCAGATCGCGGAACGGCAGGAACAAAGCCGAGCGTGCGCCAACGACCAATTGCGCCTCCCCCTGCCCAACCATCCGCCAAACACGGCGACGCTCGGTCATTGTCGCGCCCGAATGCCATTCCGCCGGGCGCGCTCCAAAACGCGCCTCAACCCGCATCAGGAATTCGGCTGTCAGAGCGATCTCGGGCAGCAGAACCAGCGCTTGTCGCCCCAAGCGCAACGCCTCAGCCACGGCTTCCAGATAGACCTCGGTCTTGCCTGAGCCGGTCACACCTTTCAGCAACGTGGTCCCATAATCCCCAGTTCGCTGCCCGGCCTGCAACCGCGTCACCGCCGCCGCCTGATCCCCGGTCAGTTGCTTGCCCGGCAGGTCAGGGTCCAAACGCGGATAGGGCAGATCACGCGGGCTGTCCTCCTCGCGCACAGCGCCTTGCTTGACCAGCCCTTTGACGACCGAGGATGTGACCCCCGCCTGCTCGGCCAGTTCCTTCAGGGTAAAAGCCAAGCCACCGTATTCCCGCAGCACCTCCAACACGCGGGACCGCGCATCGGTCATGCGGTCGGGCTCTGCACTTCCCAACCGATACACCTTGCGCATCGACGGCGGATCGCCTAGCCCCGGCGCGCGGGTTGCCAGCCGCAACATCGCGGGCATCGGCGTCAGCGTATAATCGGCCACCTTGCCCAGAAACAGCCGCATCTCTTCGCGCATCGGCGCAACCTCAAGCACCCGGATCACCGATCGCGCCTTGGCCAGATCAAAGCCCCCCTGCCCCGGTCCCCAGACCAAACCCAAAACCTTGCGCGGGCCTAGAGGCACTTCGACAAACGCTCCCAGAAAACACCCGCCCTCGGGCGCTTTGTAATCCAGCGTCCGGTCCAAGGGCTGCGTGGTCAGAACCGCCACCAGCTCACCATGGTCGAAATACTCCTGCGCGCTCACCGCATCTCCTCGGGTCGGGGGTTTCAGCATCGGTGTTATTGGGGTAAAGGCATCCGCGACCAAGGCCAACCCATCAAAGGACTGCCCTCATGAAATTCTTCGTAGACACAGCCGAGATTGACGCCATCGCCGAACTGAACGATCTGGGCATGGTGGACGGTGTGACCACCAACCCCTCGCTGATCCTGAAATCGGGCCGCGATATTCTGGAAGTCACCAAAGAGATCTGTGATCTGGTCGACGGCCCGGTATCCGCCGAAGTTGTCGCCACCGAGGCCGACGACATGATCGCAGAAGGCCGCAAGCTGGCCAAGATTGCCCCCAACATCGCCGTCAAGGTTCCCTTGACCTGGGCCGGCCTGAAAACCTGCAAAACCCTCAGCGACGAAGGCCAGATGGTCAACGTGACCCTCTGCTTTTCGGCCAATCAGGCGCTGCTGGCCGCCAAAGCAGGCGCAACCTTCATCTCGCCCTTCATTGGACGTCTGGACGATATCAACCTTGATGGCATGGACCTGATCGCGGATATCCGCCAGATCTATGACAATTACGGGTTTGAGACCGAAATCCTTGCTGCCTCGATCCGCACGGTGAACCACGTGACCGACAGCGCCCGCATCGGTGCCGACGTGATTACCGCGCCTCCGGGCGTGATCAAGAAGTTGGCGGATCACCCGCTGACCGACAAGGGCCTTGAAACATTCCTTGCTGACTGGGCTAAAACCGGTCAGAAAATCCTCTGATCCTTTGCGCGACCGCGCGGTGCCGACAGGCGCCGCGCCCGGCCCAACTGCCTTGGACCTGATCTTTGATCAGGACCCGGCAGGCGGGAGCTCTCTCCCCAAACACACGAAATCCGGTCACGTTGGCATTTTTCCCAAGGCAAATTCGCCAAGCCGTGTTATAACGCGGCAAAACATAAAAAACGACCGGACAGGACATGAGCAGTAACACCAAACTCAAGGACACTCTCCGCGAGGCGATTCTGGCCGAGCCTTACGCCGTGCTGGATGACAAGGACCTGATGCAGGCCCTCGTCGCCGCCAACGAGGAAGCGCGCGGAGACAACATCATCGACCTGCGCGGCATTGCCATGCAAAGGCTTGAGGCCCGACTGGACAGGCTTGAGGACACGCACAGGTCTGTCATCGCCGCAGCCTATGAGAATCTGGCAGGCACCAATCAGGTTCACCGCGCCATCCTGCGCCTTCTGGAGCCAGTGGATTTCGAGGATTTTCTCAAGGCGCTTGGCACCGAAGTCGCCGAGATATTGCGCGTTGATCGCATCACCTTGATTTTGGAAACCACCGTAGTCCAGCAAGACCCGGCAATCGAAAAGCTGGGGGGCGTTCTCACTGTCGTTGAACCCGGCTTTGTCGACAATTACCTAACCTTCGATCGCAGCGGCCCTGCCCGCGAAGTGGTCCTGCGTGAGATCATTCATCCCACGCACCGCATTTTTGGCGAACAAGCCGACCACCTACGCTCCGAGGCATGTCTGAGGCTGGATTTGGGCGAAGGCCGACTACCCGGCATGATCATCATGAGCGCCAAGGACCCAAACCATTTCTCGCCACAACTGGGCACCGATCTGCTGACCTTCTTCGCCGGTGTTTTTGAACGGTCCATGCGCAACTGGCTGTCATGAGCCTGATCTCTCCGGCCTGCCGCGACGCATTGCAGCACTGGCTGGAGGGTCTCGTGGCGCTCTCAGGGCGTTCAGAAAACACTCAGGCCGCCTATCGCAGCGACGTGACCGAATTCCTGTCCTTCATGACCCTGCACCATAATCAGCCTCAGGGGCTGACGGCACTGGCACGTATCAGTGTGTCGGACATGCGGGCCTGGATGGCGGATCAACGCGGTTCTGGTGTCGGCGCGCGATCTCTGGCACGAAAATTGTCGGCGGTAAAAAGCTTCTACCGTTGGCTGGCCGAGCGGGAAGGCTTCGAGCCGACCGCAGTCCTGTCAACCCGCGCGCCCAAATTCACCAAGAAACTCCCGCGCCCAGTCGCCGAAGACGCTGCGCGTGCCCTGATAGAAACGGTTGACCTGCAATCGACCAATGATTGGGTTTCGGCCCGCGACGTCGCCGTGGTGACATTGCTTTATGGCTGCGGGCTGCGGATATCCGAGGCGCTTTCACTAACCGGCGCAGATGCGCCCTTGCCGCAATCCCTGCGGATCGTCGGCAAAGGCAATAAGGAACGCATCGTCCCAGTCCTGCCCGCCGCCCGCGCCGCCGTTGATCGTTACCTGACGCTCTGCCCCCATCCGCGCGCCAAAGACAAGCCGCTGTTTCGTGGCGTGCGCGGCGGGGCACTGAACCCGCGCGCCATTCAGGCGGTCATGGCCAAGGCCCGCCAACAACTGGGCCTGCCCGCGACCGCTACCCCTCATGCGCTGCGCCACAGCTTCGCAACCCACCTGCTGTCAGCGGGCGGCGATCTCCGGGCAATACAGGAATTGCTGGGGCACGCCTCGTTATCGACCACACAGACCTACACGGCAGTTGACACCGCCCGGTTGATGGAAGTCTACGACCGCACGCATCCCAAAGCCTGACACAAATGCAATTTCAACAAATGGGGCGTTTTGCTTTGCATCTTCTCCACGCATCGTACATGACACGCGCATGACACTCAGATTCAAGGCTCTCTCCGTCCATCTGTTCACTGCGACCGGTGCCGTTTTCGCAATGTTGGCCATGTTGGCCGCCGTCGAAGAAAAATGGAGCCTGATGTATCTGTGGCTTGTGGTGTCCTTCATCGTCGATGGCATCGACGGCCCACTGGCACGTCACTACCACGTCAAGAAAAACGCCCCCGAGTTTGACGGCGTGCTGCTGGATTTGATCATCGACTACCTGACTTACGTATTCATCCCGGCCTTTGCCCTGTTCAAATCCGGTCTGATGGACGGCTGGACCGGCTGGTTCGCGATCATTGTCATAACCTTTGCCAGCGCCATGTATTTTGCAGATACGCGGATGAAGACCAAGGACAATTCGTTCTCCGGCTTCCCCGGCTGCTGGAACATGTTCGTCATCGTGATCTTCGCGCTCGAACCCAATTTCTGGGTCATCCTTCTCATGGTTTCGCTGCTGTCACTGGCCATGTTCCTGCCGCTCAAATTCGTACACCCCGTCAGGACCGAGCGCTGGCGCGGCGTGACCCTGCCAATGGCCTTTGCATGGACGTTTTTTGCCGGCTGGGCCGCATGGGTAGACTTCCACCCCGAAAGCTGGGCGCACTGGGGGCTGGTCGTAACAAGTTTATATCTGGTCTCAGCAGGCATTGCGCAGCAGGTGGTCCCGCCGCGCAGAAGTCGAGACTACAAGACTTCCTGAACCTCGAATTCAGTCCCGTTATGGGTGAACACATCGCCCTGCTGAAGCCCGGTCATTGCCAGATAAATCGGGCTTTGGGTCGAAATCCCCATATAAGTCTTGCCATCGACATCAAAACGAGTGGTTGAGACACACACCACGAAACGACGGTTGTTGAATTTGACAACAGCGCCGGGTTGCACCGTATCCGTCACGCTGAAATCGGTATTTTCGATCACATCAATCTTGGCATGATGGGCATGCACCGGCGCGTCAAAAGCCGCGGCCAAATCCGCATTCTCTCGCGATGCCGCAATATCATCCTTGTCGTGCCCTTCGCGGTCGTCCAACTGCGAATCTTTCAGAAACGCGTCATAATGCGCCTGCGCAGTCGCAAGCTCCTGCGCTTCCAGCGACATCAGGCGGTCGATAATTGCCTTCTTGCGGGCAGCCGAGTCTGATTGAGCAGTCATACCATTCGGTCCTTTGAATCTCTATCTGATACAAGTTGGGCCTCAAGCACCGGGATTGCAACAGAAATCCGTCCCTTAGATCAGCAAACCGGCGGCCCGTTCATGGCGCAGCAAAGCGACCTTGGTCTCAACTCCACCCTCACCTGAGAACCCACCAAGCCCGTTTGCCGCCAGCACACGATGACAGGGGATGATCACCGGAATCGGATTCGCACCGCAGGCTTGCCCAACCGGTTGAGGTGGTTGCCCCAACTCTTTCGCGATCTCGCCATAAGTTCTGGTCTCACCCAAGGGTATCGCAAACATCAGATCACAGACCTGCCGCTGGAACTCGGATCCCGCAATACGATAGGGCAGATCAAACCGCTCCAATCGCCCTTGATCATAAGCCTTCAGTTGCGCCGCTGCCTCCTTCAGCACTGGCGTCGCCTCGCCCGCGCTTCGCCCATTCCAAACCAGACGCGTAATCGCCCCGTCCGCCTCCTCGACCCCGAGGCATCCAAATTGAGTTTCAACAGCAATCATCGGCATAGCGAAATGCTGACAGCGTTTTGACAAAGGGCGCAACCCCAATCAGGTCGCGCCCCTTGCTTCTTCTGTTCAAAAATACTTCGGAGCGCGAGGCAGAGCCTCGCAAAATCCCGAAACTTATCCCAATGCCTCGTTACAGCGTCCGCACACGCCGTCATGCGCATGGCGCCCCACATCCGGCAGGATTTTCCAGCAGCGTTGGCATTTCTCGCCTTCAGCTTTTTCAAACACCACCGCAACACCTTCGATCTCTGGCACACGGAACGCCTCGGCCGGAGCCGGATCGCCGGTGACGGTCAGACCCGAGGTGATGCACAGATCATCCACATCGAACGTCGCCAGCAGATCACGCACCTCAGGGTCTTCAATATGCACGATCGGTGCAGCCTCAAGGCTGGACCCGATGACTTTCTCCTGACGCTGAATCTCCAGCGCGGCCGTCACAGCGCGGCGGACGCGGCGGATTTTGGCCATGCTGGATTCAAGATCAGCATCGCGCCAGTCGGCTGGCGTGTCAGGGAAGTCCACCAGGTGAACCGAGCTTTCATAGCCCGGGAACCGCTCCAGCCAGACCTCTTCCATGGTGAAGACCAGAACCGGGGCCAACCATGTAGTCAGACGGTGGAACAGGATGTCCAGCACAGTCCGGGCAGCGCGGCGGCGCAGGTTGTCGCCGTCGCAATAGAGCGCATCCTTGCGCACGTCGAAATAGAACGAGGACAGATCAACCGTGGCAAAGGTGAACACGGCGCTAAACACACCCTGGAAATCGAACGCGGCATAGCCTTTGCGCACCTGTTCATCCAGGTCGGCCAGACGGCTCAGAACCCAACGCTCCAGACGCGGCATGTCTTCGGGCGCGACCCGGTCGGCTTCGGTGAAATCCGCCAGCGATCCCAGCATAAAGCGCATCGTGTTGCGCAGACGGCGATAGCTGTCGGCGGTGCCTTTCAGGATTTCCGGCCCAATCCGTTGGTCGGCGGTATAGTCGGTCTGAGCCACCCACAGACGCAGGATATCGGCACCGTATTGCTTGATGACCTCTTCCGGCACGATGGTATTGCCCAGTGATTTAGACATCTTGTTGCCTTTGGCATCCAGCGTAAAGCCATGGGTCACCACGTTCCGGTAGGGCGCGCGGCCCTTGGTGCCGCAAGCCTGCAGCATGGACGAATGGAACCACCCGCGGTGTTGGTCGGTGCCTTCCATATAGACTTCAGCAATGCCGTCCTCGGTCCCGTCCTCACGATCGCGCAGAACGAAAGCGTGGGTCGAGCCACTATCGAACCACACGTCCAGCACGTCAAACACCTGATCATAGTCGTCGGGGTTGGCGATGCCGTCCAGCATCTGTTCCTTGAACCCGTCGGTATACCAAATATCCGCGCCATTTTCCTCGAACGCCGCTTTGATGCGCGCGTTCAGATCAGCATTGCGCAGCAGGTAATCGGCGTCGGTGGGCAGAGCGCCCTTCTTTGTGAAACACGTCAGCGGCACACCC
Organism: Ruegeria sp. HKCCA5426; assembly: GCF_013034585.1. Lineage (NCBI taxonomy): Bacteria > Pseudomonadati > Pseudomonadota > Alphaproteobacteria > Rhodobacterales > Roseobacteraceae > Ruegeria > Ruegeria sp. HKCCA5426. The sequence goes on from NZ_WQGH01000002.1 coordinate 410,152, forward strand.
CAGGCGCGCTGGCGGGACAGAACCCAATCCGGGCGCGCCTCGATCATCGAATACAGACGGTTGCGACCAGTCTGCGGCGTCCACTTCACCAGTTCGTCGATGGAGCGCAGGGCGCGTTCACGGATGGTATCCCCCATCTCGCCCATGCCGTCGTCCAGTTTGCGGTCGACGGATGCAAACCACTGCGGCGTGTTCCGATAGATGATCGGAGCTTTCGAGCGCCACGAATGCGGATAGCTGTGCTTGATCTTGCCCCGCGCCAGCAGCCCTCCGACCTCGACCAGCTTGTCGATGACCGCTTTGTTCGCGTCACCCTCGCCACCCTTGCGGGACAGGATGTATTTGCCGCCAAAGAACGGCAGATCGGCACGGAACGAGCCGTCATCCATTACGTTATACGTGATGACCTGCTCGAGCATGCCCAGATTGCGATAGAGCTCGAATTCTTCCATACCATGCGACGGCGCACAGTGAACGAAGCCGGTCCCTTCGGTATCGGTCACGAACTCAGCCGCACGGAAGTCACGGATGTCGTCCCATTCGCCATTGCCGCCCTCGGCACCAGCCAGCGGGTGGGTCAGTTGGACACCTTCCAGTTCATCGGTTGTCACATCGCGGACACGAGTCCACTGGTCGTCGTTCAGACGGGCGCGGCCTAGCACGTCGGCGGCCAGATTGTCGGCCAGCAGGAACTTGTCGCCCACAGCGGCCCAGCATTCCTCAGGCGCGCCGGTGACTTCGTAGAGGCCGTATGAGATGTCCTTGCCATAGACGACCGCCTTGTTCGACGGCATGGTCCAAGGGGTCGTGGTCCAGATCACGACAAACGCATCATCCAGATCGCCCGCATTCACGACCTTGAACTTCACCCAGATGGTGAAGCTTTCCTTGTCGTGATACTCGACCTCGGCCTCGGCCAAGGCAGTTTTCTCGATGGGCGACCACATCACGGGCTTGGACCCCTGATAGAGCGTGCCGTTCATCAGGAACTTCATGAACTCATCGGCGATCACGGCCTCGGCGTGATAGTCCATAGTGATATAGGGATCGGCCCAGTTGCCGGTGATGCCAAGACGCTTGAACTCGTCCCGCTGGATGTCGATCCAGCCCTCGGCGAACTTGCGGCATTCCTGACGGAAATCGACGACGTTCACCTCGTCCTTGTTCTTGCCCTTCTTGCGGTATTGTTCCTCGATCTTCCATTCGATGGGCAGGCCGTGGCAGTCCCAGCCGGGCACGTAACGCGCGTCGAACCCCATCATCTGATGGGACCGCACGATCATGTCCTTGATGGTCTTGTTCAGCGCGTGACCGATATGCAGGTGGCCGTTCGCATAGGGGGGGCCGTCGTGCAGGGTAAAGGGCGTGCGGCCCTGTTTTTCACGCAGGCGGTCGTAAACGCCGATCTTTTCCCAACGCTCCAACCATGCGGGTTCGCGCTTGGGTAGGCCCGCGCGCATGGGGAAATCGGTTTTGGGCAGGTTCAGCGTTTCTTTGTAATCAGGTGTTTCGGCGCACATTGGGGGCGTCCTTTGGATCATCTGGTCATCGTATGGATCGAAGCGGTCGGTGCGAGGTCTCAAACACCTTTGCCCGGCGTCTCAGGATATCAGAGCGCCGGGGATATAATTCGAATAATGATGGCCATCCGGTCATACATGGCCGCGCTTATAGGACGCCCGCTTCGGATGGTCCAGAGGTTCCGCCCCCTGCGGCGAATGGCGCGGGTTCCATTGCCCGTCGATACACAAGCCCCCGTTATGGGTGGAATAACGACCCCACCAGATACGCGATCAACGCGGCTGCACCACCAATCAGCAGCGTTTCCATCCCTGACCGCCACCAAGGGGCCAGCGACCATCGGCTTTTCAACGCGCCTATCGCGAAGAACACACCCATCGTCATCCAGACAGACACCGTAAAAGCATTCTCGACCGACAGCAAAAACGGCAAGAGCGGAATCATCCCCGCAACCAGAAAGGCCATGAATGTCGCAATCGCAGCCTTGAATGGGTTTGGATCAACGGTTCCGAGGCCATATTCGCCCTCGATCATTAGATTGATCCAGTTTTCGTGGTTGTCCGTGATGGCATCGGTCGCCTCGTCCAACACGCGCCCGGACAGGCCTTTCTGGGCAAGAATTTCGCGGACCTCGCGACGTTCTCCATCGGGATAAAGGTCAATATGACGTTCTTCGATGGCCCGAATACGGCGGATGTTGTCCAGTTCGGCCTTGGTACCCGAATAATTGCCTGCTGCCATTGAAAACCCGTCGGCCAGAACATTAGCCAATCCCAGAACAACAATGACAAACGGTGACAAACCCGCCCCAGCCACGCCGGCAATGATCGCAAATGTCGTGACCGAACCGTCAATACCGCCATAGACAACATCACGCAGCACACCGCGGCCCGGAGGGGCATTGATCCTCTCGGAAATTTCCTGCTGGCTGTGTCCGTGCTCGGTCATGGCTGGCTCCGGCGCTTTAATGCGGACCAGCAGACAAGAAATCTTTGCGTTAGGTCAAGTCTTGGTGAACAAGCCTGTCAAAGCCCGCTTGATCATGGCGCGCGTCGACGGTTTATGACGGTCCGAGAACGGCAAAGGACGGCAGACATCCATTGCTGCCACACCGACTCGGGCGCTCAGGGCTCCGTTCACCAACCCTTCGCCAAATCGGCGGGACAGTTTGCTAAGGACCGAGCCACCCAAAACCGGCTCTAGCAGATCGTCGCCAACCGCCACGGCGCCAGTGGCCACCAAATGCACGAATACGGCACGCGTCAGCCGCCACCCCCCCAGAAACCCGGAACGTCCGCCATAGATTTCAGCAATGCGCCGGATCATCCTAAGCGACGCTGCCAGCGCCGTCACAACGTCCGCCAAAGCCAGCGGGACCAGAGCCGTCACGGTTGCGACCTGACGCGCCGCGGCTTCGACCTCGCGGCTAGCGGCCGCATCGAGTGGGGCAAGCAATTCATCTTCGGCCAGTTCAAACAAGCCCGAGGCGTCGAATTGCTCGGCCATACGTTCGTTCAATCGGTCACGCCCCCATTTCGTATCGTCGCGGCCTTTGTAGAAATTGATCAGTTTTTGGGTAACGTCGCGGGCCTTTTTCAAGTCTTCATCGGCCAGAGCCTCGTCAGCGGCCCGGCGCAGGCCGTCAATACGAGACAACCGCCCAATCGCGGCCAACTCGCGCAGGGCAATAAGCAGCGCGACCAGAGCCAGCGCGCCAAACAGACCGGTTACGATCCATCCCAGAACAGGCGCGCGTAGCACCAGTGAAGTGACAAAATCCCACGCTGCAATGGAAACGACGGCACCAACTGCTGCCGTTGCCAGCCCCCAAAACCACCGGGACAAGACCGAGGGCTTTCTGGCCGCCAACCTGACCGCCGTTTGCATGGCCTGCCCTTGCACTGGCGCGACATCCGGCACCGGCGGCGCAGCGGACACGTCAACCGAGGGCTCTTCGGCATCGAGATCGAAAACAACGGGACCTTTAGCCATCAGCAGCCTCGCTTCGCTTCCAGACGTATTTGATGTCCGGCAGGTGTTCGTCGTTGTCCGCTCCGTCGCTTCGGGTGACTTCGGCAAACCCGTTCCGCTCATAAAATCGGCAGGCCCGGTGGTTTGACTGAAACGCGAACAGGGACAGTTCTGACCGCATGGACTTGGCGTGGTCCAGCAGGCGCTGCCCGATGCCGCGCCCGCGGGCCTTGGGTGCAAGATACAGGGAATGAACTTCGCATTGGTTCAAAGCCAGAAAACCTACGACGCTGTCATCGGTTTCCGCCACAGTCACCCAGTCCTGATCAATCATCCGGCCACAAAAGGCTATTGTCTCAGCGCGCGAGTGCAATTCCGGCATCCAGTCATGCTCAAGGGCGAAACCGTGCAGGATTTCACCGGTCGCTCCGGCGTCTGTACTGCGGGCCGGACGCAGGATCACGGTCATAGGCGGTCTCCTATCAGAAACTGCGCCGCCCGGTCCAACCTGATATGGGGTGGGCCGTCGCCCGGCCGCAATGTCAGTTGGGCAGGCTCAAACGCCATGAAACCATAATCGGCGTCCAGCCATGCGCCTGCCCCGTCGCGGGCCGGCCCCAACAGACGGGCAGGGTCTTCGGGCAACTCACCAGGATAGAAAGCCGCGTGCTTGCCATCAGGCAGAGTACCGCGCACGCAAGGAAGGTCTGCCCCCTGATGGGACCGGATTTCTTCGGTTGTCGCGCGCAGCGCCGCCAGTGACAAGGCCGCCGTTTGCGCTCCGGCAAAGTTCGCCCGGTCGCGGGCGTCGCGCGTTAAGGCCTCCATGATGGTGGTCAGGCGGGGGTGCTGCAGATGATGCAGGTGATCGGCCTTGGTCGCCGCAAAAAGGATACGCTCGACCCGTTTGCCCAAAAGCAATTGGCTCAACCACGCATTGCGGCCCGGTCGGAAGGCCGACAGGATATCCGCCATGGCACGGCGCATATCTTCGACCGCCTGCGGCCCCTTGTGAATTGCGCCCAGCGCATCGACCAACACGACCTGTCGGTCAATTCGGGAAAAATGGTCGCGAAAGAACGGCTTCACGACCTGAGATTTATAGGCCGCGTACCGGCGCGCCATCTCGTGATGCAGACTGCGCCGATGGGGTTTTCCCTCGACCGGCACGGGCGCAAAGGTCAGAACCGGAGAGCCCGACAAATCACCGGGCAACAGGAACCGCCCGGGCGTGCAGTCATAGTATCCTGCATCCCGCGCCGCGTTCAGGTAATCTGAAAACGCTTTGGCCAACGACTGCGCGGTGGATTCGTCATGATCCGCTCTGGGCTCTGCGGCCTTGGCCAACGTCAGAAACGCGTCAGCCTCGGCGCGCCCTGCTATGCGGTTCAATGTCTCGGTCGACCACTCCTCGTAAGACTTGTCCAACAGGGCCAAGTCCAAAAGCCACTCGCCCGGATAATCCACGATATCCAGATGAACCGTCCGCGGCCCTTGCAACCCCGACAGCAAACCAGCGGGACGCACTTTGAACGACAAGCGCAGTTCCGACACGGCGCGGGTGCTGTCCGGCCAATGAGGTCGCGGTCCGGTCAGGGCCGCCAGATGGTTTTCATAGTCGAACCGGGGCACCGTGTCGTCGGGCTGCGGCTGAAGATAGGCGGCGTTAATCCGCCCCTCACGCTGGGCCACAAGACCAGTCATGCGGCCACGGTCCTGCAAATTGGCGACAAGCGAGGTGATAAACACCGTTTTTCCAGATCGCGCCAGTCCTGTAACGCCCAGACGGATGACCGGCTCGAACAGGGCTTCGGACACGCTGTCGCCGACAGTTTCAAACCCGCGCACCAGACTGTCTGACAGGGAAGAGATGACCAAATTGTCGCCCCGCTGTTTTCGTTTCTTTCAAAATAGGCAGCGAGGACCCGACATACCAGCGCTTTCCCACCCTTGCCCGTTGCGTTGCAGGACGTTACCAGCAGCCCATGCCAAGATACGCACTGAAAGTCGAATACCAAGGAGAGCCGTTCGCCGGGTGGCAACGGCAGAAAGAGTTGCCTTCCGTTCAGGGGGCGATCGAACAGGCGTTGTCGCGTATCCAGCCCGGCGCGCATACGATTGCTGCAGCCGGTCGAACGGATGCCGGGGTGCACGCGCTGGGACAGGTTGCCCATTGCGACATGGCTAAGGAATGGGATCCGTTCCGCCTGTCAGAGGCGTTGAATTACCACTTGAAACCGCAGCCTGTAGCGATCGTGAAAGCCGCACATGTCGAGGATGACTGGCACGCCCGGTTTTCCGCGGTGGAGCGGCAGTACCTGTTCCGCATTCTGATGCGCCGCGCGCCCGCAACCCACGACGCGGGGCAGGTCTGGCAGATCAACCACATGCTGGATGTGGACGCCATGCAAGCTGGCGCAGACATGCTGATCGGCCGACATGACTTTACGACGTTTCGATCCTCGATCTGTCAGGCTGCCAGCCCGGTCAAAACTCTGGACGAATTGCGCGTTGAACAGGTTCAGGGTTTTTCCGGCCCCGAAATCCACTTTCACGTCCGCGCCCGGTCTTTCCTGCACAATCAGGTGCGCAGCTTTGTCGGCACGCTGGAACGTGTTGGCGCGGGCGCTTGGACGCCCGAAGATGTGCGTGCCGCGCTGCAAGCGGCTGACCGTGCGGCTTGTGGCCCGGTATGCCCTCCGCAAGGGCTCTATCTGGCGCAGGTCGGTTATCCCCAGCCAGTTTTTTGATACGGTCAGATAGCGCGCAGCAACAGCCCGCTGGCAATCACGGCAATCATCAGCCCAGCAACCAGTTCGATGGTCGGGGCCAGCACTTGTGCGAACCGCGTTGCCGAGGCCGAGGCCAGCAAACCACCGCGTAGCCCCAAAGAGGTCCAACCGACCAGAGTCGTGACCATCGCCGTTCCCAATGCCATTGCAAACGCACCCGCAATCCCCACCATCGCGATGCCCATCTGCCACGTCAGGATCAGCACAAACAACGCGCCAGTGCAGGGGCGCGCCGCGATACCCGCGATTAGAATCAACGCCTCGCGTAAGCTACCGACATTAGCAACTTCCTCGGCGGTGGGGCCGTGGCGGTGGCCACAATCCGAACAGACTTCGCCTTCATGGTGATGATGGTCGTGATGGTGGTCGCCATGGTTGTGATGATGGTGATCGTGATGGGCTGTTTGGGACTTGTGCCGCCTTGCAAAGCTCCGCAAGGCTCGGAAAACCAGCCACAGCCCGATTGCTGCAATGGCGCCATAGCTTATAGGTGCCATGACCTGTTCGGTCGTCCCCACAAGGCTTTCCCGTGACATCTGGAACACCAGAACACCCGCATAGACAAGCACGATCGCGGTTACAGCCTGTCCCAAGCTCGACAAAACGCTGATTGCCGACAAGCGCCAGAACGCAACGCGGCGCCCCAAGCCGTACCCCCCGATCAACACCTTGCCATGCCCCGGACCAATGGCATGGAAAAACCCATAGGCGAAACAAACGGTTAGCAATGTCGCAACCGCCTCGGGCTGCTCGGCTCGGGCGGCCCTTAAAGAGCGAGCGATCTGGTTCTGGAAAGCGCGCTGTTCGCCAGCCGCCCAAGCCGCAAGCTGATCGAAGCCTCCGCTGCCCCAGAACCAAAGCAGCAACCCAATGGCCAGAGCGACCGGTACAATCAGGTATTTGGACATGAAATACGGATCTCGGTCGCAAAGTTTTCGCCGACAAGCGGGATATCGTTTTCCTCAAGATCATAGTCGGCGTCCAATGTGCGCAAAAACGCCTGCATCTGGGCCAACTGCCCGTCAATATCCGGCTCGATCCGGTCAATCTGGCATGAATGCGGCCCGGAAACGGTAACGGGTCGCGTTACTTCGTATGCGGTGTAATAGGTTTCATCAAAAGCTTTGGCCGTCAGGTTCGCCGCCGGTGCCGCCGCATCCTCGACCGCCCTCAGATGAGTTGTGACGATGCGACCATCCTCAGTCGTGGCAGACGCCTCTGCCGGGCCAGACAGGGCAACTGGCTTCCCATCCGCCCAAACCAAAAGATCGCCGTTGTATCCTTCGACCCATTGCGCATCAAACCCTGCAAGAAAACCTTCTTCTGCTGGGGTCAGTATGCCGTCCGCGTCCTGATCCAGCTTCATGTCTTCAAGGATCAGAAGCGAATAGAATTCATCATAGGCCCATGTGACGCGGACATGTGTCAGGTTTCCGGTTTCATCCACGATGAACTCTAACCCCGTGTCGATAAAGACATGAGGGTGAGTCAGGGCCGGAATCGGGGCACAACAGGCCAAAAGGGTCAAAAACCAACGCATATGCGAAAGATAGGATGACCATCTGCGCCCGGCAATGCGTTTCGTAGCATGAGCGCGGTTTTCGGCCATCAATCAGGGCTGCGGGAACAGAACCAGCGTCTGCAACGCCGCACCGATCGGACCTTCGGTGTCATAAAGCACCGCCTGAGACAGGCCGATTCCAGACGACTGCCAGTGGCAAATTGAATCGGACGCCAGCCAATCTGATACCGGTTCGCGGTGAATTTGCACGGTCAGGTCCGTGTTCATAAACCCCATTTCGGTCGTGGGTGCATTCCATGATAAGCCGTTGGCGCAATCGGCCAAAGGACACAGCGCCTGAATCGGCGACTGGACCTCATCAGACAACAAGGACGGCGCGCGCATCCAAATCGCCTTGGGCCCGGGTCCAAAACTGACGCCCTTGGGATACAGAATCTCGGTGTGGTTGGCAAAGCCGCCAAGGTTGTGACGTGTCTCGCCTATCGGGAAAGGGCCGATTACCGCACCTTCAAATTGGGGCGGAGGTACAGCTACATTTGGGACAGGCCCGAGATTTCGACGAACCAGATGCATGGTCGTTGCAGTGGCACAAAGCGTATCGTCCAAATCATGCACGGTGACCCGGGTCGTTGCCATCGTCTTGGTATGGCGCGTGGTTTCCGCCGCCACGCGCAACCCCGCCAAGGGCATCGGGCGCAGCATGTCGATGGTCAAGCGGGTCAGCATCTTTTCCGGGCCGACTTCGGTTTCAGCGGCCCGCGCAACAAGACCCGTGACTGGCCCGGCATGACAATGATCTGGCGACCAGGGACCGCGCGCGGCTTCGTTGCCGACAAATGCCCCATCTGAACGAATGTGAAAAAACGACTGCTGGTTCAGATCAGGGTTGCCGCTCATGTTCTTGTCTATACCTTTTCCCCAAAAACAACTCTCAGGCCGGTCCGGTCGGCCTGACATCTGTGTATCGCATACGGCCCACTAGCCAAGCACTGAGTTTGCACAAAGTGCGAAGAAAATTTCTGCTCAAACCCCGAGACCAGTCTTTACGTTCCCGAAGAGAATGAATTAGCTGCCAGTACACTGTCCGATTGGTGGTCAGAACGTCACCACACCTGGAATAAAAACTACGGAGCGCATAATGGCCTTGCTGATCGAAACAGGACTTTCCGACTGGATGAGTGATGGCGACATAGTTCGTGAAATTAAGCGCTTGCGCCCCGGTATGGACGCCAGGACGCCAGACACCATCGGCGACCCCGCCGACATAACGATGATTGCCGTCGTCGGCTTGAACAATACACACCCAACGCAACTTCCCAATCTGAAACTGGTTCAGAAATTGGGTGCAGGGGTTGAAACGATCATCAACAATCCAAACCTGCCCGATCGCGTTCGGGTGGCGCGCCTGAAACCGGATGCCCCTGCACAAGGCATTGCCGAGTGGTTCGTGACCTACATCCTGCATCGCCAAAGAAACGTTTCTTTCTACGAAACAGCCCAGCGCAAGGCGGAGTGGCTGCCCAAGGCACCGGGCTATACACCCGAGAAAACTGTCGGGGTTCTGGGTTTGGGACATATCGGTGCACGCAGCGCCCTGATGCTGCGTGCGATTGGGTTCAACGTCATGGGCTGGAGCCGATCACCCAAACAACTTGACGGGGTGACTTGCCTGCACGGGGACGCGGCCTTGCCCGACCTATTGGGCCAATGCGACCATGTCTGCGCGATCCTGCCGTCGACCCCGCAGACCATCGGATTGTTCGACGCCGAAATGCTGGCGGCCATGAAGCCGGGCAGTCAACTGCTGAATGCTGGACGTGGGGATCTGATAGACGAAACAGCGCTAATCTCGGCTTTGGACAAGGGCACATTGGGGCACGCTGTTCTTGATGTCGCGTCCACTGAACCGCTGCCATCGCAAAGCCCTCTCTGGGCTCACCCGAACGTGATGATCACCCCGCATGTTTCGGGTTGGCATCTGGGCGAGGCCCTTGGGGATGTGGCCGAGAATTTTCAGCGTCTGACCGACGGAAAACCCCTGCTGCACGAAGTGGACCGCGCGCGGGGGTATTGATCGTTGGTCAGGGGGTCAGAATCCAGGCGCCACCAGCGTCCTGACATCTGCGAGTTCTGACCTCGCGCACCTGCTCGGTGCCTTCAGGCTGGATCAAGTGTTGGAAATGCACACAATTGTCCCGCACATCGCGCACACGAATGGTTCCTTTTGACCCCGAATCCTGACTGGTCCAATTGCGTTCCGTTCCGACCAAAGGCGCGCCATTTTCCAGCATCGAATCCGCTGTCGCGTTCACCACGTTGAAGTCTGCTGGGCTTAGCCCCATTTCAGCAATGATTCTCGACAAAGGCTTGGCGTGACTACCTGTTCCAAAACCCACCATAGCTGCAAAAACAAATGCCGTGACCGCCAGAGGTTTCATGAACACCTCGCCTTTCAAAAATGACTTCGTCATTCAGACTATACCGCCTGCAATGGGCGGCCAAGTCCCCTTGCGACCTTCAAATAAATCCGAACAAACCTATCGCGACTCTGCCGCTAGAGGCGAAAGTGCAATCCCAGCATAGTGCCCGAAACACGAGTTAGAGGCACGAAATGGCACAGCCAACATACTATGCGCCAACCGGGGGTCACCCGGGGCAGGATCAGCTTTTGACTGACCGCGCCATGTTCACCGACGCATATGCCGTGATCCCCAAGGGCACGATGCGGGATATCGTAACCAGCAATTTGCCGTTCTGGGAAAACACCCGCCTTTGGGTCCTGTCCCGCCCCCTGAGCGGATTTGCCGAGACGTTCTCTCAGTACATCATGGAGGTTCAGCCCGGCGGCGGCAGCGACCAGCCCGAGACAGACGCAAACGCACAAGGAGTTCTGTTCGTGGTCGAAGGGGCCGTGACGTTGACCTTGGACGGGGCTGTCCACGTCCTTGAAACCGGAGGATACGCTTATATTCCGGCCGGATCGGACTGGACCCTGCACAACCGTGCCGATGAAACCGCGCGTTTTCACTGGGTTCGCAAAGCCTATGAAGCGGTCCCCGGCCTGCCAGCCCCCGACCCGATCATCACGAACGAGCGCGACGTTGCGCCGATCCCCATGCCCGGAACCGACGGGCGCTGGGCGACCACCCGGTTCGCGGACCCTCAGGACTTGCGCCACGACATGCACGTCAACATCGTGACGTTCGAACCCGGCGGCGTCATCCCGTTTGCCGAAACACACGTCATGGAACATGGCCTGTATGTATTAGAAGGCAAAGCCGTCTATCGGTTGAATCAGGACTGGGTCGAGGTCGAGGCGGGCGACTATATGTGGCTGCGCGCGTTCTGCCCTCAGGCCTGTTACGCCGGTGGACCGGGCAGATTTCGCTATCTGCTTTACAAGGACGTAAACCGGCACATGCCGCTGTCGTTAACCAAGCGTTGACGGCAAATCGGCTTTTTCCCGCGCAGGGCTTCACAGAAGCGCTTGAATCTGGTGAAATAACACCTGTTTTTAGCACTGGAGATGGTTCAATGGTACTGCGCGGATCAATGCTGGCACTGGCGGCAACAGTTGGCCTGACTGCTTTTCAGGCAACCCCTGTTGTAGCCAAGGAAGAAACCAAACAGGTTTTCGTCATGAGCCGCACTTGGGCGGTGACGCAGGTATCGGATGCGCCGGTCGTGTACCGCGCGACGCGGGACAACAACAATCTGAATCCCTTTGGCCCGCCGCCGCGCCTGCGGACGCTTCAGGCCGCAACCGCGATTCAGCAGGCCACGGGATGCAGACCAATTGTTGGCAGCATGTATCAAAACATCTCTGGGCAGTTCTTCTCGCAAGTCAGCTGCAACTGACCCCGGCACCAAACGGGCATTGAGGTCAGCGCAACGCGCTGCCATAGCTTGCGCATGAAACTCGCGATTAACGGATTCGGTCGGATCGGCCGCACGATCCTGCGGCAGCTTCTGGCACAGCCGCAGGACAACGACGTTGAGCTGGTGCTGATCAACGATATCGCACCGCTTGAGACCTGCGCTTATCTGTTCAAATACGACAGCACGTTTGGCCCCTACACCGGTACGGTCGCGCAAGGTGACGCGGAACTGGTGGTAGACGGGCGCGCAATCCCGGTCACGCATAGTTCGGACTTGTCGCAGGTGGACTTGACCGGCGTTGATGTCCTGATGGACTGCACCGGTGTTGCCAGAACGTCGGATGTGGCCAGCCAGGGTCTGACTGCTGGGGCCAGCAAGGTGCTGATCTCTGGCCCGTCCCCCGCAACCGAAATCACGATTGTTCTAGGCGCGAACGAAGATCAACTGGGTGCCGCGCGGATTGTTTCAAACGCATCCTGCACGACCAACGGGCTTGCGCCCTTGGTCAAGGTTCTGGATCGAATCGGGGGCGTGGCCTCGGCGCATATGACCACCATCCACTGCTATACCAACAGCCAGCCGATGGTCGACGCGCCGCGCGGTGATCTGGCCCGTTCTCGCGCGGGAGCGTTGTCGATGGTGCCGACCACCACAAGTGCCACGCATCTGATTGATGAGGTTCTGCCCCACCTCGCAGGGCGCATTTCCGGGGCCGCTGTTCGGGTTCCGACAGCCAGTGTTTCAGCGGTTGATCTGGTTGTGACACTGGAACGAGGTATGACACTCAAGGCGTTCGATAAGGAATTGCGCGCGGCAGTGTCGTCCTCGCCAGTATTGGGCTGGACGGACGAGCCGTTAGTCTCGTCCGACCTGCGCACGCGCCCCGAGTCTCTGGTTATCGCAGGCCCCGAAACACGCCAGATCGGTGAGTGTCAGGTTCGCGTTTTCGGATGGTATGACAACGAATGGGGCTTTTCAGCCCGGATGCTGGACGTGGCGCGGTTAATGGCCCGAGGGTAAGCGGACCGCAGAACACTGCAATCCGCCTTCTTTTGGCTATTCGCCCGGCAGGCTGCCCGATCCATGCCCGGACATTCCGCCCGAGACTTCTTCGGTCGCCTCATCTGCCAGTTCGTGCGGCAGGATCAGGTTTAAAACGATAGCGATCAGTGCTGCAGGCAACAGGCCGCTTTTCATCAGTATGCCTAGCGTGTCAGGCAGGTGCTGAACCGCATTGGGCTCGAGCTGTAAGCCAAACCCGATCGACAGCGAGATCGCAAAGATCACCATGTTGCGCCGGTTCCAGTCCACATCTGACAGCATCGAAACACCGGCTGCGACGACCATCCCGAACATCACAATCACACCACCGCCCAGCACTTCGATGGGAACGGTACGGATGATCGCCCCGACCTTGGGAACAAGACCGCACAGGATCAGGAACAGCGCGCCAATCGTAACCACGTTGCGGCTCATCACACCGGTCATGGCGATCAGCCCGACATTTTGGCTGAAGGAGGTATTTGGCAAGCCACCAAACACACCAGCCAAGGCTGACCCGAAACCGTCCGCATAGGTGGCCCCGGCGATTTCCTTGTCAGTGGCTTCGCGCCCTGCCCCACCCTTGGTGACACCGGACACATCGCCCACGGTTTCAATCGCCGACACAAAGGCCATCAGGCAGAAACCGATAATCGCCGCGAACGAGAACTCGAACCCGTATTTGAACGGCACCGGCAACGCAAAGGAAGCCGCGCGATCCCAACTTGTGCCAATCGCTTCGAACGTGACCATTCCAACCATCAGGGCGTACCCATAGCCAGCAACTAGGCCAATCAAAACAGCCGAGACAGAGAGCATCCCGCGCGTGAAGAACTTTAGCGCCAGCGTGACGATGATCACGACCAGAGCCGCCGACCAGTTCAGGGCCGACCCATATTCAGGCGTCCCGATGGCCGGAACACCTCCTGCGGCGTATTGAATGCCGACCTTGACCAATGCCAGACCGATCATTGTGACCACCAGCCCGGTCACCAGAGGCGGCAGCGCAAAGCGGATTTTTCCGATCACAGTCCCCAGCAAAGCATGGAACAAACCGCCGACGATCACCCCGCCGAACAAGGCCGCTAAACCATCGACGCCTTTACCCGCGACCAGCGGAATCATGATGGGCAGAAAGGCAAAACTGGTGCCTTGCACGATGGGCAAAGCGGCACCGACCGGCCCGAGCGTTACTGTCTGCAGCAGCGTCGCGACGCCGGCAAACAGCATCGACATCTGGATCAGGTACAGCAACTCAGGAAAGTCCGGTGAGTTGGACCCAAATCCGAACCCAGCCGCCCCTGCCACGATGATCGCAGGGGTGACGTTGGATACGAACATCGCCAAGACGTGCTGGATGCCCAGCGGAACCGCCTTATGCAAAGCCGGAGTATAGTTCGGGTCCCGAAGCTGTTCGGGGGTCCCTATGGAAGTGTCAGCCATGAGTTACTGTCCTCTCTGTCAGGTTCACGGGGGTCTTGCCGCTTATCCTGCGGCTTCAACGGTCACGACACGACTTCGTAGGGTGTGTCGAACCAAAATTCCTCAAGGTTGGTGCCTGTGCCGATCCGATCAACAACCGCGAACAGGCCGGGGCCGTGCAGTGGCGTCAGAACGCCATGCCATGTGCCCCTGTGATAGTTCACCGCCTGCCCCGGAGAGGTAATGAACGCCTCCGGCTCGCCCGGCTTGCCGTTCTCGTCCAGGGCAACGATGACCAGAAAAGGCTGATGGGTCATGGGGATAAAGGCTTGGCTGCCATCCGGATGCCGCTCGACCATATCAAGCTGATATGGCAGGGCACGCGGGTTGGCGTTAAACAGGCTGATCCCTGCACGGCCATCCGAAAAATCCATCTCAGCACGGTCATGGAACCGGCCGCATTGACCCTGATTGATGATCTTGTCCGGGTCGCCTGCGACTTCGATCACATCCCCAAAAGGCGCGAACGCGGCGTGCGTCAGAGGGGTTGCCGCGATCCGCTTCATGAAGGCAGCACGTCTTGCAACCGGAACTCGGCAATACGTTCAACCTGACGACAGGCTTCGGCAAACTCCGTGTCTCGGTCCTGTTCAATCCGGCGTTGGAATGCGTCCAGAATCGAAGCTTTGTTGTTATCACGCACCGCAATGATGAAGGGAAATCCGAATTTCTGCGTATAGCGCGTGTTCAGATCCGTAAAAGCGTCGCGCTCAGCATCCGTTAGCGCGTCCAATCCGGCTGATGCCTGCTCGGACGTACTTTCCTGCGTCAATCGCTTGGCCTGCGCCAGCTTACCTGCGAGGTCCGGGTGCGCCGTCAGGACGTCCAGCCGCTCTGGTTCCGATGCGGATCGGAACATGCGAGTCAGCGCATTATGCAAGCCGCCAGCCGTGTCGTGGGCCGGACCCAGTTCCAGATCATAGGCACGTTCAGCGATCCAGGCAGAGTGTTCGAATATCCCGCCATAGGCTGTGACAAAGGCGTCCCGGTCCATCTCGGACGGTTTGGGCCGTGAGGCAGGGGGATGCTGTTCCGCCCAATGCGCGGCGATTTGCTGGCGGGTCGCGAACCAGACATCCGAATGCCCCTGCGCGTAGTCCAAGAACCGCTTCAGGGCCACGACCCGGCCCGGACGACCGATCAGACGGCAATGCAGGCCGATCGACAGCATCTTTGGCGCACCCGCCTCGCCTTCTGCATAAAGCGCATCGAAACTGTCCTTGAGATACGCATAGAACTGATCGCCCGAGTTAAACCCCTGCGGCGTGGCAAAACGCATATCATTGCAATCCAGCGTGTAGGGGACGATCAACTGGTCCCGCCCACCAGCGTTCATCCAATAAGGCAGATCGTCAGCGTATGTGTCAGCCACGTAGGAAAAGCCGCCTTCTTCGGCGACCAACCGCACAGTGTTTTCTGAACAGCGCCCGGTGTACCACCCCACCGGGCGTTCACCGACAACCTCGGTATGAAGACGGATCGCCTCGGTAATCTGGGCGCGTTCCTCACCCTCGGGCATGTCCTTATGTTCAACCCACTTGAGGCCGTGGCTTGCGATTTCCCATCCGGCGGATTTCATCGCTGCGACCTGATCCGGAGAACGGGCCAAGGCCGTTGCGACACCGTAAACGGTAATCGGCAAGCCCTTCATCAACCGGTGCAAGCGCCAGAACCCGGCTCGCGATCCGTATTCATAGATCGACTCCATGTTCCAATGGCGCTGTCCCGGCCACTGGGCGGCTCCGACGATCTCGGACAGGAATGCCTCGGACGTGGCGTCCCCGTGCAGCACGCAGTTCTCTCCGCCCTCTTCATAATTCAGCACGATCTGAACCGCCAATTTCGCCCCACCTGGCCATTTGGCGTCTGGTGGGTTGGCTCCGTATCCGATCATGTCGCGGGGGTAACGAGGGGGCTGCATGATGTCTTCCGTCTTGTCTTTGTCACATTACCTACGCTTTACCGCAGAAACGCAGCGATGATTATCAAATCAATCCGAACGCTGTTTCCATTTCTTTCGGCATTCCCAAAGTTTCGGAATTCAAACCAGACTGTGTCAAACAAAACATGTGCGCTTTATGAGATAAGCATCAGCAAACCAATGAGACGATTAGAAATTAGGAGATTCCCGTGGCAGGTTATCTGACAACCCATGTTCTGGACACCGCGCGCGGCTGCCCGGCAGAGGGGCTGAAAATTGAGCTGTTCGAAATCACGGACGGAAATCGCCGTAAGCTGGCCGAGACCAAAACCAACGAGGACGGGCGCACAAACAGCCCGATCCTGCCGCAGGACGACTTTACAACCGGTACGTATGAACTGGTTTTCTTCGCCGGTGACTATTTGCGCGCAACCGGTCAGTCCGCAGAAGAACCGCTGTTTCTAGACGAAGTTCCCATCCGGTTCGGCATGTCCGATGCCGAAGCCCACTACCACGTGCCGCTTTTGCTGTCGCCTTACGGGTACTCAACCTATCGCGGCAGTTGAGAGCTCAAACCTCTGAATTGCGGACAACGTCCCCGATCCGGGCAATCATGAAATCCATAAACAACCGCGCCTTAGGGTCCTGATGCCTGCGGTGCGTATAAAGACACGCCATCTGGACGGAAACCGGTGGCGTGTCTGTGGCGACGGGGACGAGACGCCCCGCCTTCAGGTGGTCCGTCACCTCAAAAACGGGCTTCATCGCGATACCTTGCCCTGACAAGGCCCAGTCCGTCAGAACGTCCCCATCATCACATTCAAACCGACCGGTCACCGCAAAGCGTTTGGCCCCCTCGGGTGTTTCCAGTTGCCACTGAAATTCAGCAGCACCCGGAAACCGCAAGTTCAGGCATTCGTGCTTTTCCGAAATCAGGTCCGATCCGGTTTTGGGCATGCCCCGACGTTTTATGTATTCCGGGGCAGCACACAGGACGCGCTGACAATCCGCGAACTTCCGGATGCGCAAAGTGCTGTCTTCTGGCTGACCTATGAAAAACGCTAAATCCAACCCTTCAGTCGTCAGGTCAACGGACCGGTCCGTCAGGCGCATCCGAACGTCGATCTCGGGGTATGCTGCAAGAAAATCAGGCACATGCGGGGCAAGCAGCCTGCGCCCTACACCCAGCGGTGCCGCGACGAACAACGACCCGCGCGGTGCTTCGGTCAGATGAACCACCTGCGCCTCAGCCTCGTCAACCGCGTCCAGAACCGCCACCGCGCCGGGATAAAATGCCCGCCCTTGCTCAGTCGGGCTGAGGTTGCGCGTCGTGCGCTGGAACAGGCGGACACCCAGATGATCCTCAAGCTGGGAAATCCGCGCCGAGGTGACCGCAGGGGAAATGCGCAGGTCGCGCCCTGCGGCGGACATGCTACCCAAATCATAGACCCTGACGAAGGTTCGGATATTGTCGAGATAGGACATCTTATCGTTTTTTTTGATACAGTTTGACAATATACGGGAATACCGAAGAAAACCGCGTTTGCCTAGTGTGGCGGCAACCAATCGGAGAGACCTCTCATGTTCGAATTCGCCGTGTTCTGGGACTGGATGGCATTTGCCGTGCGCTGGCTGCACGTAATCACCGCAATCGCCTGGATCGGATCATCCTTTTATTTCATCGCGCTGGACCTTGGCCTGAACCGCAATATCCCCGGACCTGCAGATGGTGAGGAATGGCAGGTCCATGGCGGTGGTTTCTACCACATTCAAAAATACCTGGTCGCGCCCGAACGGATGCCGGACCACCTGACCTGGTTCAAATGGGAAAGCTACGCGACCTGGCTCAGCGGTGCCGGATTGCTGATGATCGTCTACTGGGTCGGCGGAGAGCTGTATCTGATCGACGCGGAAAAGGCGGGGCTCGCCTTATGGCAGGGTATTGCGATTTCGGCAGCTTCCCTGACCGTCGGCTGGCTGATCTACGATTTTCTCTGCAAGTCAGGCCTGGGCGAGCGTCCAACGCTGCTGATGGTGCTTCTGTTCGTCCTGCTTGTGGCGATGGGCTGGGGGTACAATCAGATTTTCACTGGTCGGGCGATGATGCTGCATCTGGGCGCGTTCACAGCGACGATCATGACCGCCAATGTGTTTTTCATCATCATGCCGAACCAGCGCATCGTGGTGGATGACCTGAAGAACGGCCGCACTCCGGACCCGAAATACGGAAAAATCGCAAAGCTGCGCTCGACCCACAACAACTATCTGACGCTGCCTGTCGTATTCCTGATGCTGTCGAACCACTACCCGCTGGCCTTTGCGACGGAATACAATTGGATCATCGCTGCACTGGTCTTCTTGATGGGCGTCACGATCCGCCATTACTTCAATACACGCCACGCACGCGCGGGTGATCCCACATGGACATGGCTGGTCACAGCCTTGCTGTTCATCGCGATCATGTGGCTGTCCACGGCACCAATGTATAAACCGCTAGAAGAGGCAGAGGCGCAGCCCCTTACGCCGTATGAGCAGAAGTTTGCAGCCGCTGAAGGGTTTGAAGAGGCCCATGATGTCGTCTTGGGTCGATGCTCGATGTGTCACGCCCGCGAACCCGTGTGGGAGGGCATCCAATGGGCCCCTAAGGGCGTGCTGCTGGAAACCGAAGGTGACATTGCCCGAAACGCAAAACAGATATACCTGCAATCGGGTGTCAGCCACGCCATGCCCCCGGCCAATGTGACCTATATGGAACCAGAAGATCGCGAAGCTATCATCCGTTGGTTCCGCAACGTGGGATCATAAGCCCGAGACTGGTCGACCACACAAATGCGAATTCGACAGGTCCGGCCAAAAATTCTCTTCCCTGCGCGAAAATTGATGCTCTAACATGGCTTTAACGAACCGTCGCGTTGCACATGGCGGTGACCTAAAACTCGATTTGGGGCAGTTGGAGCCAAAAGATGCAGGGAAACGGGCGGCACGCCGTTTTTAGGAATTGCCTTTTTGGTGCTCTCTCGCTTGTTTTGCCCACATCTGTTGCGGCGCTTGAAACGACCCTGACCGCGCCGGGTGCGCCAAGCAAGTTGGTGGAACGGATCGAAGAAACCTCTTCGGTTGCAACGGCCGAATCGCGCGGTCTGGACACTCCGCTGGAAATTCTGTCAGCCGCATTGTCAGATTACCGGACCATCGTTCAAATTCTCTATGACGAAGGGTATTTCAGCCCGGTCGTCAGCATCAAGCTGGACGGTCAGGAAGCGGCGGAAATCAGTTCACTCAGCGTCCCGGCGCAAATCAACCGCGCGGTAATAACAGTAAACACGGGCCCCACCTTCAAGTTCGGCGAAGCCGTCGTTGTTCCATTGGCCCCTGAAACCGAGTTGCCCGAAGATTTTGCAACAGGCCAGTTGGCCACGACCGGCGCCATTCAACGCGCGGCCTCTGCCGGTGTGCAGGGTTGGCGCGACGCGGGTCACGCCAAGGCCGGGGTTGAGGACGAACAGGTCATCGCGCGGCATGCGCAGGCCAGGCTGGATGCGCGTGTCGATCTGGCACCGGGGCCACGCCTGACCTTCGGGCAAATGTTCATCAAGGGCGACTCGGACGTGCGCCACAGGTCCATCGAAAAAGTTGCCGGATTCCCGTCGGGCGAGGTTTACTCGCCCGAGCAAATTCAAAAAGTTGGAACACGCCTGCGTCGGACCGGAACGTTCAACGTGGTTTCCATCGAAGAACATGAAACCCCGAACCCAGATGGGACGCTGGATTTCGACGCCTATTTCGAAGATTTGCCGAAACGTCGCCTGACTTTCGGGTTCGAGATCGCCTCGCGCGATGGGATCGACGTGACCGCAACCTGGACGCATCGTAACGTATTCCGGCGTGCCGAAAGGCTGCGTTTCGAAGCTGCGCTGCGCAATATTGGCGGGGCCGAGGACTTGGACGGACGTATCGGCCTTCGTCTGGATCAACCCGACAGGCTGGGCCCGGACGACAACACATTCTGGAGCGCGTTGATCGAACGTCGGAACACCGACAACTACAACGTGACAATCACGTCACTGGCCTATGGTGCACGGCGCACATTCTCAGACCGCCTTTATGCCGAAGCCTCGGCCGGCTTTCAGTGGTCAAATGCCGATGACGCCTTTGGGGATGGTCGCAAGTTCCGTTACTTCATTATACCGACGCGGTCCGAGTGGGACCAACGGGACAGCAAGGTCAGCGCGACGCGCGGGTTCTATCTGGATTCTCAGATCATGCCATTCGTCGGGCTGTCTGGCACGGAAACAGGCATTCGATTCTTCTTTGACGGACGCGGCTACACCAGCCTAAACACCGAAGGACGCATCGTTCTGGCCGGTCGGGTTCAGGTCGGGTCGGTCCTTGGCCCCTCGCTGGATGGTGTGACGCCCGACTTCCTGTTTTTCTCGGGCGGGGCCGGTACCGTACGCGGGCAACCTTTTGAAAGCCTCGGCATCCCGGTTGGAAACGAAGTTGCTGGCGGTAAGTCCTTTCTTGGCCTCTCCGGCGAGGTGCGTGGGAAAATAACCGAGACGATATCGCTGGTCGGATTTTATGACTATGGTGTGGTGGACTCCTCGTCTTTTGTCACCAGCGCCGCGGCTTCTCATTCCGGTGCGGGTTTGGGGGTCAGGTATGACTTGGGCGGATTTGGCCCGCTACGTCTGGATCTAGCGGTGCCTGTTCAGGGCGACACAGGCGACGGCCTGCAGTTTTATATCGGGATCGGACAGGCATTTTGATACGGCGATATTCATATCCTGTGCTGACCGCGACACTTATCCTGACCGCGCCGCCTGTGGTCGCGCAAGAAGATGGCGGCGGCAGCATGCTGGAGAACTTTCTCCAGGACACGCTGTCGGGCGACAATCAGAACGTGACCGTGACCGGCCTTCAGGGTGCACTTAGCGCGCGCGCGACAATCGAGGAAATTACCGTCGCAGACGACGAAGGCGTCTGGTTGACCATCAAGGACGCGCAGCTTGACTGGAACCGTCTGGCGCTGATCCGCGGCCGGTTTTCGGTCAACTCGCTGACCGCGCAAGAGATCGACATTGCCCGCGCACCCGGTGCGACGACGACAGACGAACCAGCGGCAACGGTCGAAACACAACCCTTGCAACTGCCAGAACTGCCCGTCGCAATTGAAATCGGAGAAATCCGCATTGACGAAGTGTCATTGGGTGAACCTCTGATCGGGGTCGCTGCGGACCTTTCGATCAACGGAAACCTGTCTCTGGCGGACGGAACGCTTGATACATCGCTGGATGTAACCCGTCTGGACCGCGCAGGGGATGAGATCAAGCTGACGGCAGGATTTGAAAACGCCACAAGCGAGATCAATCTGGACCTGCAAGTGACCGAGGCCGCAGGCGGGTTGATTTCGACCGCCTTGAAAATCCCGGACAGCCCCCCGATTGGCCTGACCGCCAAGGGATCAGGGCCGCTTACCGATTTCACAGCCGAAATCGGGTTGAGCAGCGACAACCAACAACGCGTTTCAGGGCAAGTGCGCCTGCGTGCGGCTGATGGTGGCGCGCAACAAGGGATCGCCTTTACAACGGACCTGAGCGGCGATCTGACCCCGTTCCTGACCCCAGAAATTGATCCGTTCTTCGGGACGGACACACGCCTGTTCGTGGACGGCCAAACCAAACCCGAAGGCGCGCTTGAGGTGTCAGATCTTGAACTGACCACACAGGCGCTGAACCTAAAGGGAGAATTGGAACTGGCGGAAGGCGGCTCACTCCAACTGGCTGCCCTTCAGGGCCGCATCACACCGCCCGACGGAGAGGCGGTCGTGTTGCCGGTCGCTGGTGGTGAAACGTCCATTGAAGCTGCGCAAATTTCCGCCCTGTACGACCACAAGAACGGAAACCTCTGGGATCTGAGCCTGACTGCAAACGCATTCAAATCACCGCAGGCCAATCTGCAAAACGCGCGTATCAGCGCGCAGGGCGTGCTGGACCAAGGCGAGGCTCTGGCCGTCAGCGGGGATGTTCAGGCCAGTGTCACTGGTATCGACCTGACCGATCCGGCCCTGAATGCGGCCGTTGGTCAGCGCATCACGTTAGACGGACAATTCGATTATGGCAGCGATCAATCTCTTAACCTGTCCGGGTTCGAACTGATCGGGTCTGACTACGCACTGGCTTTGGACGCGTTGATTGACGGTCTGACAAGCGGATTGACCGTGGATGGATCAGCGACGCTAGAGGCAACCGATCTGGCGCGGTTTTCGGATATCGCCAAGCTTGACCTTAAGGGGCAGGTGTCGGCGCGGGTCGAAGGGAAAGGGTCACCGCTTGAGGGCAGTTTTGACGGGACGCTGTTTGTTGACGGCAGCGATCTGGCCACCGGACGCGACGACATTGATCCGGTGATCACAGGGGAAACTACGATCTCACTGGACGGCAAACGCGGGTCTGACGGCATCACGATCCGGTCTTTTGAACTGAACAGTGAAGCGGCTCAGGCACAGGCAAACGGTGTGGTCACAACGCCAAATGGAAACCTGACCATCGACGGGCAAGCGCAGGTCAACGCACCGGATTTGTCCGTTTTCTCGGGTCTGGCCCAGCGCGATCTTGGCGGCTCACTTCGCGCCGAAGTCGACGGCACCGGTACTGTTCAGACGTTGGAGTTTGACGGCACCGCAAGTGTGGTTGGCAGGAACCTGCAAACCGGCATGGCTGACATCGACCCGCTTTTGACCGGCCAAACCACTATTCAGTGGGACGGTGCACGCTCTGCCGATCAGATCGAGATTCGAAACGCGACAGTGAATGGCAAAGCCCTAAGCGCACAGGTACAGGCCACAGTGACCGACCCGACCGGAGAGCCATCCGGCAATGGCGAGGCGCGCATTGATGTGCCAGACCTATCCCTATTCTCGGGGATGGCGGGTCGGGACCTGACCGGTTCTGTGAACGCCAATTTCCAGGGCAGCGGCGATCTGGCGACCCGTGCCTTTGATATTCAGGGCAACCTAGACGCCGACGACATTCAAGTCGGTATCGACTTTGTCGACAAGCTTGTGAAAGGCCGCACAACCCTGACCGTGGACGCCCAAAACGGGGATCAGGGTCTGGAGGTTCGAAATTTCCGCCTGCAGGGGTCGGCCATTTCAGCCAATGCATCAGGAAAAGTCGCGCGCGAAGCCGGAGGGTTGAACTATTTTGTCCAACTGGATGACGTCGCGCGGATCACACAAACTCTGTCCGGTCCACTGACGCTGGAGGGGAACGTGGCACCCACGTCGTCCGGTTTGGAAGGAACGGCAAACTTGCGCGGTCCGGACAGTTCCTACGCCACATTGGAAGGGTCCGTGGATTCAGACGGCGCGGCGGATCTGGTTTTTGATGCAAAACTAAACCGGATTGAGCGGTTCGCCCCGGAATTCCCCGGTACGATTGCCGCGAATGGTACAGCGAAACGTGACAACGGCGTTTGGACGATCGACACAACGGCTGAAGGCCCCGCAGAAATCAGCAGCCAGGTTTCCGGCACATTTGACGAAGCATCTGGTGAGGCCGACCTGAAAGCCGCAGGTGGAGTCAATATCGGTATCGCCAACCTGTTCATTACTCCCAACAAGATCGACGGTACGGCACGGTTTGATCTGGCGTTAAAGGGGAAACCTTCTTTGGAAGCGCTGAGTGGAACGGTAACCACCTCGGGCACCTCTTTGGCAATTCCCAGTGCCGGGCAAACCATCACGGGTATCAGCGGGTCAGTGGAACTGGCCCAAAGCCGCGCGACGATTTCCATCAGCGGCGGGCCGCGCGCCGGTGGTAACTTTGTCGTGGCAGGCCCGGTAGACCTGACGCCGCCCTTCAACGCAAATATCACGACAACGCTCAACAGTCTCGTTCTGACCGACCAGCTTTTGTATGAAACAACGCTGAACGGCCAAATCGCGATGACCGGCGCTTTGGCTGGCAATAGTTCAATTGCGGGACAGATCACGTTTGAAGAAACAAATATCAATCTGGCCGCTGCATCCGGGGCGGTTGGGGCCGCGCCTATTCCCGACATTCAACATATTGGCGAAGGCTCGGCCAGCTTGATCACCCGCGAACGCGCAGGGTTGGTTGTTGACGAAGAAGCAACGCCCAGCGATTCCCGCATTTCTCTCGACATTGCGCTTTTGGCACCAAAAGCTGTCTTTGTGCGCGGGCGCGGTGTGAACGCGGAACTTGGTGGTCGTTTGTTTATTGGCGGCACAACGTCTTCGGTGGTGCCATCAGGTCAAATCGAACTGATCCGTGGTAACTTGGACATTCTGGGCCGCAGACTTGCGCTGACCAAAGGCATCGTGACCCTGCAAGGCGACCTGAC
This sequence comes from Ruegeria sp. HKCCA5426, assembly GCF_013034585.1. Classification (NCBI taxonomy): domain Bacteria; kingdom Pseudomonadati; phylum Pseudomonadota; class Alphaproteobacteria; order Rhodobacterales; family Roseobacteraceae; genus Ruegeria; species Ruegeria sp. HKCCA5426. The sequence continues at coordinate 434,648 of NZ_WQGH01000002.1, forward strand.
CCCCTATATCGAGTTCGAGTCGTCCGCCAGCACGTCGGACGGCACGGCAACGATTGAAATCGCGGGACCACTAGATGCGCCGGAAGTAGACGTGTTTTCCGACCCCGAGCGCCCTGCGGAAGAGGCGCTGGCGATGCTTCTGTTCGGCAACCGCTTTTCCGAATTGTCGCCGTTTGTCATCGCGCAAATGGCTGCATCACTTGCCCAACTCAGCGGTGCGGGCGGGGACGCCACCAAGGGGCTGCGGGATGCGACCGGTGTAGACTCGGTGGACATCGGAGCGACCGAAGGCGGCGCGGGTCGATTGGGTGCAGGGGCTTACTTGAGTGACAATCTCTACACCGATTTCACCGTGAACACCGAAGGCGATACCGAGGTGAACCTGAATCTTGATGTAACCGACAATTTCACCGTTCGCGGAACAGTTGACGGACGCGGGGAAACAGGCGTCGGGGTATTTTTCGAACGCGACTACTAAGCCCGCCGTATCCCAATCGCCTGCCCGGCCTGAGGGGCTGCGTCCAACCCCGCGTGATCACGCACCATTCGGGCAAGCCGTTCTGCGGCCCAGTCCGGGTAAGCGACCGAACGCCCGGTCTTATGGCTGACATTCATGAACAACGCCTCTTGCGTTGCACAGACTTCACCGTCGTTTTCTGACAGCATCTGAGCAAAATAATGGCCCCTCTTGTGGTCTGCATCCAGCAGGCGAATCCGATAAAAGAAGGGTTCGTTCTCCTGTACTTCGCGCAGGAAAGTCATATGCGATTGCAAGACATAGGGCCCCTGCCCCAATGCCGCCACTTGCACTTCGCCAAGGCCCAAATGCTCGACCATCAGCTTTTCCAGCGCCAAATCGAAGGCCACACCGTAGTAGCCGACATTCATGTGGCCGTTATAGTCGATCCATTCCGGTAGCACCCGGAAACCCCGAATTTCGACCGGCGCGTCATAGGGGCCGTCATGCCCGCTTAGGGGTTCAGTCATCTGCGTCCTCCTCAAAAATCGCAACGGCCCGAACAAAGCCCGCCGACGCGCCCTTGATCTTGAAAGGAAAGCACGAGATTTCAAACCCCGTTGGCGGCAGGTCTTCGAGGTTGGCCAGCTTTTCCATGTGGCAATACCCGATCTCCATCGAGGCGCGATGCCCCTCCCAGATGATCGAAGCATCCTGCGTCTCAGCATATTCCTGCGCGGTCAGGGCAAAGGGCGCATCCCAGCTCCAGGCGTCCGTACCGGTCACGCGGACGCCGCGTTCCGTCAGGTACAGCGTCGCCTCACGGCCCATTCCGCAACCTTTCATCAAATAGTCAGGCTGACCATAACGCGTTCCCGCAGACGTATTGACGATCACGATGTCCAGCGGTTGCAGATCGTGACCTATGCGCTTCAGCTCTGCCGCGACGTCGGCGGCGGTCGCAACATAACCGTCATCGAAATGCCGGTAGTCCAGCTTCACACCTGGATTCATGCACCATTCGAGCGGCACCTCGTCTATGGTAATCGCGCGTTCGCCGTTGTTCATGGTCGAGTGGTGGTGATATGGCGCATCCAGATGGGTACCATTATGGGTCGCGATCTGAAGACGCTCAATCGCCCAACCTTCACCCCCCGGCAGATCATCTTTTTGCAAGCCCGGAAAAAAGGACATGACCTGTTCTGCGGTCTGGTCGTGGGTCAGGTATTCGATTTCGGGCAGCATAATTGGCGGGTCGGATACGATCCCGGTTTCCAGCGGAACGGACAAATCGACAAAACGGCGCGGCATGAAACCCTCCATCACCCCAAGCGGTGATAGGTTTGGCCGCATCTAACCTTCTGTCAAGGAAAGAAAAAGGCGGCCACTGGGACCGCCTTTTCTACCTATTCCGCCGCGATGGCGTCTTCGATTTTTTCAACGCGGATGGCCGAGAACTTGAACTCGGGGATTTTGCCATAAGGGTCGATGGCCGAGTTGGTCAGGATGTTCGCCGCCGCCTCGACATAGGCAAAGGGGATGAACACCATGTCCTCCGCGATTGCGCGGTCGGCACGCACCATGATCTCGATCGTCCCGCGACGCGTTGTCAGGCGGATGGTCTCGCCCGGTTCGATCCCCATCAGCCTGAGCGTGCGCGGGTTCATCGAACAGTTTGCTTCGGGTTCCACGGCGTCCAGAACCGTAGCGCGTCGCGTCATCGACCCGGTGTGCCAATGTTCCAACTGGCGACCCGTGGTGGCGATCATCGGATATTCCTCATCCGGGGCTTCATCGGGCGGGATGACGCTGGCCGGGGTGAATTTCGCCTTGCCGTCTGCACGCGGGAAGCCATCACCAAACACAATGGACTGACCCGGATCGGTTTCCGACAAGGACGGATAGGTGATCGTTTCACTCTCCAACCGGTCCCACGTGATGTTGTCGAGCGAGGCCATCGTTAGCTTCATCTCGGCAAAGACCTGAGACACATCGGTATAGTCCCAGTTCAGCCCGATGCGCTGCGCCAGTTCGACAGTGATCTTCCAATCCTCACGCGCCTCCCCCGGAGGGGTCACGGCGGGACGCACCCGCTGTACCTGACGGTTGGTATTCGACACCGTGCCGTTCTTTTCATAGAGCGCCGAGGCAGGCAGGATGATGTCAGCATAATTCGCCGTTTCGGTCAGGAAGATATCCTGCACGATCATCAAGTCCAGCTTGGCCAGCGCGTCGCGGGCGTGGTTCACATCAGGGTCGGACATGGCCGGGTTTTCGCCCATGATATACATGCCTTTGATGTTGCCGGCATAGGCTTGATCAATGATCTCGGTGACAGTCAGCCCCTTCTCGTTCGAGAAATCGTCCGAGTTCCAAACGTCGTTGAACTTGGCGCGGACGCCATCGTCAGTCACGCTCTGGTAGTCCGGCAGGAACATCGGGATCAGACCCGCGTCCGAGGCCCCCTGCACATTGTTCTGACCCCGCAGCGGGTGCAGACCAGCGCCGGGTTTACCGACATTGCCCGTCATCAGCGCGAGGCTGATCAGGCAACGCGAATTGTCGGTGCCGTGGATGTGCTGGCTGACGCCCATCCCCCAGAAGATCAGACCAGCCTTGGCCTGCGCAAAGGTGCGCGCGACACGGCGCAACTGATCCGGTTCGATGCCACAGATCGGCGACATCGCCTCGGGCGTGAAGGCGCGCAGATGCTCTTTCTCGGCCTCCCAGTTCTCGGTCCAGCGGTGGATGTATTGGCTGTCATAGAGCTCTTCCTCGACGATCACATTCATGATCGCGTTCAGCATCGAAACATCGGCCCCCGGGCGGAACTGCAGCATCTCATCTGCGAACTTCCGCATCCCAACGCCGCGCGGGTCCATCACGATCAGCTTGCCGCCCCGTTTGGTGAACTGCTTGAAATAGGTCGCGGCGACGGGGTGGTTTTCGATCGGGTTGGCCCCAATGATGATTGCCACATCCGCGTTTTCGATCTCGTTGAAGGTAGCGGTCACCGCGCCCGATCCCACGTTCTCGATCAGAGCGGCCACCGACGACGCGTGGCATAGACGGGTGCAGTGGTCAACATTGTTGTGCTTGAAGCCCTGACGGATGAACTTCTGGAATAGGTAAGCTTCTTCGTTGGTGCATTTGGCCGAGCCAAAACCCGCAACGCTGCGCGGATCTTCGTCCCGCAGAGCCACCAGTTTGGAGGCCGCAAGCTCCATCGCCTCGTCCCAGGTCGCTTCGCGGAAATGGGTCGACAGGTCCGACGGATCGACATTCAGCCCCTTCTCAGGCGCATCCTCACGCCGGATCAGCGGCGTGGTCAGGCGGTGCGGGTGGTGGATATAGTCGAAACCAAACCGGCCTTTGACACACAAACGGCCTTCGTTGGCGGGGCCGTTGATGCCCTCGACATATTTGACCTTGCCGTCGTTGACCTTCAGCGAGACCTTGCAGCCCACACCGCAGAACGGGCAGACGCTTTCTGTCTCAGAGTCGTAGTCTTTGCTGTCACCTTTCTGCTGATCGTCAAGCACGGTAGCGGGCATCAGCGCACCAGTCGGGCAAGCCTGCACGCATTCGCCGCAGGCCACACAGGTCGAATCGCCCATCGGGTCGTTCTGGTCGAACACCACCTGCGCCGTATGACCACGACCGGCCATGCCGATCACGTCATTCACCTGCACATCACGACAGGCGCGAACGCAGAGGTTGCAGTTGATGCAGGCGTCCAGATTGACGCGCATCGCAACGTGGCTGGCATCCAGCAGCGGAATCTTTTCGGCTTCTTTCGCCGGGAAACGGCTCTCGCTTACATCGTTCAGCTTGGCCATGTCCCAGAAATGGCTGGAGGCGTCGTGCGCTTCTTCGGGCTGGTCCGCGACCAGCAGTTCCATAACCATTGCGCGAGATTTCTCGGCGCGGTCGCTGTCAGTCTTCACGACCATCCCATCCGCTGCAGGACGGATGCACGAGGCGACCAGAGTGCGCTCGCCTTCCACCTCGACCATACAGGCGCGGCAGTTACCGTCGGGGCGATAGCCCGGCTGCGGCTTGTGGCACAGGTGAGGGATGGTGAACCCCTGCCCCTTGGCGGCTTCCCAGATGGTCCAGCCCTCGGGCACGGTGACATCTTCGCCGTTCAGGTTGAAGGTGACGGTCTTGGTTGGGCTTGCGTCTAGCATGGCTCTGTCTCCCCTCAGATTTCGTCGGCGAAGTGTTGCATCACAAGGCGGATCGGGTTCGAAGCAGCCTGCCCCAGACCGCAGATCGAAGCGTCACCCATCACCTGACACAGGTCTTCCAGCAGGTCCTGATCCCACTTGTCGGCCTGCATCAGCTTGACCGCCTTCTCGCAGCCCGCGCGGCAGGGCGTACACTGACCGCAGCTTTCGTCTTCGAAGAAGCGCAGCATGTTCAGCGCAGCGTCGCGGGCGGTGTCCCGATCGGAAAGGACCACCACGGCGGCGGAGCCGATAAAGGTGCCATGAGGCTGCAATGTGTCAAAGTCCAGCGGAATGTCATCCATCGCCGCAGGCAGCAGACCCGAGGATGGGCCACCCGGCTGATACGCCTTAAAGGTCTGGCCTGCTACCATACCCCCGGCAGCTTCGATCACGTCCAGAATGGTCGATCCGGCAGGCAGCAGGTAAACACCCGGCTTCGCCACACGGCCAGAGACCGAATAGCTGCGCAGCCCCCTGCGGCCATTCTTTTCGGTACTGTTGAGGCATCCCGGCCCCTCGCGGCAAACCTTTGTGACCCAGTACAAAGTCTCGACATTGTGCACCAAGGTCGGGCGGTTAAAGACCCCAACCTGCGCCACGAACGGAGGGCGGTGACGCGGCAAGCCCTTTTTACCCTCGATCGATTCAATCATCGCGGATTCTTCACCGCAGATATACGCGCCAGCGCCCCGGCGCAGGTCGATATAACCGGGCGCGACAATCCCGGCAGTTTCCAGCGCGGCGATCTCGCGGCGCAGAATCTCCAGCACCGCAGGGTATTCGTCGCGCATGTAGATAAAACAGGTCTCGGCCTCAACCGCCCAGGCCGCGATCAGCATCCCTTCGAGGAAGACATGCGGCGTACGTTCCAGATAATAACGGTCTTTGAACGTGCCGGGTTCGCCCTCGTCCCCGTTAACGGCCAGATAGCGCGGGCCTTCGTTCATGCGAACAAAGCCCCATTTCTTGCCCGACGGGAAGCCCGCACCACCCAGACCACGCAGGCCCGAGGACAGGACGTCCTCCTGCACCTTCTCCCAATCGCCGCCCTCGCGCAGCTCTTTCAGCTTGGCGTAGCCACCATTGGCCTCATACGCGCCAAAGTCCTCGTAATCAGGCAGATGTGCACAGGTGTCATTGGCGGCAATCGCGGCCTGCACCTTTTCAGGGGTCGCGTGGTCGATGTGGTTGTGACCGATCTCAAGCACAGGCGCGGTGTCGCAACGACCCATGCAGGGCGCTCGCACAACGCGCACTTCAGCGGGGTCCAGCCCGTCTTCCAAAGCCTTTTGCAACTGCTGGGCACCGGCCATCTCGCAGGACAGGGAATCACAGACGCGGATCGTCAGCGCGGGCGGAGGGGTGTCGCCTTCTTTCACCACGTCGAAATGGGCATAGAAGGTCGCGGTCTCATAGATCTCGGCCTGACCGATGCGCATTTCAACCGCCAACGCGGCTATGTGATCGGCGCTGATATGGCCGTGTTCGTCCTGAATCAAATGCAGGAATTCGATCAGCAGATCGCGGCGGCGCGGGCGGTCGCCCAGCAGGCGCGTGATCTCGGCCTGTGCCTCATCCGTGAACTGACGGCCTTTGGGCGTATGCCGCCCCTTGCCTTTACCTGACTTCCAGACGCCCTTGGGTGCGCCTGATGGCTTGGTGTCTAATGGTGCCATGATGCCCTCCGATTAAGGCCCCGTGTCTCATCAGACTAGCATATCGTCAAATCGCATATTTTAATCGCACGATAACGACAGATTATCACCGCAATGAGGCGACCACCGTCCTCAGCGCCTCGACCGTCGGCAGTTCTGGATCACGGCTGAGGGTTGCCAGACAGATCGGTTTGCTGACCACTGGATCGACCAGAGGCAGCACCTTCGTCCCCTTCAGATCACCCAAAGCCCGCACCAACACGCGGGGAACAACCGTTGCTGCCAGCCCTTCGCGCGCCATGACCATCGAGGCGGTGAAACCACTGGTTTCAGCCACCACATGCGGGTGCAGGCCCTGTTCGGCAAAAATGCGATCCAGAATGCGCCGGTTCTGCATCTGCGGCTCAAGCAGGCTCAGGGGAAACTCGGCCACCTGCGCCCATGGGATCGGGCCGGAATCCTCGGTCATATGCGCTGGGACCAGCAGTACATAGGTTTCTTCGTACAAGGGCTGTACCTGTCGCAGGTCGGTGCCAATACTGTCGCCATATGTGATGCCCGCATCCAGACTGCCTTCGTCCAGACGATGCTGAATGGCGGTCGCCGACATGGTTTCGATCCGCGACAGGATGCGCGGATGGGCCTGCTGCAAGCGTTTGACCAGACGTCCAGTAAAGGCAATCGCGGTCGGAATCACGCCCAGGATCAGCGTCCCCGTAATCTCACCCTTGGATGCCTGCACCTGCTGTTCCAGCGCTTTGGTCTCATCCAGAATACGCCGCGCGCGCTGGACAATCATTTCGCCTTCTTCCGTCAGCCCCTGAAACCGATTGGCCCGCCGAACGATCGAAACGCCCAGCCGATCCTCAAGATTGCGGATACGCATCGAGAATGCAGGTTGAGAAATCCCGCATTCCTCGGCGGCTTTGGCAAAGTGTTGATGCCGCGCCAAGGCGCTGAGGAGTTGCAGGTCGCGGATTTCTATCATTTGGGAACATCTCGGGTCACGGGCCAACCTGATATCACAGAACGATTTGCAGGAATAAGCGCAACTTTGAATATTCTTGCTGGTAACTTGACTGATTGTCCAAAACCCAGTTCCAAACGCAGTTTTCAGCCGCAAGTGACTGCGCCCAGACCTATCCGTTCAGATTGTTTTCCAACTGCTGCCTAAGAGAAACTTCATCCTGAAGCCCCCAGAACTCCGACAGCTTCCCGTCCTTGACTTTATAGATACTGATAATCTTGAACTCGACCTCGCTCCCGGTCGCAGGAACGCCCAACCAGTCGTCGGAATGAGTTCCCCTCAGCGTCTTATAGGCAACAACCTTTTCACCCTCAGCGATCAGCGCTTCACCGAGGCATGTAAATCAGGGAAGGCCCTTAAGAAGCTTGCATATCCTTGCTTCAAGCCTTCGATACCCCCGACAAAGGCACCACCACCACTTGCCGTGTGGTCGATGAAATCCTCGGCGAACACCTCGCATATGGCATCAAGCGAATGGCCGTTCTGTATGTCGTCTATGTACCTTTGAACTACGGCTTTGTTGGCTTCGACTGTTTCGTTAACCATCGGAATAGAACCAAGTTTGGAAAACTCAGATTCAGATAGCACATTTACCGAAACGATTGCACTTCTTCACGTATTGAACAGGAAATGCATCACGTCACCGTCCTTGACGATGTAGCCCTTGCCCTCTGCTCGCATCTTGCCAGCCTCTTTCGCGCCCTGCTCGCCATTGGCGGCGATGTAATCGTCATAGGCGATGGTCTCGGCACGGATGAAGCCTTTTTCAAAGTCACCATGGATTACGCCAGCGGCCTGCGGGGCGGCGGTGCCGGTGCGGATGGTCCAGGCACGGGCCTCTTTCGGGCCGACGGTGAAATAGGTTTCCAGGTGCAGCAAGTCGTAACCGGCGCGGATCAGACGATCCAGGCCCGGCTCTTCCAGCCCCATTTCCTCAAGGAACATCTGGGCTTCGTCGTCTTCCAACAGGCTGATTTCTTCTTCGATCTTGGCGCTGATGATGACGTGGGAATTGCCCTGCGCGGCGGCCATTTCAGCAACCTTGGCCGAGTATTCGTTGCCCTCGGCCGCTTCTTCCTCAGACACGTTGCAAACATAGAGCACCGGCTTGGTGGTCAGCAGTTGCAGCATCTTCCACGCCTTGGCGTCTTCGTCCGAGACCTCGACCAGACGCGCGGGTTTACCGTTTTCCAGCATCGCCTGCGCCTCGGCCAGCAGGCGATCTTGCTGTGCCGCCTCTTTGTCGTTGCCCTTCAACTTGCGCACCAGGTTGGCGCGGCGCTTTTCGATGCTTTCCAGATCAGCCAGCATCAGCTCAGTTTCGATCGTGTCAGCATCGGCCACCGGGTCCACACGGCCATCCACATGGGTCACATCGCCGTCTTCGAAACAGCGCAGCACATGGGCAATCGCGTCGGTCTCGCGGATATTGGCCAGAAACTGGTTGCCCAGCCCCTCACCTTTCGAGGCGCCTTTGACCAGACCGGCGATGTCCACGAAGGTCATTCGCGTCGGGATGATTTGTTTCGAGGACGCAATCGCCGCCAGCTTGTCCAAGCGCTCATCAGGCACGGCCACGTCGCCCACATTCGGCTCGATGGTGCAGAACGGGAAATTCGCCGCCTGCGCCGCGGCAGTCTTGGTCAGCGCGTTGAACAGGGTCGACTTGCCAACATTCGGCAGACCCACGATTCCCATTTTAAAGCCCATCTCGGCCTCCTGAAGCGATACGACGGCGTCTTCTATTCAGGTAAGGGCAAATGCGCAACCCAGCCGCTCAACTTGGTTCGAGTCCGATCTGCAACATCACGACCCTGTCAAAGTGCGTGTCTCGATCGCGACTTGATTTTGTTGACCAAACGTAATCATTGTCAGACCTATCGCGAACAGATTGACGAAGATGCATTATGAAGTTCCTTCTTATTTTCACTGTTTTCTTACTTTCAGCAGCTACAGCACACGCTCAATCAGTAATCTTCGGAGCAGGCTACGCTGATTTTTCCGATAGCAATGGCGAGGATCAGGCCATCTTTTCGCTGGAATACCAGCACAATCCGTTTCACCAGGCCACCCGGTTCAGTGCGGGCTGGGGGGCAGCACTGACGGTTGATGTCGATGGCGACACGCATATCGGTGCGGGTTTGATCGGCGTCTACTCGTTCTCGGACCGCTGGTTCGCCGAACTCAGCGTCCTGCCCGGCTATTACAACGCATCTAATGACAACAACGACTTGGGCGGCAGCTTCCAAATTCGCAGCCTTCTGGGTGTTGGCTACAATTTGGACAGCGGCAACGCTATTTCTCTGGCCGTAACGCACAAGTCCAATGCCAGCACCGAAAGCTTCAACCCCGGTGTGAATGCCCTGTTCCTGCGATATCACTACGGGTTCTAAGCCAATCTGGCCCGGCGGGATTGATTTCCGCGTAAAGTTTCTGCACATCAGGTTCAAACCTGTTTGCAAGGACTGCTGATGACCCGTATCGACGCCAAGTTTGCCGCTCTGAAGGCCGAAAACAAGAAAGCCTTTGTCGCCTACATCATGGCCGGAGACCCTGATTTCGATACTTCGCTCGAAATCGTGAAAGGGCTGCCGGGCGCAGGTGTCGATGTGATCGAACTTGGCCTGCCATTCACCGATCCCATGGCCGATGGCCCGACGATTCAGGCCGCCGGACAGCGTGCCCTGGACGGTGGTATGACCTTGCAAAGAACTCTGGATTTGGCGCGCGCCTTCCGCGAGACGGATGATACGACTCCCATCGTGTTGATGGGGTACTACAACCCGATCTACAGCCGGGGGGTCGACACGTTTTTGGCCGATGCCAAGGTTGCGGGTATAGACGGGCTGATCGTCGTAGACCTTCCCCCTGAAGAAGACGAAGAGCTCTGCCTGCCTGCGCAGGCGGCGGGTTTGAACTTTATCCGTCTTGCAACCCCGACTACCGACGACAAGCGCCTGCCCCGCGTTCTGCAAAATACATCGGGCTTTGTATACTACGTCTCGATCACGGGGATCACAGGCGCCGCCGAAGCGCAAGCAACGAATGTCGGCCCCGAGGTCGCCCGGATTAAGGCAGCAACGGACCTGCCTGTCATTGTCGGCTTTGGAATCAATACACCCGAAAAATCCCGCGCGATCGCTTCTGTGGCAGACGGCGCGGTGGTTGGGTCCGCGATCGTTAGCCAGATCGCCTCGGGCAAACCGGTTTCCGACGTACTGAGCTTTGTAAAAACGCTGGCCGACGGGGCCCATTCGGCCTGAAAACACTGACAAAACTTAAGATTAGATCAACCGCGGCTGGCCTATACCACCCGCGGTTTTTTTGCGTTCCTTCGGCGCGGCAACGGACCGCAGACATGCGACGTTGCGGCTCCCCCTAATAATTGGTAAGAAAAAAGAACCAATTCAAAAGGCCAAAGCCAAATGCCAGTCATCACAAACATAGAAGACCTTAAACGGATCTACGAACGGCGCGTCCCACGGATGTTTTTCGACTACGCCGAAAGCGGAAGCTGGACAGAACAAACGTTCCGCGAAAACAGCTCGGATTTCGAAGATATCCGCCTGCGCCAACGCGTCGCCGTGGACATGGCCGGGCGCTCGACCGCATCACAAATGATTGGTCAAGACGTTGCGATGCCGGTTGCATTGGCCCCCGTCGGATTAACCGGGATGCAACACGCCGACGGAGAGATGAAGGCTGCCAAAGCCGCCGAAGAATTCGGCGTTCCCTTCACGCTGTCCACCATGTCAATCAACTCGATCGAAGATGTGGCCGAACACACGACAAAACCATTCTGGTTCCAGCTCTATACAATGAAAGATCAGGACTACGTCGGACGCCTGATCCAGCGCGCAAAAGACGCGAACTGCTCGGCCCTTGTTATCACTCTGGACCTGCAAATTCTTGGCCAACGGCACAAGGACCTGAAAAACGGCCTGTCTGCCCCGCCAAAACTGACTGCAAAAACCGTCGCCAATCTAATGACCAAATGGGCGTGGGGCATTGAAATGCTGGGCGCGCATCGGCGGGAATTCGGCAATATCGTTGGCCACGCCGAAGGGGTGTCGGATGCTTCCTCACTCGGCGCTTGGACAGCGGAACAGTTTGACCCCAGCCTTGACTGGAAAAAAGTCGAAAAGCTGATGGAGCAATGGGGCGGCAAAGTGATCCTTAAGGGCATACTGGACGCCGAGGATGCAAAGATGGCAGCCAAGTTGGGGGCCGACGCCATCGTCGTGTCAAATCACGGTGGACGCCAGTTGGACGGGGCGCTCAGTTCAATCCGCGTTTTGCCGGAAATCATGGATGCGGTCGGTGGAGATGTCGAGGTTCACCTGGACAGCGGCATTCGCTCGGGCCAAGACGTGCTCAAAGCATTGGCTCTGGGTGCAAAGGGCACCTATATCGGCCGCGCCTTTGTCTATGGGCTGGGCGCAATGGGGCAAAAAGGCGTTACGACCGCGCTGGATGTCATTCATAAAGAGCTTGATACCACGATGGCGCTGTGCGGTGAGCGCCACGTTGGCGACTTGGGCCGCCACAACCTTTTGGTCCCCGAGGATTTCGGCGGTCGCTGGCAAGGCTGACCATCGGGTTTAGGGGGGCTCTGCCCCCGCCGCCCTTTGGGCGACTCCCCCGGGATATTGTTAGCCAGATGAAGCAGGGATCCTTCATTCATCTGGCCCCAAATATCCCGGAGCGCGAGGCAGAGCCTCGCAATAAACCTGATCCCGCAAAAAGCCCTTTCCAATTGCAGTGAATCAAGCTATGGACGCGGCTTCACGCGGGCATACAGCCTTGGAGGATGCCCGCCCTAACATTGGAGAATATATCATGGCTGGTGAGATTCCTGATCTCGTAGCTCTGGAACGGACGGGGACAGGCAAGGGCGCCGCTCGTCAAGCACGCCGCGACGGCATGGTTCCGGGCATTGTATTTGGTGGCGACAAAGAACCGCTGCCGATCAACATCCCGTTCAACGTTCTGTTCAAGCGCCTGAAAGCGGGCCGCTTTAAGTCGACCCTGTGGAACCTGAAGGTTGAAGGCCACGAAGACGTGCGCGTCATCTGCCGCGACGTACAGCGTGACGTTGTCAAAGACCTGCCGACCCATCTGGACCTGATGCGCCTGCGTCGGACCACCAAGATCGCGCTGTTCATCCCCGTTGAGTTCGTCAACGAAGAAGAAGCGCCCGGCATCAAGAAGGGCGGCGTTCTGACCGTTGTCCGTCCTGAAGTCGAACTGATGTGCACCGCTGGTGAAATTCCCGAGAAGATCACTGTTGATCTGACCGGTCTGAACATCAACGACGTTGTCACCATCTCGTCGGTTGACCTGCCTGCAGGCACCAAGCCAACCATCGACCGTGACTTCGTGATCGCCAACATCTCGGCACCGACTGGCCTGTCGGCAAGCGACGACGAAGAAGGTGAAGAGGGCGAAGTGGCACCTGATGAGGTCGAAGTCGTCGGCAAGGAAGAAGCCGAAGAATAAATCCGGACACGACGTTCCAGATTTTCCGGACGGGGCCCTTGGGTCCCGTCTTTTCTTTTGGTCTGAACGGGCTGGAAAACTGCCCCTGATCCATGCCATCTACCAATTGAAGATCGGTGCGCAAAGTAAGGACGTGGGAATGAAGCTGTTTGTCGGCTTGGGTAATCCAGGATCAAAATATGCCCGAAACCGGCATAATATTGGCTTTATGGCTGTCGACAGGATCGCGGATGATCACGGGTTCGGGCCGTGGAAATCAAAGTTCCAGGCCGAAATTGCCGAAGGGCGGCTGGGCGGTGAAAAGGTTCTTGTGATTAAACCACAGACTTTCATGAACCGTTCGGGCCAGTCCGTTGGCGAGGCGATGCGCTTTTACAAGCTCGACTCGACCGACGTGACCGTTTTCCATGATGAGCTGGACCTTGCGCCAGGCAAAGTTCGGGTCAAAGCAGGTGGAGGGCATGCTGGCCATAATGGGCTGCGCTCGATCCACGAACATATCAGCCCGGCTTATGACCGGGTGCGACTGGGGATCGGTCATCCCGGGCGCAAGGAAATGGTCTCACCTTATGTTTTGGGTGACTTCGCCAAGGCCGACAGCGACTGGTTGGATGACGTCCTGCGTGGTGTGTCCGACGGTGCTGGACATCTGGCTGACGGAGAGGGCGGCAAGTTCATGAACGCTGTCGCCTTGCGCACAGCCCCGCCACGGTCTTCAAAGTCCCCCTCTGAGCCTGCCAAGCCGACTGCGAAGCCGATTTCGCAACCAGAATCACGGCCGACACCCGACGACCGATCGGCCATGCAACGGCTGTTGGACAAATTCAAATAGACACACTGACATTGCCGCAACGTACCATTTGCGGATCCCACCCAATCGCGTTCCAATACCACCCGAATATGGGAGGAAATGGATGAGAACCTTTTTGAAATGGGTGCTGCGCATCGTTTTGATGCTAGTGCTGGCCGCGGCTGTTGTTGGCTTCTGGAAACGCGAAGAAATCCAACGCCTTATGGCCGTCAACTCCTTGTTCTCTGAGGACAAGATCGTCCACAATTTCTCTCATATGGACGAAGCCTTCCTAAAGGTGGACTTGCCACGTGGGGACGGCCCAACTTGGGAGCTGCCTTACGGGCCGGGCTTCGATTTGCCCGAAGGCACCGACGGCTGGATCGAGGACCGCACCGTAACATCTTTGCTGGTGATGCAGGATGGGCAGATCCGGTTCGAGGAATATTATTTGGACACCGGGCCGGATGATCGGCGCATTTCGTGGTCGGTCGCTAAAAGCTATCTCTCTTCCCTGTTGGGTATCCTTCTGGCCGAAGGTGCGATCGACTCGCTTGATGACCCGGTCACAAAATACGCACCGGACTTGGAAGGCTCGGCCTATGACGGTGCCACGATACGCAATGTGTTGAACATGGCCAGTGGCGTGACGTTCAACGAGGACTATCTGGATTACGATTCCGACATTAACCGGATGGGCCGGGTGCTTGCGCTGGGTGGCGAGCTGGACGACTTTGCAGCCTCGCTTCAGGACAGCTTCACCACTCCAGGCGACACTTGGCAGTATGTCTCGATTGATACGCATGTCATCGGAATGGTGATCCGTGGCGCCACCGGACGCAGCGTTGCTGAATTGCTGACGGATCGGATCTTGCAACCGCTCGGGCTGGAGCAGGATGGCTATTACGTGACGGACGGCGCTGGGGTCGCGTTCGTGTTGGGTGGGCTGAATTTCACCACCCGCGACTTTGCCCGATTTGGGCAGGTTGTTTTGCAGAATGGGTCACATAATGGTCAGCAACTTATCCCTGCCGAATGGATCGCCGAAGCGGTCGCGCCCAGCGCACCGACTGAGGCAGGGAAAATCGGATATGGCTATCAATGGTGGATTCCGGTCGGCGCGCATGAGGGAGAGTTTCTGGCTCGTGGTGTTTACGGCCAATATATCTATTTCGACCAAGCCCGCGATGTTCTGATCGTTTCAACCGGGGCAGACCGCAACTTTCGCGATGCGGGCGTGAACGAAGAAAATATCGAAATGTTCCGCAAAATAGCGCAAAGCCTGTAAGATGGCGTCATGCAGAAGCAGGACAGCATAAATGTGCTGGGGGGTGTTCTGGCCCCCTGCTCGCGCGATCCCCTGACCGGTTTTTTCCGGGACGGGGCGTGCAACACCTGCCCCGAGGATCAGGGCAGCCACACTGTTTGCGCAGTCATGACGGCCGAGTTTCTCGCGTATTCGAAATATGTTGGAAACGACCTGAGCACGCCGCGCCCCGAGTTCGACTTTGCGGGTCTCAAACCGGGCGATAGCTGGTGCCTGTGCGCCGGGCGGTTCCTCCAAGCCTATGACGAAGGCTGCGCGCCCATGGTACATCTTGAAGCAACACATCAAAGGGCGTTGGACGTTGTGCCGCTACGCGTCTTACAGGAGAAGGCGGCACTAGACTAACGAGTCAGGCAAGGATCTCCTGCCCCACCTATACGAGCTCCGGATTCAAAAACGGCGCTGCCAAAGAGCGCGCCGTTTCTTAGTCGAACTAAAAGGTTAATCTGCCGTGCGTCCTTCGGTATCCGACATATCGAAATTCAGATACTTGGCAACGGTCTGTACATCCTTGTCGCCGCGTCCGCACATGTTCATGCAGATCAGGTGATCTTTGGGTAGTTCCGGCGCAATCTTCATCACATGGGCAAGCGCGTGGCTGGGTTCAAGCGCCGGAATAATCCCTTCGGTCGCGCAGCACAGTTGGAACGCCTCCAACGCCTCTTTATCGGTGATCGAGACATAGTTGGCGCGGCCAATGTCATTCAACCACGAATGTTCCGGCCCAATACCGGGGTAATCCAATCCGGCCGAAATCGAATAGCCCTCAAGAATCTGCCCGTCATCATCCTGCAGCAGATAGGTGCGGTTACCGTGCAGCACGCCGGGGCGACCGCCGGTCAGCGACGCGCAATGTTCCATTTTTTCATTGACGCCTTTACCACCAGCCTCAACACCAATGATGTTGACGGATTTGTCGTCAAGGAACGGATAGAACAGCCCCATCGCGTTCGATCCACCGCCGATGGCGGCGATGATCGTGTCGGGCAAACGGCCCTCAGCCTTGTGCATCTGCTCCTTGGCTTCCTTGCCGATGATCGACTGGAAATCACGCACCATCGCCGGATACGGGTGCGGCCCGGCCACGGTGCCGATGCAATAGAACGTGTCTCGCACATTGGTCACCCAGTCGCGCAGCGCGTCATTCATCGCGTCTTTCAACGTACCACGGCCTGAGGTCACCGGAATCACCTCGGCCCCCAGCAGGCGCATACGGAACACGTTTGGCGCCTGACGCTGCACGTCATGGGCGCCCATATAAACCACGCATTTCAGGCCGAATTTGGCGCAGACAGTGGCTGTGGCGACGCCGTGCTGCCCTGCCCCGGTTTCGGCGATGATCCGGGTCTTGCCCATGCGCCGCGCCAGAATGATCTGACCCAGCACGTTGTTGATCTTGTGCGCGCCAGTATGGTTCAGCTCATCACGTTTCAGGTAAATCTTGGCTCCGCCCAGATGCTGCGTCAGACGTTCCGCGAAATACAGCGGCGAGGGTCGACCCACATAGTTGGCCCACAAATCGTCCATCTCGGCCCAGAAGGTCGGATCATCCTTGGCCTTCTCATATTCCTCTTCCAGCGACAGGATCAGAGGCATCAGCGTCTCGCTGACAAATCGCCCTCCGAATATGCCGAAACGTCCCTGTTCGTCGGGGCCGGACATAAAGGAATTGAAAAGATCGTTGGCCATGGCTGTCTCCATCGTCGTACCCGTTGTTCATAGGAGGTAGCTGCGGGATTTGCCATGGCAAAACGTACGTCGCGACACCCAGAGCAACGCTATTGAGCAGCCTTGATGAACGCACTGATCAAAGCAGTGTCCTTGACGCCGGGCGCACTTTCCACG
Organism: Ruegeria sp. HKCCA5426; assembly: GCF_013034585.1. Classification (NCBI taxonomy): domain Bacteria; kingdom Pseudomonadati; phylum Pseudomonadota; class Alphaproteobacteria; order Rhodobacterales; family Roseobacteraceae; genus Ruegeria; species Ruegeria sp. HKCCA5426. The sequence continues at coordinate 451,480 of NZ_WQGH01000002.1, forward strand.
CCAGAGGCCACATCGACCTGACGCGCACCCGTCATGCGGATCGCTTCTGCTACGTTGTCCGGGTTCAGACCACCTGCCAGCATCCACGGTTTGCGCCAATACTTGCGTCCGGCCAACAACCGCCAATCAAAGGCCAGCCCATTGCCGCCCGGCAAGACCGCATTCTTGGGCGGCTTGGCGTCAATCAAAAGCTGATCCGCAACGTCGCTGTATTCGTCGATTGCGGCCAAATCTTCGGCATCGGCTACCCCGATCACCTTAATCACAGGTAAACCATAGCGCGCTTTGATTTCACGCACACGGTCAACGCTTTCGGACCCGTGCAACTGCAACATATCAAACGGGGCCGCCCCGGTGATTCTGTCCAGTTCCTCGTCCGAAGCGTTCACCACCAAGGCCACTTTAGCCACACCAACCGGCACGGCCTGCATTAACGCGGCCGCTTGCGCGGGCGAGACATAGCGGGGGGACTTCGGGAAAAAATTGAACCCAAGGTACCGTGCCCCGGCCTCGGCCGCGGCGCGCACGTGATCAGGTGCGGTCAGGCCGCAGATTTTAACGGAAATATCCGGCATCAGATGGCCTCAGCTGGCTTCGTCCAGCAGCGCAAGAACTTCGTCTTTACCTTCGTTCTGCTTTTTCTTGAGCTTTTTGACCTCACGCTCAAGCTTGCGGACTTCGCTTGTCTTGGCAGTTGCATCGCGGCGGTGCTTGTGCTCACGCAGCCATTCCCACAGGAAACCAATGACAAGGCCAGCAACCACGCCGCCCAGAACCACAAGGAACAATGGCAGCGACGCACTGAAATTGAAGCCAAGCAGATCGGCAAAGGCCTGTGGCATCAGCGTCAATTCCACGGTTTCGCGGTTGGCAAGAGAAACCGAAATCAGAACGATCCCGAGGATCGCCAGAAAAGCATATCGAAGGTAGCGCATCATGGCCTAGGCTTTACCGTTCAAACGATCCCTTAGCAACTTGCCCGTCTTGAAAAATGGAACACATTTTTCTTCAACCTGAACAGTTTCACCCGTTCTGGGATTGCGGCCCACGCGGGCATCGCGCTGCTTGACCGAAAACGCACCAAATCCGCGCAGTTCAACACGATCACCACGCGCCATGGCATCCGTAACTTCTTCGAACACGGTATTCACGATACGCTCAACATCACGCTGATAGAGATGCGGATTTTCGTCGGCAATTTTCTGAATCAGTTCTGAACGGATCATGTGCGCTACCCTCCCAGGCGACCGGTTAACCATGTCTACTAATCTGGGCAGTATAGAAAGAAACCCGGATTGGGGGAATGTTGACTCTGGGCGCAAAGCCTTAATTTTGCTTAAAACTCACACGATTTTTTGCTGGTTTACAGGAAATGGGCTCGAATTGAGAGCGTGATGCGCAAACTGATCGCAAATTTTGGAACATATTGATTCGCAACAAAAACGGCCCCGCGCATATGCGCGAGGCCGTGAATTAGGTTTTGGCTGATGACCGGGGCTTAGTCGCCGGACTTCAGCGCTGCACCCAGGATGTCGCCCAGCGATGCGCCCGAGTCGGAAGAACCGTACTGTTCCACGGCCTCTTTCTCTTCTGCGATCTCGCGTGCTTTGATCGACAGGCCCAGACGGCGGGTCTTGCTGTCGACGTTGGTGACGCGGACGTCGACCTTGTCGCCAGTGTTGAAACGCTCGGGGCGCTGCTCGGCACGGTCACGCGACAGGTCCGAACGGCGGATGAAGGATTTCATGCCTTCATACTCGACCTCGATACCGCCATCTTCGATTGCGGTAACTTCAACGGTGATGACCGAGCCACGCTTCACGCCGCCCACGGCTTCGGCGAACTTGTCACCGCCCAGGGCTTTGATCGACAGAGAGATACGCTCTTTTTCGACGTCAACTTCCGAAACGACGGCAGAAACCATGTCGCCTTTGCGGTAGTTCTGGATCGCGTCTTCACCGCGCTCGTCCCAAGACAGGTCGGACAGGTGTACCATGCCGTCGATGTCGCCTTCGAGACCAATGAACAGACCGAATTCGGTGATGTTCTTGACTTCGCCTTCGACCTCGGTGCCCTCGGGGTGTGTTTCTGCAAACACTTCCCACGGGTTGCGCATGGTCTGCTTCAGGCCCAGAGACACGCGACGCTTGGCACCGTCTATTTCCAGAACCATGACGTCGACTTCCTGGCTGGTCGAAACGATCTTGCCGGGGTGGACGTTTTTCTTGGTCCAGGACATCTCGGACACGTGCACCAGACCTTCGACACCGGCTTCCAGCTCGACGAACGCGCCGTAGTCGGTGATGTTGGTGACGCGACCCTGATGAACCGAGCCCAGCGGGTATTTCGCAGCAACCAGATCCCACGGATCTTCTTGCAGCTGCTTCATGCCCAGGCTGATGCGGTGGGTCTCTTTGTTGATCTTGATGACCTGAACCTTGATGGTTTCGCCGATCGTCAGGATCTCAGACGGGTGGTTCACACGACGCCATGCCATATCGGTGACGTGCAGCAGGCCGTCGACGCCGCCCAAGTCAACGAATGCACCGTATTCGGTGATGTTCTTGACAACACCCTCGACGGTCTGACCTTCGGACAGGTTGCCGATAACTTCGGCACGCTGTTCGGCACGCGATTCTTCCAGGATTGCGCGGCGCGACACAACGATGTTGCCACGACGACGGTCCATTTTCAGAATCTGGAACGGCTGCTTCAGACCCATCAGCGGGCCAGCGTCGCGCACGGGGCGAACATCAACCTGCGAGCCGGGCAGGAACGCAACTGCGCCACCCAGATCGACGGTGAAGCCACCTTTGACGCGACCAAAGATTGCACCTTCGACGCGCTGGTCGTCGGCATATGCTTTTTCCAGACGGTCCCATGCCTCTTCACGGCGGGCCATCTCGCGCGAGATGACAGCTTCGCCACGGGCGTTTTCTGCGGCGCGCAGGTAAACTTCTACCTCGTCACCTACAGCGATTTCAGGGGCTTCGCCGGGATTTGCGAATTCTTTCAGATCAACGCGGCCTTCCATTTTGTAGCCTACGTCGATGATGGCTTGGCCGGCTTCGATAGCCAGAACCTTGCCTTTGACAACAGAACCCTCTTCGGGTGTGTCCATTTCGAAGCTTTCATTAAGGAGGGCTTCGAATTCCTCCATGGATGCGTTAGCCATGTGGCGTTGTTTTCCTTTACAGTACGTTTTTGCTGGCCGAGCGGTTGTCTCCGCCGGTCTTAGTGGATTGGTCAGACGACCTGACATATGCCGCAAAACAAAGAGGGCCGGTTGTTTCCGACCCTGCTCGTCTCATTGTTTTATGGCTCAAATCGCCTTGTCGACGCGCGCTCTATAGCGGGTTCGCCAAGGCGCTGCAAGTTATAACGGGCGATACGCGCTATAACCTGCAATACCTGCCGACAAACGGTCCAGCGGCCGGGCGAATTTCACCGCCCGGCTCACAGGCAATTTCTAGAACAACTGCAAATCCTTTGCGCCGCTCTGGATTTCAGCGAAGTTGGGCATGTTCTGGACGGCCACCGGCGCAGGTTTCGCACCCGGCATCGCAACCGTCGGCTTCGCAGCCACCGCTTTGCCAAAGGCGGGCTTTTCCAGCTCTCCTCGGATATCGCGCAACAGGGTCTTGTGATCCGGCATAGATTTGAGAATCTGCGCAAGGTCCACTTTCGCGCCCTTCCACCACTGGAACCAGATCGGCTTTTTCAAAGGCCGCACCCGATCACGAATGCCTGTGCCATAGCCTGTGTCGTAGACTTGCTTGCCCAACAGCACCGTCTGGTAAACGCGGTGATCAAACAGCGTCGCGAACTCAACATCGTGCTGCATCGGCAAGCGGTGCTGCCACAGCTCGAGGTTCTCGGCCAACCGGTCGGGTATTTTCATCTCGGTCCGGGCATCGATCCAATATTGATCATCCGTGCGGTTACCCAAGCGATAGTGCAGACAGATGAATTCGAGCACCTCGTCATAAAGCTTGTCCATCTGTCGGTTGTACCGCGCCCGCAAGGACGGTTCGATCGCCTGCGTCGGCAGATGTTCGGCGAACCAGCGCACCGCGTGGTCGATCATATGAATCGCGGTGCTTTCCAACGGCTCGATAAACCCGCCGGACAATCCGATGGCCACGCAGTTCTTGACCCATGCATTGCGCACCCGTCCAACCCGCATTGGGATCACACGCGGCGTCAAACCTTTGCCGCTGTCGCCCAGCCATTCAAGGTATTCATCCGCCGCTTGATCATCCGTGCGGTGCGCAGAGGAATACACATAGCCCGTGCCCACACGATTGAACAACGGCACCCGCCACGTCCAACCAGCTCCCAGCGCCGTAGAACGCGTGGCGCTTTCGATCTTTTCGGGGTCAGGATGTTCGACCTGCAAGGCCATGGCCCGGTCATTGGGCAGATAGTCCGAATAATCCATGAACGGCTCACCCAAAGCCTGATTAATGATCAGCCCCCGGAACCCGGTGCAATCCACAACCATCTCGATATCGTGGCGGCCTTTGCGCTCCAGCATCAGATGGCTGACATTGCCCTGCTCGTCCAGTTCGACCGATTGGACCTCATCCTGAATGTGTTCGACACCGCGCTTTGTGCAGACCTTCGTCAACATCCCCGCGAATTTCACAGCGTCCAGGTGGTATGCAAAGCCGAACCGTTGTTCGAATTCCGGTGCACCCAGTGGCCGCGCGCCTTTGCACATACGAGCCAGATCATCGTGCGGCGAGATTGATTGCGTAAAGTCCCGATCCCCGTTGCCAAAGCGCAGGAAATATTCGGCCGCCTCCAGCCCTTCCAGCATCTGGCCATGAGCAAAAGGGTTCATATAGTCGATGCGGTTGCCCTTGGCGTCGTTGTTCCAGTTACAGAACTTCACACCCAGTTTAAACGACGCGTTTGTCTCGCGGAAAAAGTCCCGCTCGGCAATCCCCGCCTGCCGGAGCGTAACCGGCATGCGCGGCACGGTAGCCTCTCCCACCCCCACCGTCGAAATATTCGGGCTTTCGATCAGGCAGATGCGCGGTCGGTCCTTTGGCGCTGACGTGCGAGAAAACACCATCTCAAGGATCAGCGCGGTCATCCAACCTGCGGTGCCGCCGCCCACAATAGTGATTTTACGCAAACGGTTGTTCATTTAGCTCTCCCCCTCAATATTTCAGGGGACTATACCAGCTTTCCGATACCTCGCTAGGGCCTAGGCCTCCTTGGTTGTCAGCATGTTCAAAGCTGTGACAATCCGTGAAGATTCCCCCATCCCATCACCGCTATGACACCGGCTAAACTCATCAAAGTTGCCCCGGTTTCAACCGTTTTTGCGGGCTGGCAACTATTGGCAATCCCAGCGTTACGAATAGTGCAAATCCCTAGATGGATTAGATTTCCTCGCCCTTCTTAAGCAGCTCATCAATCAGCTCACGCTGAAGATCTTGGCTGTCGCCCCCTCCGAATTCGGCAGCGCCGCCTGAATACAGGGTGCCATACGTCTTGGCGATATTCACGGTTTGGGCCAGCCCCGAAATCAGTTGGTCCTTATCTAGTTTGGACAGGGGGTGAATGAATGCGGCCCACAACGTGCCGTTGGCAATGGCATAGCGCGCGTCCAGAGTGCTGTCGAAATTCGCCTGCATCATGCGTTGAAGGTCCGCAGCCGACAAATCAGCGGCGCTGCTGATGGAAACCATCGCCCGCATCCGATCCGCGTTGATATCCGTGATCACCAAAACCGAAACATCCGACACGGTCATTTGGAAACCCGGCCCTTGGGGTTGCGCGTCCGGATCCAGCGCAAAAATTATCTTCCCAAGACGCTCATAGGTCATGGGTGGCTCGGCTTCTTGCGCAGCTAGACTTCCAGCCAGAAAAATCAGAGCTAAGGTCAATCGGATCATGGTATCGCTCCTGCGGATTACCAATTCACCCTACGCAGCCCTGAGGCGACTGACCAAACAAAGCTTGGTGAGGAGCGTTCCCAAAATCGTGAGAGCCACCAAGGTTCTAAAACACCTTGCGTTTGGCGTCTTCAACTATGGCAATCGCCTCGGCCAACGCCGCTTCGATACTCAGATTCGATGTATCCAGCAGCACAGCATCCTCCGCAGGTTTCATCGGGGCCGTGCTGCGCTCGGAATCGCGGGCGTCGCGTTCACGGACATCTTGCAGAACCTGCGCGCGGGTTGTGTCGGACCCATTAGCGCTGAGTTCCAGATACCGCCGCTCTGCCCGAACCTCGGCGCTGGCGGTGACAAACAGCTTAACCTCAGCCTCGGGGCAGATCACCGTCCCGATATCGCGCCCGTCCAAAACGGCGCCTCCGGGGCGGGTCGCGAAACTGCGCTGAAAGTCCACAAGTGCCGACCTAACCTCAGGGATCACAGCCACCTTTGACGCGGCCTGAGCGATTTCGGCGGTGCGTAGATCGCCCTGCCCTAACTCTTCAGCAGTTAAAGCCTGAGCGGCTGCGACCGGTTCCATCCCGTCAAGTGTCCGGCGGCCAACCGCACGGTACAGCAGGCCGGTGTCCAGATGCGCGAACCCGAAATGAGCCGAAACCCCTTTCGAAATCGTCCCCTTCCCCGCCGCTGCAGGCCCGTCTATGGCAACCGTGAAGCTCACGTGCGGTCCACCTTGGCACCCAGTGCCGCCATCAGCGGTTCAAAGATCGGGAACGAGGTCGCGATCGGGCCGCCATCATCGACCGAGACCGGCGTTTTTGCGCCCATCCCCATCACCATGAAGGACATGGCGATACGGTGATCCAGAAAGCTTTCACAGGTGCCGCCGCCGGGCACATTGCCAATGCCCAGTCCCTCGACCGACCACCAGTCGTCACCCTCATCCACGCTCACGCCATTGGCGCGCAGGCCGCGAGCCATCGCGTCGATCCGGTCGCTTTCCTTGACCCGCAGTTCTTTCACGCCACCCATCATCGTGGTGCCAGTGGCATTGGCCGCAACCACGGACAGCACCGGATATTCGTCGATCATCGAGGCCGCGCGTTCCGGCGGCACGTTAATGCCCTTCATATTTGGTGAGTATTTCGCGCGTAGATCGGCAACAGGCTCGCCGCCCTCTTCACGCTCGTTCTCATAGGTCAGGTCCGCGCCCATCTCGCGCAACGTGGTGAACAACCCCGCCCGGGTCGGGTTCAGGCCGATGCCCGGCACCAACACATCCGAGCCCGGCGTGATCAGCGCCGCGCAAACCGGAAAGGCAGCGCTGGACGGATCACGCGGCACGGCAATCACCTGCGGTTTCAACTCAGGGCGACCGGTCAGGGTGATCACCCGGCCTTCATCCGTATCTTCAACGGTAATCTCTGCACCGAACCCGGCCAGCATCCGTTCGGAATGGTCACGGGTGGCCTCTTTCTCGATCACCACGGTTTTGCCCGGCGCATTCAGACCTGCTAGCAGCACGGCGGATTTCACCTGCGCCGACGGAACGGGAACCTCATAGCGCACCGGAACAGGTTCAGCCGCGCCGACGATGGTCATCGGCAAACGTCCGCCCGAGCGTCCAACGGCCTGCGCCCCGAACAGAGCCAACGGATCCGTCACTCGCGCCATGGGGCGTTTGTTCAGGCTTGCGTCGCCAGTAAACGTCGCGCTAATCGGACAAGTCGCCATCGCACCCATGATCAGTCGCACACCCGTGCCCGAGTTGCCGCAATCGATCACCTGATCAGGTTCAGCAAAACCGCCGACACCGACGCCATGCACCGTCCATTCACCGCCACCGTGATCTGTCACCTCGGCCCCAAAGGCGCGCATGGCCTTGGCGGTATCCAGAACGTCCTCACCTTCCAGCAGACCGGAGATCTTCGTCTCACCCACCGCCATCGCACCCAAAATCAGCGAACGGTGCGAGATCGACTTGTCGCCGGGCACCTCTGCCGTACCGGTCAACGGGCCGCAGGGATGCGAGGTCATCGGGATGGGCGTACCGTGTCCGGACATGGGGGCTCCTGTTTTCGCTATCAGTGCCTTAGCCGCTTAGCGAATTGGGGCCAGATGGTCCAGCGACAATCAGCCCTTGCGGCGGAAGGTCAGATAATGAGGCACGCGCCCCTCGCGCAGGGCCTTCTGTTCATAGCGGGTGGAAATCCAATCGCCCCAAGGCTCACGCCAATCGGTAGGACCCTCGGCCAACCACTCAAAACCCGCGCGTGGCACTTCCTCAAGCGTCTGGCGGACATAATCAGGAATGTCCGTCGCCACCCGAAAGATTGAACCCGGCTTCAAGGCGCGGGCAAGTGGCTCCAGATGTTCTTGCGTCACAAAGCGGCGGCGGTGGTGCCGCGTTTTGGGCCATGGGTCGGGATAGAGAAGGAAGGCGCGCGAGATACTGGCCTCTGGCAACACGTCAAACAGATCACGTGCATCGCCGGGATGAACGGCGAGGTTCTCAACCCCCGCCTGCCGGATTTTGCCCAGCAACATCGCGACGCCGTTGATGTAGGGCTCGGCACCTATAATACCGATACCGGGGTTGCAGGCAGCCTGATGCACTAGATGCTCACCGCCGCCAAAACCAACCTCAAGCCAAACATCCCGTCCGCCAAACAGCGCCTGCAGATCCAGCGGCGCGCGTTCGGGGTTACTCTCCCAATCGACCGCGCCGGGGGACAGCGCCTCGAGGTCTTCGCTTAGATATGTCTTTTGACTGGGCTTCAGGGTCTTGCCCTTGAAGCGGCCATAAAAGTTTCTGCGGGGGCGTTGGGGTGTCTGGTTTCTCATGGGCGAAGCCCATACTGTGCAGACACCACGGACACAAGAGGGCGGCCCGGTCCACTCAACAGACCCGCCGCCCCCAAAAAGCATCAGAATAGAGCGCGCCCGTTAGGGCGCACCTTTGGATAACAATCAGACAGCCGATTTCAGGGCGTCCACCAGATCGGTGCGTTCCCAACTGAAACCGCCATCCGCGTCGGGTTCACGGCCAAAGTGGCCATAAGCCGCCGTGCGCTGGTAGATCGGCTTGTTCATCTGCAGATGCTGGCGAATGCCGCGCGGCGTCAGGTCCATCACCTGACCGACGGCTTTTTCGATCTCGGCATCTGAAATCTGGCCAGTACCATGCGTATCCGCATAGATCGACAAAGGCTTGGATACGCCAATCGCATAGCTAAGCTGAATCGTGCAGCGTTCCGCCATGCCCGCGGCCACCACGTTCTTGGCCAGATAGCGTGCAGCGTAAGCAGCCGAACGGTCCACCTTGGTTGGGTCCTTGCCCGAGAACGCACCGCCGCCATGAGGCGCGGCACCGCCATAGGTGTCCACGATGATTTTGCGCCCGGTCAGGCCCGCATCGCCATCGGGGCCGCCGATCACAAATTTGCCGGTGGGATTCACATGCCATTCTGTGTCAGCCGACAGCCAGCCATCGGGTAGAGTTTCGGTTATGTAGGGCTCAACAATCGCGCGGATATCGTCCGAGGACAGCGCCTCATCCAGATGCTGTGTCGACAGCACGACCGAGCTGACGCCCACAGGCTTGCCGTCACGGTACACGACGGACAGTTGCGATTTCGCGTCCGGGCCCAGCGCGGGCTCGGTGCCGTTTTTGCGAACCTCGGCCAGACGGCGCAGGATCGCGTGGGAGTACTGGATCGGGGCTGGCATCAGCGCAGGAGTTTCAGTCGTGGCGTAGCCAAACATGATCCCCTGATCGCCCGCGCCCTCGTCCTTGTCGCCCGAGGCATCAACACCCTGCGCGATATGCGCGGACTGCTCGTGTAGCAGGTTCGTCACCTCGACGGTTTCGTGGTGAAACTTGTCCTGCTCATAGCCGATATCCTTGATACAAGCGCGCGCGATCTCGTCGATACGGCCCATGTAATCGTGCAGTTTTTCCTGATCAGACAGACCTACTTCTCCGCCGATGACAACGCGGTCAGTCGTTGCGAAGGTTTCGCACGCGACGCGCGCTTCGGGTTCTTCATTCAGAAAAGCGTCTAGGACGGCATCGGAAATCCGGTCACAAACCTTATCCGGGTGCCCTTCGGATACGGATTCCGAAGTGAAAGTGTAGTTCTGTCGGGACATGAAAGTGCTCCATTAAGATTTCCCCATCACGCCAGGAAGCCGTTGTGACAGGCATTCGATGGGATACGCCCGCAAAATCATCGGGTCAATCCGAAATTACGCGCCCTCTCTCCGAGCGTTGCGCCAAAGCAGCGCAAGCGCTCCGACCAGCAGCAAAAAGATGGGTATGTCACCAATCCTTGAATAAAGTGTGACCGCAAAAGGCTTTGGCAGGTTTGCATCGACATACCCGGCCTCACCCAAAGCAAGCGACCGAGTGATGCGGCCCAGCGGGTCAATCATTGCCGACACCCCGGTATTGGCTGACCGCATCATGGGCAATCCCTGCTCAATGGCCCGCATCTGGGCTTGTGCAAGATGTTGATAAGGGCCTGATCGTGTTCCAAACCACGCATCGTTGGTAATCTGCAACAAGAAATCGGCACGTCCCGGAGCGGACAGAACATCCTGGGTAAAGACCGCTTCGTAGCAAATCAAAGGCAGTGCCTTACCCAGCGCACCCGCATCCATCAAGGCAGCGCCCGGCCCGGCGCTGAACCCGCTGCCCGTGGTTGCAGCCATGCCATAGATACCAATTCGCGCCATGAGGTCGCCAAGCGGCACGTACTCTCCGAACGGGGCAAGGTGATGTTTATCGTACAGCCCTTGTTGTTGACCGTCCTCGTTCAAGTAGATCATCGAGTTGTAGATCCGAGGCCCGTCCCCGCGTTGAATACCCAAAAAGACCGGCGTCCCCTGTGCCGCATCCACGACAACATCCAGGTAAGGTTGCGCGCTACCCAACCAAGCCGGCACCGAGGTTTCCGGCCAGACAATCAAATCCGGTTTTGGCTGCGCGGCCGTGAACTCAATCTGACGCGCAAAAAACAGCGGCGCATAGTCCGGGTCCCATTTCTGGTGTTGCGGCGCGTTGGGCTGAATTAGGCGTACGATATGCCCCGTTTCGGTAACATCAGGCCGAAAAGCAGCATAACCAACGGCCAAGCACACCACTCCCACAGACAAGCACGCAGGCAACGCAAACGAGGATCGTTGCGTCAGAGCGGCTCCCATAGGCAATGTTGCCAACAGCGTCAGAGCGCCTACCCCATATGGACCAACCAGCGCCAAAACCTGAGCGAAGGGCGTGGCGACCCAAATCTGCGCCAACCCAGCCCATGGAAATCCGGTCAGTACGTAGCCGCGCGCGCACTCTGCCAAGGATATCGCGATGGTCAGAAACACAGCCTGACCAATTGCGCCTTGCCCCGGGCGGCGCGCCACCCAAAAGGCCAGCGCCCAGAACAGCGCCAGCCCTCCGGCCATGAACACAAGCGCAAAGGGTGCCATCCAGGCATGACGTTCCGCGTCCACAAGGAACGGTTCAATGATCCAACTTAACGCATGAGCGAAATAGCCCGTCGCAAAGGCCCACCCCAGCCAAGCCGCCTGTGCACGCGTTTCCGTTGCCAAGTTCAGGGGCGCCAAAGCAAGTAACGCTGCAATGGATGCAGCCCAAAACCCGAATGGCGCCAGACCAAACGCAGTTACCGCGCCCAATATGAACGCCAACACTAGCCTTAACCAAATAGGCAAGCCCTGTGCAGGGTTCATGCAACGATATCCGGCAACATGACACGCAAGCGCTTGATCCTGCGCGGATCGGCATCCAAGACTTCGAACTCTGGCCCCTCGGGGTGCAGAACAACTTCACCACGTGCAGGGACACGCCCCGACAGCATAAAGACCAAACCGCCCAGCGTGTCGATCTCTTCTTCGTCGACATCCTCGTGGCTGGTCAACGAGCGCCCGATCTCGGCTTCAAATTCTTCAAGCGGGACACGGGCCTGAACCACATAGCAACCCGGCTTCTCTTCAACCCAGAGCTGGCTTTCGTCGGCGTCATGTTCATCGGCAATCTCACCGACCACCTGTTCAATCAGGTCCTCGATCGTCAGCAATCCGTCAACGCCGCCATACTCGTCTATCACAAGCGCCATGTGCCGGCGTTCCGTCTGCATTTTGGTCAACAAGACCCCAATCGGCATTGACGGCGGCACAAACAACAGGGTCCGCAGCATCGACACCAGATCAAATTCAGAGGACGTTCCGTTGAAACCATGCGTCAGCGCAAAATCCTTGAGGTGAACAAACCCAAGCGGTGTATCAAGCGTCCCCTCGTATACCGGTATCCGCGACAGCCCGCTGTCACGAAAAACCTGCGCCAATTCGTCTTTGGTGATGGTCGAGGATACAGACACGATCTCTGCCGTTGGGATGGCCACATCTTCGACGCGCATACGCCGCAGGTTGATCATGCCCCGTGGCTGGCTCTTGTCGGCCTCGTGTCCGTTGGCCGCAGCAACCTCTTCGACGTTCTGGGTCGAGAACGCGTCCACTATTCGAGAAAAGAAACCCGTTTTCTCTCTTATGTCATTGTCGCCGTCCTTTGGTTGCGCGCCCTGCGCCGCCATAGAACTGCCGTCTGTATCGCCCATTTTCCCATTCCAAATGATCGGCCCGAATGGGCCCCTATTAAACTATATATGGGTTATCAATACCCAGTTTGCCAAGTATCTCGACCTCGACACCCTCCATCAAAGTGGCGTCGGGGTCACGAACGTGATCGTATCCCAGCAAATGCAATGTTCCGTGAACAAGCAGATGTGTCACGTGATCTTCGAAAGGTTTCCCCGCCTCATTGGCTTCGCGTGCGCAGGTATCATAGGAAATTGCGATGTCGCCCAGTGCGATTTCTCCGGTGAAATCCGGGCTTGGACAAGCGGGTTCCTGACCCGCGATCTCAGCCGCCAGATCATCGGTTGGCCAGCTCAGAACGTTGGTCGGAGTGGGTTTTTCGCGAAATTCCGCATTCAACTCGGCGATGCGAGTGTCGCCGCAGGCAAGAAGGCTTATCTCACACAATTCGGAATCCACGCCCTGATGGGCCAGCACAGCGGTCACAGCGCGCGTGGCCAAGGGCTCCAACCCCTGCCAGCGCATGTCCTCAACCGTTAGCTCAAGATTCATTGTGTCTCTTCCAAAGCCCCCGCAGGGCCTTTGAAACTATCCGGTTTCACGACCCGAGTCAGCCTCATACGCTTCGATAATCGCAGCGACAAGCGGGTGCCGCACCACATCCTTCGAGGTGAAATAGTTGAAGCTGATGTTCGGGATCGTCTTCAGCAAACGCTCGGCATCGGCAAGCCCCGATTGGACCCCGCGCGGCAGATCGACCTGCGATCGGTCGCCCGTAATTACCATCCGGCTGCCTTCGCCCAACCGGGTCAGGAACATTTTCATCTGCATGGTCGTGGCGTTCTGCGCCTCGTCCAGAACAACAAAGGCATTCGCCAGCGTTCGACCGCGCATAAAGGCAAGCGGAGCAATTTCGATTCGTTTTTCTTCGATCAGCTTGGCCAATTGCTTGCCGGGAAGAAAGTCGTTCAGCGCATCATAAAGCGGCTGCATATACGGATCGACCTTGTCCTTCATGTCACCGGGCAAATATCCCAGCTTCTCACCCGCTTCGACCGCAGGACGGCTGAGGATGATGCGGTCCACATGGCCGCCAATGAACATCGACACGCCCACCGCGACGGCCAGATAGGTTTTACCTGTCCCTGCCGGACCGATCCCAAAGGCCAGTTCGTTATTGAACAGGGATTGCACATAAGCCTTTTGCGCATCGGTACGCGGTTCAACCAGCTTTTTGCGGGTCTTGATCTCAACCGTGCCACCTTTGAACATTTCAAGCTGGTCACCGTCGCGGCTTCCGGTGCCTTTTTCAGATCCGCCCATACGAAGTTCGCGATCCACATCTGCTGCTTCGACCTCGCGCCCACCCTCAAGGCGGGTGTACAGGGCCTGAAGGACCTCAATTGCCTGTTTCTGGGCATCTTCCTCGCCCATCACAACCAACTGGTTTCCGCGTCGCACGATCTGAACGGATAATTTATGCTCAACATCAGTCAGATTGCGGTCATATTCGCCGCACAGATCAATCAACAACCGGTTGTCTGGGAATTCAACAAACGCCTCACGCTGGGGCATTTCATTTTGCGGTGGGTTCAGGGCACCGATGGCCAATACGTTCTCCTGTCTTGGCGTTTCACCTTGAGCGTAGACAACAACTCTTGGTGGGTGCAAGTAACAGTTTCAAATTTTCCGTAACTGATGTCGAAACCGCCGATCACAGTCCGGTCTGAAAACCGGCGCAGGTATAAAAAACTGGCAAAAAGCCGGTTGTTCAGAACCGGTAATTCAAGCCAAATCGCAAACCCCGATACCGCGGTGTCGACTTGGTGAAAAATCCATTTTCAAAGACGATGTCCTTGGAATCAAACTGAACGTATTCATATTCGCCTGTAATCGACCAATTGGCGTTCAAATTGTGTTCCGCACCAATGCTGGCGGAAAACCCGTTGCGCGAGTCGCTTTCTGCAAAGCTTTGAACCGTAGGCCCAAGAGACAAGCTGTTCGTGGTTTCAACGTCACCGTTCACATAACCCACCGAGAGGAAATACAACACCGTGCCGCTTTTGTTGGTAAGGCCATTTCGGAAGCGAATCGACACAACGTCCGAGACTTCGGATCCACCGTCCACAGTGATGCCCCCGATTTGCGTCGTGACATCATCATCCAGCGAACCGAAGTCATATCCGATTTCAAACCCGTAGACATAGTCGCGGCCTTGCCTGGCCGGTAGAATACCCCGCCATCCTGCCCGTACACCACCATAGGAACCGCTTAGATCCAATTCACCGATCGCAAATGTATCGGTGGGCGTTGTCAGGCCAAAGCGATCCGTTCCACTGGTCGCGTATCCGCCGGTCAAGCCGAGATAAAACGCACTGACGTCGCTGTCGAAACGCTTGGGGCTGACGATGGGAGGATCTGAAACACCTTCTTCAAGGTTGCCAGCCGTTACCGCGCCGGAAAGAAACACAAATGCAACCAAAGCAGAAAGTGGCAGTTTGAATTTGAGTATATTGATAAGATTCAAAACCTTCACTCGCACTCTCCATGGCCACGCCCTTGATACTGGGCGACGCAAAAACGACCTCAGGGACGGCTAGAGCCGTATACCCCTAAAAAATATGACTTTTCTCGAAACATAGTTCCAAGTCATAAATCAAGGGTAAATTTTTCCATAAGATTCAACCATGACGCAACGACACGAAAAATGTCGCGTCAAAGCAACCTGCCAGCCAGCGAATTCGAGCCTGAGCTGGTGATGCGCACGTCTCTCAACTCACCCACCTCGACATCGGCATCCGAGACGTGAACCGAATGAAGATACTCGGATTTTCCGACCATCTGCCCGGGCAGACGGCCGGTTTTTTCAAACAGCACGCGGACATTTCGTCCAACCATCGAATCCTGAATTTCGCGCTGGTGCCGCGTGATCATGGCCTGCAAACGCTGTAGGCGGTCATCCGCCACCTCAGGATCAACCTGAGACCGTTCGGCGGCAGGGGTTCCGGGGCGCGTGGAATACTTGAACGAATACGCATATCCGTATCTGACCTGCTCGACCAAATCCAACGTGGCCTGAAAGTCCTCGTCTGTCTCCTCGGGGAAGCCCACGATGAAATCGCCTGACATGATGATATCAGGCCGCGCTGCGCGGATGCGTTCGATCAGGCGCAGATAGCTTTCGGCGGTATGACTGCGGTTCATCCGCTTCAAAATCCGATCCGAGCCTGACTGCACCGGCAGATGCAGGTAGGGCATCAGCTTGTCGCAAGTTCCATGCGCCTCGATCAGGTCATCGGCCATGTCGTTGGGGTGCGAGGTGGTGAACCGGATGCGCTCCAGCCCATCAACCTTGTTCAATTCCCAGATCAGACCCGCCAGCGTCATGTCCCCATTGGGCCCCGCACCGTGATAGGCGTTAACGTTTTGACCCAGCAGAGTGATTTCGCGCACGCCACGTTCAACCAGATCCTGCGCTTCGCGAATGATGCGGTCGGCTGGACGGCTGACTTCGGCCCCGCGGGTATATGGCACCACACAGAAGGCGCAGAACTTGTCGCAACCTTCCTGTACAGTCAGAAACGCCGTCGGGCCGCGCTTGGCCTTGGGGCGGTTTTTCAATTTCTCGAACTTGTCTTCCTCGGGGAAATCCGTGTCTAGCGCCTTGGCACCTTCGCGGGTCTTGGCTTCCATCTCTGGAAGACGGTGATAGCTCTGCGGTCCCACCACCAAATCGACCAGAGGTTGCCGGCGCATGATCTCTTCGCCCTCAGCTTGCGCAACACAGCCTGCGACGCCGATCTTCAGATCAGGCTTTTCCGCCTTCAGTCCCTTGAAACGGCCCAGTTCGGAATAGACCTTTTCAGCCGCCTTTTCACGGATGTGGCAGGTGTTCAGCAGAATCATATCTGCATCGTCAGGCGTCTTTGTTTCGACATAGCCCTGACCGCCCATTGTCTCGGCCATACGCTCGCTGTCGTAGACGTTCATCTGACAACCATAGGTCTTGATGTACAGCTTTTTGGGTTCCGACATGGGTGTAGCCTTTGCGTTCGCGGGATCGACGTCGTCTATACTTTACGAACGCCGCTTGCAATGCCCGCGCGATTACCCGATTTTGGCCAAAAACTCCAGTTGGATGAAATCAGACGGGCGATGCAGTACGACTCCCTCAACTCTTTCCTGCGAACCGGCGCGAAGGCCCTCATGAAAGGCCCAGTCGCACTGATTTTTGCCGAAGACGATGTTGAGGTCGATGGCACAATTCAGCACCACCTGAACCTGGGCTTCAAATCTCTTGTCGTGTTCATGCCGCAGGAGTTTTCTCTGGACCCTGCCCTTGCCGACCGTATCCACCGCGTCACTTTGACATGCGCACCGCGCACAACCGTCTTTGAGGCGATCAACAAGGTCATGAAAGCCGCGCCGGATGTTTGGATGTATTATTGCTATAACACCGAGTACCTGTTTTTTCCGTTTTGTGAGACACGGACGATCGGCGAATTGCTAGCCTTCCATTCGGAAGAGCGCCGTAATTCCATGCTATGCCATGTCGTTGATCTTTACGCGGATGATCTGACGGCTGCGCCGAATGGGGTAGCCCCTGATCGCGCCCTGTTGGACAAGACCGGTTATTATGCCCACACCCGCCACGACACCGACGGCCATCCGCTGGAGCGTCAGTTGGACATGTCCGGTGGCCTGCGGTGGCGGTTCGAAGACCAGATCCCTTATGAACGCCATCGCATCGACCGGATCGCCATATTCAAAACGCAGCCGGGATTGGAACTCAGACCCGATCACACGTTCAACGAGCCCGAATATAATACCTATTCCTGCCCGTGGCATCACAACCTGACCGCTGCCATCTGCTCGTTTCGCGCGGCAAAGGCGTTGAAAATCAACGCTGGTTCAAACAGCAATATCCAGTGCTTTCGCTGGAGCAACTCGACCCCGTTTCAGTGGTCGTCGCGACAATTGCTGGACTTGGGGTTGATCGAAACCGGTCAGTGGTTTTGATTCGAACGCCTAACGTCTGAGAAGAATCGGGAACCAATCCTCTCGCAGCCGCTGTCCGGGCTGCATGTCATGCCCCGGAAACGGAGGAGATGTGCGACCCGGGCGTTCGACATAGCGCGCATCGTCACCAACAAGGCGCAATGAAAAGGCGCGGCGGCGACTGTCTGAATGATTGCCACGTGCACCGTGCAAGGTTCGGTAATTGAAGGCAACGGCGTCACCCGGCGCCATCTCATACTCGACGACCTTCATGCCCTCTGCGTCGGGGTCAGGGACTTGGATGTACTGCCCCCCATCGGGAAAGAACCCTTCTTCGGAAACCCAGCGAGTCGGCAGAACCTCTTTCTTCCACCGGTGCGATCCGGCGACGCACCTCAGCGTTGCTTGTGACACGGGGTCCAGCGGCGACCAGAAACTGATGGTTTGCTGACCTTCGACAAAATAATACGGCCCGTCCTGATGCCATGGAGTTGCCATCGACGTGCCCGGCTCTTTTACCAGAACGTGATCGTGAAACATCTGAACAGTCTGAGACTGCATCAGGTCCGCCGCGACTTCGGCCACGGGCGAATTGTGGACGACCTTCTGAAATTGTTCGATCCGCGACCAGTTGCAGTAATCGTCAAAAAACAGCCCCGTTTCACCCTGCTTTTTGTTATCCGACGCATATGGACCGGGATCGGCGATGTTGACCTCAATCCCATCGCGCAGGGTGTCGACGTAGTCCGCAAACAAACCTTTGATCAGAATCACACCGTCGCGCTGATAGGCGTCAATCATTTCTTGCGTAACCAAAGGGTGCATCTTTTCTGTCTCCGTTCCGGTGGTTCGTCGATCTGCGCATGGATCAAACCCCGGTTCAAATCACATCTTTCGAATTTGGACTTGATTTCCTTTTTGTTTCCCCCGGCTTCAGAGCGTATATCTTTGCGCGATTGGCAGACATGGCAGCTTGCCATCAGCGGCCCGGCAATTCTTGGGGTAAATCTGAAAATCGGGCAAAACACGATGGTCGCGCAAAGAGCTGCCTCGTTGGAGATTCAACGCGACACGTCACACAGCCGCTAGACCCGGTTACGGTTAAGGCGTTGTGATTACTTACAATTACTGAGAAAGGTTACTTCTTCCGCAGGCGGATCACGACGTCCACCGAAGCTATTTCCACGCCTTCGGGCGCTTCGGGAAGACGTTGAATCACCAGTTCTTCTGATGGTGCATCGCTCAGGCGGCCCTCATCCTCCCAGAAAAAGTGGGGATGGTCATGGGTGTTGGTGTCGAAATAGCTTTTCGACCCGTCCACTGTAATTTCCTGCAAAACGCCCGCATTGCAGAAGGCGCGCAATGTGTTGTAAACGGTTGCCAAAGATACGGCATCACCGTTCTTTTTGGCTGATTCAAAAAGGCTCTCTGCGGTCACATGGCGATGACGGCCATCGCCCACCAACAACTCGGCCAGCGCCACCCGCTGACGCGTCGGACGCAATCCGGCGTGAACCAACCAATTCGTGGCGATGTTCTGGCTTTCAGGTGTCATCAATCCGATACCTTCGTTGTACTTAGGTATATATAAGTGCTGTGGTCAGGTAATTTCAAATGAATTTCATTCGCAAAGAATAGTCTGAACACAACATGATGTGGACCACCGCTCTTGCAGGACCTTGCATACGGGTGCTAGACGAGGCCAGATTAGATAAACGGACCCCTGGCAGGAGAGGCGGCAAGAATGGCCCAATTCCCGAGCAGCTTTGACAAGGACGATCTGCTGAAATGCGCCCGTGGCGAATTATTCGGCCCCGGTAACGCGCAGTTGCCTGCCCCACCTATGCTGATGATGGACCGGATCACCGATATCTCGGCCGATGGCGGCGCGCATGGCAAGGGCCACGTTCTGGCCGAATTCGATATCACGCCTGATCTGTGGTTCTTTGACTGCCACTTCCCCGGCAATCCGATCATGCCCGGCTGTCTGGGGCTGGACGGACTGTGGCAATTGACAGGCTTCAACCTGGGCTGGCGCGGCTGGCAGGGGCGCGGCATGGCCGTGGGCGTGGGCGAGGTCAAGCTGACCGGCATGGTACGTCCTGACCGCAAGATGCTGACTTACAAAATAGACTTCAAAAAAGCGATCCAGACACGGCGCCTGACCATGGGTGTTGCGGACGGAATCGTCGAAGCGGACGGTGAAATGATCTACGACGTTAAAGATATGAAAGTCGTATTATCTGAAGCCTAAGCCTGACCGGGCCGAAATAAGGAGCACGCAAATGCGTCGAGTAGTTGTCACCGGCTTGGGGGTCGTGTCCTCCATCGGGAACAATGCCGAAGAGGTTCTGGCCTCACTCAAAGCTGGTAAGTCCGGCATCGAGGCCAATGACCAGATGGTTGAACACGGCTTTCGCAGCCAGATCGCCGGGTCGCTCAAGATCGACGTGACCGAGCATGTCGACAAGCGCACGCTGCGGTTTATGGGGCCCGGCGCGGCCTATGCGCATATCGCCATGTCTCAGGCGATCGCTGATGCCGGTCTGACCGAAGATCAGGTCGAGAACCCGCGCACAGGTCTTGTCGCTGGCTCAGGCGGCCCGTCGACCAGTGCAATGCTGACGGCGCATCAGACTGTTCTGAAAAACGGCGCGACCAAGCGGATCGGGCCCTTCGCCGTTCCCAAATGCATGTGCTCGACCATCTCGGCCAACCTTGCGACGGCGTTCAAGATCAAGGGCATCAACTACTCGATCACATCGGCCTGCTCGACCTCGTTGCACTGCATCGGCAACGCGGCGGAACAGATCATGCTGGGCAAGCAAGACGTCATGTTTGCCGGCGGCGGTGAAGAACTGGACTGGACCCTGTCCTGCTTGTTCGACGCGATGGGCGCGATGTCGTCGAAATACAATGACACGCCAACCAAAGCCTCGCGCGCGTTCGATCAGGATCGCGATGGTTTCGTGATCTCGGGCGGCGGCGGTATCGTCGTGTTGGAAGATCTGGATCACGCTCTGGCCCGCGGCGCAAAAATCTATGCCGAGGTCACAGGTTATGCAGCAACCTCTGACGGTCACGACATGGTTGCCCCGTCCGGCGAAGGCGGCGAACGCGCCATGCGTCTGGCCTTGGGCACCCTCCCCGAGGGTCGGAAGGTCGGCTATATCAACGCACATGGAACCTCGACCCCGGTCGGTGACGTGGGCGAGGTTGAAGCCGTGCGAAGAATCTTTGGCGAAGGCAATGTGCCTCCGATTTCATCGACCAAGTCGATGACCGGCCACGCGCAGGGGGCGGCTGGCGCACTCGAGGCAATTTTCTGCCTGCTGATGTTGCACCATGACTTCATTACGCCGTCGATCAATGTCGACACACTTGCCGAAGGCATCCTGCCCGGTGAAATTGCAACACAAGTGATTGAAAATGCAGGTTTGGACAGTGTGATGACCAACAGCTTCGGCTTTGGCGGCACGAACGGGTCCATGGTTCTGTCCAAGTATAACGGGTGAATATGATGTCGGATCTTCTTAAGGGCAAACGCGGCCTGATCATGGGCGTGGCGAATGACCGCTCGATCGCGTGGGGCATTGCCAAAGCCATGCACGAGGCTGGCGCGGAACTCGCATTCACCTATCAGGGCGAAGCATTCGGCAAACGGCTGGAGCCATTGGCACAAAGCCTCGGCAGCGATTTCATGGTGGATGCGGACGTCACCGACGACGCCTCGCTGGACCGTGCATTTGGCGAATTGGGCGAACGCTGGCCGACGATTGATTTCGTGGTCCACGCCATTGCCTATTCGGACAAATCCGAATTGACGGGCCGGTTTCTGAACACAACACGGGCGAATTTCAAACACTCGATGGATGTGTCGGCCTATTCGTTCATCGAGGTCGCGCGCCGCGCCTATCCGCTGATGAAAGACAATGGCGGCACGTTGCTGACGCTGACCTATCAGGGCTCGAACCGCGTGGTTCCGAATTACAATGTCATGGGCGTGGCCAAGGCCGCGCTGGAATCGGCCACACGCTATCTGGCTAACGATCTTGGCCCTGAAGGTATCCGCGTGAACGCCATCTCCCCCGGTCCGATGAAGACACTGGCAGGGGCGGCCATTGGCGGCGCGCGCAAGACCTACAAGTTCTGCGACCAGAACGCGCCGATGCGCTCGAACGCGACGCTTGAAGCTGTGGGCGGCACTGCTGTCTACCTGGCATCAGATGCCGGCGCGTGTACTTCCGGCGAAATCATCCGCGTCGATGGCGGGTTCCATGTTCTGGGTATGCCGCAACCGGATCACATGTGACCCGATCTTTCCCTGTCGGTGCCAAGATTTGAACATCTTTCCCCGGCAGTGATAGCGGCATGAGCAAAGCCGAACATATTATCGCAAGTAGCCCCCGCGTTTCCCGCTCCCGCCGAAAGCAGGGTTTTTTAGGGGTTCGTGGTCGCGCAGCATTGCTGACGCTGACAATGCTGTTGATGCTGTTTGTATTCTTCACGCAACCGCATGTTCGCGCCACTATTGAATCCTGGACCAGCCTGATTACAGGCTGATCCGATCCGGGCCTTGTGTGGGCTTAGTTTATCGAAACAACCTCAATATCGAAAATTAGGTCCTGCCCTGCCAGCGGATGGTTTGCGTCGAGCGTAACGGTCGCCTCGTCCGCCTCAACGACAGTCACTGGCATAACCTGTCCGTCGGGGGCCTGCATCTGCAATTGCGAACCGGGATCCAGCGGGATGTCATCAGGAATTCCTTTGCGCGGAATGCTCTGCCGCATTGCGGGATTGATCGGGCCATAAGCGTCCGCACAAGCGATCTCGACCCGCTTCTTTTCACCCACGGACAACCCGGGCATAGCGCTATCCAGACCGGGAATAATCTGACCGGAGCCGACAACGAATTCCAACGGGTCACGCCCATCCGAGCTGTCAAAGACTTTGCCGTCCAACAGCGTCCCGGTGTAGTGAATGCGAACCGTGTCGCCTTGCTTGATTTCGGTCATATTGGCCTCCGGCCGGAAAAAGGATTGAGCGGCCAACCCTAGGGTGTGACACGGCATTGTAAACCCTTCGCTCTTTTGCCAACCTGCGCCCAAAGAAAGGAGGGGATCAAATGCCAATCAAAACTTGCGTTTTCGACGCGTATGGAACGCTGTTCGACGTCGCGGCGGCCGCACGTCAGGCTGCTGCCGAACCCGGCTTTGAAGCATTGCAGCAGAAATGGCCGGAACTGGCGAATTACTGGCGCTTGAAACAGTTGCAATACACGTGGTTGCGCGCAGTTGCGGATGCCCATGCAGATTTCTGGGATGTCACGCAAGACGGGTTGGATTGGGCGCTTGAGGCAACCGGCCTAGACGGAGACAGCACGTTGCGACAGCGGCTCTTGGACTTGTACTGGCAGTTGCAGGCATATCCCGAAGTCCCCGAGATGTTGCGCGCGCTGAAGGCCGGAGGGTTGCAAACCGCCATCCTGTCCAACGGTTCCCCCCCAATGCTTGACGGCGCCGTAAAATCCGCAGGCATCGGTGACATTCTGGATGACGTCCTGTCGGTCGAAAGCGTTGGAGTCTTTAAGCCCCACGCAAGCGTTTATGATCTTGTGCAGGGTAGGTTCGGCGGCGAACGCGACGAAGTTCTGTTCGTCAGCTCTAACGGCTGGGACGCAGCCGGGGCATCCGGTTACGGCTTTACGACCGTATGGGTCAACCGGGCGGGTGAGCCGATGGACCGTTTGCCATGGAAACCCGCACATGTTCTGACCGACCTGACGACGATACCGCAATTGGCTGGGCTTGAATGACTTTCTTCACCACGACAGACGGCAGGAACATCTATTTCAACGACACGGGCTCGGGCCAGCCGGTGTTATGCTTGGCGGGACTGACCCGCTGCAGTCGGGATTTTTCGTTTCTGGCACCGCACCTGACGGGTATGCGGATGATCACCATGGACTACCGCGGGCGCGGCAATTCGGACCGCGACCCGGACTATATGAACTACAATATCTTTCGCGAATCCCATGACGCGATCGAATTGCTGGATCACCTCGGTCTCGAAAAGGCGACGGTGATCGGAACATCCCGGGGCGGTCTGATCGCAATGGCGTTGGCCGCCAGCCACCCCGAGCGCCTGTCGGCTGTGGTTCTAAACGACGTCGGCCCGGTTCTGGAACTGTCGGGTATTGCTAAGATCATGGATTACGTTGGCAAACAGCCCGTGTCCAAAAACTATGATGAAGCCGCAAATGTCCTGCAACAGTTTATGGAGCCGACCTTCCCAGGCGTCCCATTGGAGCGTTGGCGGCGACAGGCTGAAATCCAGTATGAACAGACGGGTGACGGGCTTGCGATGCGTTATGACCCGGCGCTGCGAACCGCATTGCTTGAACAAGCCGCAACGGGGGCCGTTCCGGATATGTGGATGTTCTTCGAGGCGCTTCGTGACACGCCAACCGGCGTCATACGGGGCGAGAATTCTGATATACTT
The DNA here is from genome assembly GCF_013034585.1 of Ruegeria sp. HKCCA5426. Lineage (NCBI taxonomy): Bacteria > Pseudomonadati > Pseudomonadota > Alphaproteobacteria > Rhodobacterales > Roseobacteraceae > Ruegeria > Ruegeria sp. HKCCA5426. The sequence goes on from NZ_WQGH01000002.1 coordinate 475,500, forward strand.
GGCAAAGAAACGCTGACGGAAATGCACAAGCGTCACCCCGGCCTTATCTCGGCAGAGATACCGGATCGGGGGCACGCCCCATTTCTGGACGAACCCCAATCGCTTGACCTCATTCACAAAGTACTGGACGCTGCATGAGCTCGCTTGACCTGATTGAAGCCGCGGCAGGGCGGTTAAAAGGCCACGTTCGGGAAACCCCGATCCTGACCTCTCCGTTTCTGGATGAGATCGCGGGACGCCGTGTATTGGTAAAGCCGGAATGTCTGCAACATACTGGCAGCTTCAAATTTCGGGGGGCATGGTCGGCGATCTCGGCCCTCAGCGAAGCGGATCGCAAGCGCGGTGTAATTGCCTATTCCTCGGGGAACCACGCGCAGGGGGTTGCGCACGCCGCTTCTTTACACGGCACGGCGTCAGTCATTGTCATGCCATCGGATGCGCCGCAGTTGAAGATCAACAATACGCGCGCGCTGGGCGGTGAGGTGGTCCTTTATGATCGCGCAAATGAAAGCCGGGAGGATATCGGAGAAAGGCTTGCCTCGGAACGCGGCCTGACCCTGATCCGGCCCTATGATGAGCCGCAGGTAATCGCAGGGCAAGGCACAACCGGCCTCGAGATCGCCCGCCAAGCCGCGTCCTTGGGGGTTGAGACAGCCGACGTACTTGTGTGCTGTGGCGGTGGCGGGCTGACGTCAGGTATCGCGCTGGCGCTTGAAAGGCATGCCCCGGGTCTGCGCGCCCGACCTTGCGAGCCCGAGGGGTTCGACGATGTGAAACGCTCTCTGGCGACCGGGCACATACAGAACAACGCCGCGTCGTCTGGGAATATCTGCGATGCGATCCTGACACCGCAACCGGGCCAAATCACCTTTCCGATCTTGAAACGGCTTTGCGGTCCGGGGTTTTCCGTCACCGAAGAAGAAGCGCTGCGGGCTATGGCGCTTGCCTTTCTGCGCCTCAAGATTGTTCTGGAACCGGGCGGTGCTGTATCATTGGCCTCGGCCCTTTTCCGCAGCGATGAAATCAAGGGCGACGCGGTGATAGTTGTTGCATCGGGGGGCAATACGGACCCCGAAGTCTTTGGGAAAGCACTGGAATTCCTGACCTGACAGCGCACGCAGGATAAGTCAGGTTGTGAATTCCACGTGTGACGAATGGGGATTAAGTCATGCAGTTCGCCGAGATAGGAGATATTGGCATCCATTACCGGGTCGACGGCGACCCAAATGGCGCACCCGTGGTATTCGCCAATTCTCTGGGTACCGACCTACGCTTGTGGGACGCCACGCTGCCGCATTTGCCACCGGGCCTGCGGATCATCCGGTATGACAAGCGTGGGCACGGTCTGTCGTCCTGCCCTTCTGCGCCTTATTCGATGGGGTCACTGATCCGCGACGCCGAAGCTTTGTTGGACTTTCTTGAGATTCGGGATTGTGTCTTCGTCGGCCTGTCCATCGGCGGGTTGATCGCGCAGGGGCTTGCCGTGAAGCGCATGGATCAGGTTCGCGCCTTGGTCCTGTCGAACACGGCCGCGAAGATCGGAACCCCGTCAATCTGGCAGGACAGGATGAACGCGGTGCGTCAGGGCGGGATCGAAGCGCTGGCGGACGCCACGATGGAGCGGTGGTTCTCAAAGCCATTTCGCGCGTCGCCAGACCACTTGCTGTGGCGAAACATGATGGTGCGCCAGCCGGTAGATGGATATCTGGGTTGCTGCGCCGCCATTTCAGGCACCGATTTTTACACGCCCACCAGCGGCCTTAGATTGCCAACGCTTGGAATTGCCGGCAGCGAAGACGGCTCGACCCCGCCCGATCTGGTGCGCGAAACCATCGACCTGATCCCCGGCTCACGGTTCGAGCTAGTGCGGAGGGCGGGCCATCTTCCATGTGTTGAACAACCAGTTGAATACGCGGCCCTGCTTCAGCAGTTCATGGCCGACATAGGACATATTTAGACGTATTTTGAAGGAGCGGTATTTTGGCGGATTTCCTATTGGTCCATGGGTCGTGCCACGGGGCGTGGTGCTGGCGCGACGTAGTCCCAGCGCTAGAGCATCTGGGCCACTCGGCGCACGCGATCGACATGCCCAGCCACGGTTCAGACCCGACACCGATCGCAGATGTGACATTGCGCAGTTGCCGCGATACCGTTCTGTCCGCCAGTTCGCCCCAAACGATAATCGTCGGGCATTCCTGGGGAGGCTATCCGATCAGCGCAGCAGCCGATGCGGACCCGAAAGGTATGAAAGCACTGGTATACCTTTGCGCCTATGTGCCCGAAGAAGGTCAATCAATGATCGAGATGCGCCGTAAATCGCCGCGACAAACGATCGGCGACGCTGTCGAGAAATCCTCGGATGGGTTGTCCTATTCCGTTAAACCGGATCGCGTTCAGGCGCTATTCTACCATGACTGTCCCCCTGCAACGGTGCCCTATGCCCTGGCGCGATTGTGTCCGCAGGCCATTGCGCCTCAGGATACGCCGCTGCCTCTTGGCGACCGATTTAAGCAAGTTCCAAAGGCATATATCCGCGCATCCGACGACCGGACAATACCAAACGAATATCAGGAACACATGAGCCAAGCCGCGCCCCAACACATGCGATATGTGATCGACAGCTCGCACTCTCCGTTCTTTTCTCATCCGGACCAGTTGGCTGAAATCCTTAACGAGATCGCCAATTCGTTGCCGTCCGACCCATAAGAATTTCCGAAACCGGTATTTTCCTTGTCAAACGACTATGGTTAAGGTCCGGTCGACATGTCCTTCTCCCGGTTCCTATGCGCCTGCCTTTCTTTTTTGTCCTGCTGACAGTCATGATCGACGCCATGGGCATCGGGCTGGTGCTGCCAATCATGCCCGACCTAATCGTCGAGGTTCAGGGGGGAACGCTGGCAAGCGCAGCAATTTGGGGCGGTGTCCTCAGCACCTCATTCGCTGCGATGCAGTTTATTTTCGGCCCTATTCTGGGGAACCTGTCAGACGCCTATGGCAGACGCATTGTTTTGTTAGTCTCCCTTTTTGTCATGGCGCTGGACTATGTCGTTATGGCCATCGCCGGCAGCATCTGGCTGTTACTGGCCGGCCGGATTGTCGGGGGCATCACGGCTGCCACTCACTCAACCGCTGCGGCATTTATGGCCGACGTATCGAAGCCGCATGAAAAAGCCGCGAACTTTGGTCTGCTAGGGGCTGCTTTCGGCGTTGGCTTTGTCCTCGGTCCCGTGATTGGTGGATTGCTAAGTGAATACGGAACGCGCGCGCCCTTTTGGGCGGCAGCAATATTGTCTTCGCTATCGTTCATCATCGGAGTGTTTGTCATGCCGGAAACGGTCACTGACAAAACCCGCAGACCCTTCAGCTTGCGCCGCGCCAACCCTGTCAATTCGCTGCGCGCAATTGCTGAACTGCCGGGCATTCGACCGTTGCTGTGGGTTTATTTCCTCTATTCTGTTTCGATCTATGTCTATCCGGCGATCTGGGCCTATTTCACGACCGAGCGTTTCGGCTGGTCTGCGCAAATGATCGGCCTGTCGCTGGGTGTCTACGGAATTGGAATGGCCGCAGTACAAGGCGGGCTGATCCGCCCGGCGACCCGATATCTGGGTGAACGTGTCACCATTGTCTACGGTATGGCCTTCGAGATCGTCAGCTTTCTGTTGTTGAGTTTTCTCACAAACGGATTGATTGCGTTGCTTTTGATCCCCATTACGGCGCTTGGGGCGGTTGTTACGCCTGCCCTGCAGGCGCTGATGTCGCGCGCAACACCGGATTCTCAGCAGGGTGAACTTCAGGGCGTTCTTACATCGCTGCACGCCTTGTCCATGGTGATTTCCCCGTTGTTGATGACCAGTATTTTTGCGCAGTTCGTCAAACCCGGAACCGCGCTTTACCTGCCCGGGGCACCGTTCCTACTGGCTATGGTCTTGATGATCGTTGGATTTACCATGTTTTTGCGTTCACGCCCCAACAAGTCGTAACAACGACCCCAAAATGACGGTTTCCGTCTTGCAGAGCGTCCCTGACCGCGCCACCGTGATCCAAACGAAACGAGGGGAATCCATGCAGACGATCAAGGCCGCCGTATGCCACGCGTTCAACGAACCTTTGGTGATCGAAGATGTTCAGCTTGCCCCACCGGCTGCGGGCGAAGTTGAAGTGACCTTGGATGCGGTGGCGATCTGCCATTCCGACATCTCATACGCAAGTGGCGCGTGGGGTGGATTCCTGCCTGCCGTTTACGGGCATGAGGCCGCCGGAATCGTCACCGCAGTCGGCAGTTCCACCGATGGGTTTAAGGTAGGTGACGCTGTTGTCGTCACGCTGATCCGGGCCTGCGGATCCTGCCCGTCCTGCGCAGGAGGTCAGCCAACAATTTGCGAAACGCCATACGACACGGTCAAAGGGCCGCTGAAGACATCGAAGGGCGAGCCGCTGGAACAAGCAATGGCCTGTGGCGCGTTTGCGGAAAAGGTGGTGGTCAGTCACCGGCAGATTGTCAAAATCCCTGAAAATATGCCCAAGGACGTGGCCAGCCTGCTATCTTGCGGGGTGATTACTGGGGTCGGTGCCGCAGTGAATGCCGCCGGTCTGCGCGCCGGGCAAGATGTCGTGGTCATCGGCGCGGGCGGGGTTGGCCTGAACGCCATTCAGGGGGCCCGCATCGCCGGGGCCCGGCGCATCGTGGCCGTCGACATGACCGAAGAAAAACTTTCGATCGCGAAAGAGTTCGGCGCGACCCATGGCGTTTTGGCTACTTCCAAGGCTCCGTGGAAGGACGCCTACAATGCGTTGGGTGGGCGCGGTGCCGATGCCGTGCTGATTACGGTTGGCGCGATACCGGCATATGATCAGGCCGTCCGGTATCTGGGGCGCGGAGGCAAGGCCGTCATGATCGGAATGCCCCATTCCGGTGACACCGCCAGCTACGAACCCGTCATTCTGGCCGCTTTGGGCCAAGGCTTGATCGGGTCCAAGATGGGCGACGTGGTCATCCAGCGCGATATTCCCTGGATGATCGACCTGTATGAACAGGGCAGATTGAAACTGGACGAACTGATCTCGGGCCGCTGGTCTCTGGCGCAGATCAACGAAGCAATCGCAGACACCAAAACCGGATCGGCCAAACGCAATGTCATTGTGTTCGACAGGGCCTGACACAACGCGGGGAGAACCGGGATGAAACTACAGGATCTCGATATCATCATCACCGCACCGCCTGCTCCGGGTTGGGGCGGGCGGTACTGGATCCTCGTTAAGCTCACGACCGACACCGGGATCACCGGTTGGGGGGAATGTTATGCCTCATCGGTTGGCCCCGAAGCGATGCTGCACGTCATCCGCGATGTGTTCGAACGGCACATGATGGGCGAAAACCCCGAGAATATCGAACTGATGTTCCGCCGCGCCTATTCCAGCGGATTTACCCAGCGCCCGGACCTGACCGTGATGGGCGCGTTTTCGGGTCTTGAGATCGCGTGCTGGGATATCCTTGGCAAGGACCGTGACCGCCCTGTCTATGCCTTGCTGGGCGGGCTGATGAACCCTCGCATCCGGGCCTACACGTATCTTTACCCCCTGCCCCAACATAACCTCACCGATTTCTGGACTGCGCCAGATCAGGCCGCGGACTGCGCGGCCGAAATGGTCCGGCGCGGCTTCACGGCTATAAAATTCGACCCCGCCGGCCCTTATACAATTCGCGGCGGACACATGCCTGCGATGACCGACATTTTAATGTCGGTTGCGTTTTGCAAAGCGATCCGCGACGCCGTCGAAGACAAGGCAGACCTGCTATTTGGCACCCATGGCCAATTCAACACCGCAGGCGCGATCCGCTTGGGGCAGGCGTTGGAACCCTATTCCCTCCTTTGGTTCGAAGAACCCACCCCGCCCGACATGCTCGAAGATATGGCCCGCGTTGCCCGCAACGTCCGTATCCCAGTTGCGACTGGGGAACGCATGACAACCAAGGCCGAATTCGGCGCGGTTTTGCGGGCTGGTGCGGCTGAAATCTTGCAGCCCGCACTCGGTCGCGCAGGGGGTATTTGGGAGATGAAGAAAGTTGCGGCAATTGCCGAAGTGTTCAACGCGCAGATGGCCCCGCACCTTTATGCCGGTCCGATTGAATGGGCCGCCAACATCCAACTGGCGGCGTCTATCCCGAACCTGTTGCTGTTGGAAACTATCGAAACGCCATTTCACGATAGCCTGATCAAGGGCACGCTTCGCGTCGAAGACGGGTTTGTAACGGCCCCAACCGCACCCGGTCTGGGGATCGACGTGGACGAAGATCTGGCCCGCGCGCATCCGTTCACTGGCGACGGGCTGCACCTGCAGATGCAGGAAGAACCCTGCGACTATGTCAACGGAAACGCCTTTCAGGGCGGGGCGCCAGCAACCGAGGGGTGACAAGCCCCCGCGATCTGAGGCATATTGGACCAGCCCCCAGTTGCGAACAGGCTGCGCGTGACGCTCAAAGAAGACAACATTCAGAACACCGACGACGCCCTGTCGGACATGAAGGACAGCGCCGCAAATGCTGCGGCGTTCCTGAAGGCTTTGGCGCATGAGGGGCGCCTGATGATCCTATGTCATTTGGGCGAGGGCGAAAAATCGGTAAGTGAGCTTGAACGGCTGCTGGATACGCGGCAGGCGGCCGTCAGCCAGATGCTTGCGAGGTTACGCGGTGAAGGTCTGGTTTCGACCCGCCGCGAAGGGAAAACGATTTACTACTCGCTTCAGGACGGCAACACGGCGCAAGTGATCGGCCTGCTATACGATTTGTTCTGCAAACCCAAAAGCTGATCCACTTAGTTCGATACGTATCCCGCGATGACCTGCAACAGCTTGAACGCGGTCGCCGCGTCATTTTCGACAACGGCCAGAAACTCTTCTTCACCGATTCGCAGACAGGACAACTCCGTTTCGGCGATCATGCTCAGGGCGCGGGGTTCTTTTCGGATCAACCCCAGTTCACCGACCAACGCGCCCGCGCCGACCGTCGCGATAAGCTGATCCGGCCCGCCCGCCTGAGGCAGATACAGGCCCGCCTCTCCTTCCAGCACAACATACGCGCCGTCTGTTGGTTGATCGTCCTTCAGGAATACAACTTCACCCGGCTTCGCATCAAACCAGCGCGCACCAAAGGCCAAAAGGCGCAACTGACGTCGATCCAGACCCGAGAACAACGGCGTTTGCTCTAGCGCCCGCAGTTTACGCGCAAGGTCTGCCGAGGCTGCACTGTCTTCCTCCACGTCCGCCGGTCCCTCATCCGAAACAACCCGACCTTGCCTGATTTCGACAAACATGTCGAATACGTCGGGACTGTCGAACTGATCATTCAGATAGATGACAGTTGTATCAGGCAGCAATGAACGCAAGTTTTTATAAACCGCGACCTGCGTTGCCATGTCATAGCTTGCCAACGCGTTTTCCAGAATAAGAATGTCCGGCTTCTTGATTGTCGCGCGCGTAAAGGCCAGCGGTTCGGCAAATACTGCGGGTAAGTTCTGGCCACCCAAAGCAACCGGGACGTCATAAATCAGCTCGACCACCAAGGGGCGCGCACCGTTTTGATCCAGCACATCGACGATCAATTTGCGCACTTCGTCCGATCGTGCCCCACCGATCTGGCTGACCTTGCCGAACAGCGCATTCTCCATCACCGTCAGACCCGGCGCAAACGCCTCGGCATCCAGAGGGGCAAATACGTCGTGCAGCGTTTCCAGCAACTTGTGTGAGTGGCTGTGCCGCAATTCGAGGATGCGGTTCTTAAGCTCATCCGTAAACGCAGGCCCGATCTGTTCGGCGGATATGACAACGGGAACAGCCAGCAGATTGGCAAGCTGTTCGTCGTCCAGCCCGGACACACCTTCATCGCGGGTTCGCTCCAGCAATTCCACCGCGCTTTCGTAGGTCTGAACCTCAAGACCCAGCTTGCGGAACAAGGGGTGGTCGGTCCCGTCCAGACCAAAGATCTGGCGTAGCATATCGACCACGTCGCGCGTCAGGTTGACCAGCGTTTCATCCAGCCCCAATTCGCGCAGTTGCCCCAAAAAGACGGGCTGACGCGCCAAGAGGGCCTGCGTAACGGGCACACGAGGCGTAGCGAACAAAAGGTTCTCGGCAACTGGCAAAGCGGCATTATAGGCATCGCGGTCAAAAACCAGCGCCTGCTGTTCCAGCCCAGCATCGCGCACGGCTTGTTGGACGATCGGGCGCAGCTCGACTAGCTTTTGGGCCAGTTCGCGATGTTCATCAACGTCAAATGCCTGTTCTGATCCGCGTTGGAACAGGGCCGCGCCGGATCCCATCCCGTCAATCAGTTGCAGCCACCAGTCACGCAGCGCGTCCGCGGTCTCGACCCCGGCCAGCGACGGATCCAGCCATTCTACCTTAAACGGGTCACGACTGTTGCCAGCCCTTTGCGTTTCGGCAAAACCGGGGTCATCCGTCGTGGCCGACAGCGGTTTGAACCGCATGGGCATCATGACATTGTCACCCAGAGTTCCCTGAAACATGACCGGCCGGGACGAGGCGTACCCGATCCGGGTTGCCACAACGCTCTGATGCAGGCCAGACAGATTGTGACCCCCGATTTCGACGCGACCCGCACTGGGAAGGATTTCACGCGTCAGCAACTCAGCAATCGCACGGCGATCTTCTTCACTCGGGGCGGCAATGCCGATGGTTTTACCCCCCGGGAATGTCAGGTTCAGATCATCCAGAACCTGATTTCCATCCATATCCCGCACCGAGACATGATCCAGAACAACATCCGCGTTCAAATGCGGGCGCTCTTTTGGGTCGTCCTCGAACAGCTTTTCGTCCAGCATGCCGGGCGGCGCAAAACGATCTATCACGACGTCCCAGCGCAGAGACATATCCTGCGTCTGGTTGTAATACGTCAGCAGCTCTTTCCAGGGTGAGCTGAGATCCTTGTACGCAGCAAGCGCCGCGACAAGGGCACCCAGTGAAACCGACCCTTGCAGCACCAGCAAGCCGCCGACCAGATAGAACATGAACGGCGTGAGCTGAGAGATGAAGTTGTTTATGAACTTCATAAAGAACTTCTTCTGGTAAATCTCGAACCGAATCCCAAACAGACGCCCCAGTTGATCCGAGATCATGGCGCGGCGATACCGCCAGCCGCCATTGACCCGCAGCGTCGATGCCCCGGCCGCATTCTCGCCAATCTGGGCGGCAAGAACGCGCACTTCCTGAATACGGCGTTTGTTGAGCAGGTTAATCTGGCGCTGAAGTTTGGGGATCAGCCACGCCTGTACCGGGATCAGGGCAACAGCCGCCAACCCGAACCAGACGCTTTGCAGGAACAAGAAGGACAAGATTGTTATCATCTGCCCGGCCTGCAATACCGGCTGGCTGATCGCATCGCCCATCAAGCCGCCCATCGGCTCGCTTTCGGCGGTGACCATCGACACCATCTCGCCTTGACTGACCCGCTCGAAATATGGCTGGGGAAAGCGCAGGGCGCGGCTGATCAACTGATACCGGAACCGCCGCAACATGCGTTCGCTAAGCACGCCCTTCATCGTGTTTATGCGCATCTTCATCAAGCCATGCGCAAGCACGGCAGCCAGAAAGGCGAAACACAAGATGATCAGAAAGGTCGTCTGCGGCAGGCTGTAGCCAAGGACGTCAACAACAGGACTTGCCGCACCGATAGCGTCGTTGATGATCCGCTTCGGCAATTCCAACGTCAGGTAGAGTAGCGGAAACAGCGTCGAGGTGACGGCCAGAAGGATAAGCTGGTCGCGTTTCGAATACTTCCAAATAAACCGGAAAATAGTACGTTCTATGGAACCTGCCCCTGTTGCGGATCACTGATCCGATCCTGACATATGCGTCGCAAATCCAACTTGGTGATTTTACCGCAATCACATCAGAATACGCAAATAGTTTCCAATTTGATCAGATAATTGCCGACTGTGAACAAGTTCATTTGCGCAACAACAATTAAGCACATACTGTTGTCCGCAGGACGATATCGGGAGGTCTAATTTGCCTGCCAACTTAGGCGCTGTGTTTTTGATGCTCTGCTTGTTGCAGATCAAACACATGTTTGCGGACTATTATCTCCAAACGCCCAAGATGCTGGCGGGGCGTGGCGAGTATTTTCATCTCGGACGCGCTCAGCATGCCGCGGTGCATGTTGTGGGCTCTGTCTTGGTGTTTTTGATCTTTGGTGCGCCGTGGTCCTTCATCCTGATAATCGCCGCCTTGGAATGGATCGTCCATTTCAACATCGACTTTGCGAAAGCAAGCTATTCCGACAAGAAGCAGCTTATGCCGACACAGGCCGCGTTCTGGCGCGCCGCCGGGTTGGATCAGTGTCTGCACAACCTGACCTATGTGGCTATGGTTTGGGCCTGGGTAAAATTCGCGGCTTAGAAGACGCATTCAGCCACATGAATGGCCGCCAACTTTGCACAAGTTCACGACCTTGTATTCTGAGCACAATCTTGACTTGACCGGGCTAGCCCAGAACCGAAAAACTGCTTTCTTCGTTTATGGGTCGCTTTCGCGAGTAAAACCCCACATCAATCGAGCGTTTGATATACGGCAGTTCAAACTGTAACGGCTGGGCATCGTGATCCGCGCCACCCTCGCAATAGCCGATCAGGGCCGCCATCATCTTACCTGCAATCGGCGCGTTCTTGTATTGGTTCCCGCTGGTGCCGCAGGCCATGTAAAACCCCGGCAGGCTGGACTTGTCGTAGATCGGAATCCAGTCGGTAGACGCGTCATACAGGTCCACAACACCACGTGTCTTCGAAGGTATCCCAAGGCTGGGCACCCGCTGCGCGTAACGCATGGCCTGCGTCGTCCATTGATCCGTAAAGTCGTGGTTATAGTGAACGTCGTCCTCGCACCATTGATGCGGATCGCATTCGGGATCTTCCGAGCCGATCAGGATATGGTTGCCATGCTCGGGCCGGCAATACAGGGCAATGTCACTGTCGGACACGATTGTACCGTCATGTTCAAAATCGAAACCCTCGGGGGACGGGACGTGTACTACCTCCTGCCGTAAGGGGCGGGTTTCAATCGTCATGTCGTCCAGAACCCCGGCCATTTTGTTCACGATCGCGGAGCCCGGCCCTGCAACATTCACGACGACCTTGGCGCGGATCTCTTCGCCCGAGGCCAGTTTGACGCCCGCAACACGTCCGCCGTCTTTTAGTATCTCGACAACCTCGGCCCCGGTGCGCAGCTCGGCCCCGTGTTGCTTTGCCGCGTCCATCAGATTCTGGGCCGACAGCGCCGGGTCGGTAACATAGCCAGCCTGAGGCCAGAAAACCCCGCCTTGCATCTTGCGCCCGTTAGGCTGCCCGAACTCAGGATCGTCTTTTCGACGGGCCGGCGCGTAGCTTTCCAGCGAATACACAGGCAGGCGTTCCGTGATTTTTTCAGGCGACCATTCCTCGAACGGGCAATCCAGATCGGCGCTGTTCGCCATGTGCTTTTCCAACATCCCGTTGGCATCGGTTTTCATCACAAGACACCCGGTCTCGCGAAACTGCGCAAGGTTTGCATCCGTGGGCAAGCCCAGGTACGCGGCCCAATCCCGCCAATAGTGATACCCTTCCCACGCAAAGGCCGTGCCGTCAAAAGTCGAATAGTGCATCCGAATGATCGCACAGGACCCCGCGGTCGAGCCGTGGCCAACCTGACTATTTCGATCCAGGGATAGGGTTTTCCAGCCCGCTTTTGCCATCTCGAACGCGATGGCGGAACCGATCACTCCTGTTCCGATTATGATTGCGTCTGGTTGGCTCATGCTGGGTCTCCTTTCCAGTAGCGCATGGAATAGGCGCTGAATTCTTCGATTTCTTCAGGTCGTGGTTCGACCCCTGTAAAGACGTACAGATAATGCGGAACCATCGAGATCCGCACAGACATGGGTTCGTTCAGTTGCGCCAGATCGTAGCCGATCTGCATGTAATACAGCACACGGGCGCGGGTTTCGGCCTCGACCTCGGAATAGCCATAGCGGGCGAACATGGCGTGCAACGCCTTCAGCCGCCGCGCGTCAGACTGATCCAGCGCACGCCGTACCTTGCCCGACTTGCGTGCCCAATCGCGTACTGCGAAATCCAGCGCAGTATCGAACAAGTCGGTGTTCACCACACAGCGATGCACGTTGCACACCGCAGCCGTAACAGTCGCTGCCGGGGCCTCCGCCTGCGCGATCAGGGCTGCCGTGTTTGTGGCTTGCCATCGTTCGAGTAATGCATCCATCAACTCCTGACGCGACTTGAAATACCAGTAGAAGGACGAGCGGGACACAGCCATCCGTTCGGCCAGATTCAGTACTTTTATCTGATCCACACCATCGGAAATCAGAACGTCCATCGCCACGTTCAGCCAGTCGTCGCGCGTAACCTTGATATTGCCGACCAGAGGTTCGGCTTTAGGGTCATCTCGGTGGAGGATCGGTTTATTGCTCATTCAACTCTCCGGCGGTGCGCCGCCCTCTTCCGTGCGACGTGCAACGAAATTCCTCACAGCCTCAATCCGGTCACCGTCCTGTTTGGGTGGCTGGAAATTGGCTAGGATGTCCTTCCACACACCCGTAGCCCGGTGATTGGCGTCGACTGACCCGCGCTCAGTCCAGGTGCCAAAATTGGCATAGTCGTGAACGTGCGGCTCATAAAACGCGGTGTTGTAACGCTCCATCGTCTGACTGGTCGCAAAGAAGTGGCCGCTGGGTTCAACTTCGCTCAGTGCGGTGTCGAAACCGATCTCAGCCAGACCCGCCTGCGCCCCTGCGCAAAGTTCGGCCACCATGTTCAACACTTCGGCATCACAGACCAGCTTTTCGAAGGAAACGGTCAACCCGCCTTCCAGCCACCCGGCCGAATGAATGATCACCGTTGCCCCGGCCATCAAACACCCCCACAAACCGAACTGGTTTTCGTTCGCTGCCTGAACGTCATTGCTGTTGGAGGCCGACCCCGCAGCAGACCGCCACGGCAGGCCCAGATGCCGCGCCAACTGCCCCGCCGCCAGCGACGCCTGAAAATGCGAGGGCGTCCCGAACGCAGGCGCGCCGGATTTCATATCAACATTGCTTGTGAATGTCCCATAGCAGACTGGCGCACCGGGATTTACCAATTGGGTCAGCGCAATGGCGGACAGGGCTTCGGCATGGGACAATGTAATTGCCCCTGCCACAGTAATAGGTGCCATTGCCCCCATCAGCGTAAAGGGCGTGACAATCGACATCTGTCCGTGGCGGGCAAAATCTATCAGCCCCTGCGCCATTGGAACATCCAACGTCCGGGGGCTGTTGGTGTTGATGATCGTATAGCAGTGCGGGTTTGCGCGGAATGCGTCATCCGACAACCCGCGAGCGGTCGAAAGCATTTCAAAGCAATCCATCACCTGCGGTGTACCGCGCGAGAAAAAGAACGGAAACTTGTCCGTCAACTCCATCTGCGCCTGCGTGGTGAAATAGTGCCGCAAATGGGTTGGCACGTCCTGCGGTTCAACCTGGGGCGAGATCATCTGGAACACATCAAAATGATGGGTAAGCTTCAGGAACTCCAGATAGTCCTGCCCTGTTGCTGGACGGCGCCCCCGTTCAAGATCGGTCGCATTGGGGGCACCTGCCCCGGGTTGAAAGACCAGACTGCCCAGTTCCAGCGTAAAATCCCGGCGGCGAGCCCCTGCGCGACAGGCAATGGATTTTGGGGCCGAGGCTACAGCGGCCTCGACAATGTCGCGCCCGATAAAGACCATCTCGGTTTGCTCATCAACCTTGGCACCGGCTGCGGCGAAAATCCTTCTTGCCTCGGGCAGCAGGACCTTGATGCCCAACTCCTGCAACAAGCGCAGGGCGGTTTCATGCATGTCGGCGATCTGCTCTGCCGGGAAAACCTCCATCTGCGGGAACGGGTTCCTGAGTTGGCGGTAGTTCACATCACGCTTTGCGGCAGGTGGGGCTTCTGCGCCACGCCCACGCCGTCGCCTGCCGCGTTCCGAGGTTTGTGAGATCATCGTCAACCCCGCATCGCCTGGCCTTGCGGATCATAAGGCGACGGTGCAATCACCCTTGCCGGGCGCTCAACACCGACCACATGAACCGACAGATCAGTCCCCGGAGTTGCTTTGTCGCGGTCGACCAGTGCCATCGCCAGCGACTTGCCGGTGTAATGGCCATATCCGCCCGAGGTCACGAACCCGACCCGCTCACCATTGGCCCAGACGGGTTCATACCCGCTTGCGTCCGCATCCAGCGCATCAACCTCCAACGTGACCTGCACCTGCGCGGGGCCGTTGCCGTCGCGTTCGGCCAGTGCCGCATGTTTGCCGACAAATTCCTTGTCCCAGTCGATCCAGCGATCCATCCCCGTCATGCCGGGCGTGTAAAGCTGTGTGAACTCTGCCGACCAGATGCCAAAGCTCTTTTCAAGGCGGGTCGACAGCATGGCGTTAAAGCCGCATTCGCGAATGCCTTCGTCTGCCCCGGCTTCAAGCAACATCCGGCGCAGCTTGATGTGATCACCATAACGGCAGTTGATCTCATACCCTTTTTCACCGGTGACCGACATGCGCGCAACACGGGCGCGGACGAGGCCGATATCGAAATCCCCGCAGCCCATGAATTTTAGGCCCGAGATATCCTGCTCAGCCAATTTCTCGACCACGGCCTGCGATTTTGGGCCGACTACGGCAAACCCACAATATTCCTCGCCCAGATCGCGAACGGTCACACCGTCGATCATGTGGTCATCGAACCACCGCATATGCCAGGCGCGCAGGTAATAGCTGCCCATGATCCACCATGTCCCATCGCCCCAGTTCAGCACAGTCAGGTCACCCTTGAGCCGCCCGTTCTCGCCCAGCATCGGGGCCAGCTTTGCCCGTCCGGGCGCTGGCAGTTTCGAGGCCATCACTTTATCCAACCAGACCTGCGCGTTGGGGCCGCTGACCTCGAACCGCGAGAAACCACTGATATCCATCAGGCCCACGCCCTGGCGGATCACCTTGCATTCCTCGGCTACGATGTCATGCGCGTTCGATCGCTTCAGGGTTGGTGTTTCCTCGAACCCTTTGGGCGCGAAATAAAGCGGTACTTCAAGATCCCAACTGATGCCCCACTTGCAACCCGCCTCGGTCATCGCGTCATGCGCCGGAGCCATCTTCAACGGACGCCCCGCAGGCAGTTGTTCGTTCGGATAGGTCATCACGAAGCGGCGGGAATAGAACTGTCCGGTCGTTTCGCGGATATACCGCTTGTTCTGCGCGAAATCGCCAAAGCGGGCCACATCCATGGGCCACGCATCAGCCTCGGGCTCACCATGGATCATCCACTCAGCCAGCGTCTTACCGACGCCACCGCCTTGCAAGAAGCCTGCCATCACCGCGCAGGCTGACCAATAGCCACGCTTGCCCGGCACCGGCCCGACCAGAGGGTTCCCGTCCGGCGCAAAGGTAAACGCACCGTTGACCCACGTCTTGATGCCCACATTCTGGATCGACGGATAGCGTTCAAAGCCCAGTGTCAGCTCATTCTCGATCCGGTCAAGCTGCTCCTGAAACAGTTCTTCACCGTAATTCCACGGCGCGCCGTCCATGGCCCAGTGTTCGTGTTCCACCTCATAAATACCAACCAGAACGCCCTTCTGGTCCTGCCGCATATAGGTGAAGCCTTCCAGATCCACGGTCATCGGCATCTCAAAATCCGCCTGCGCGACCTCGGGGACCGTGTCGGTGATCAGATAATGGTGCTTGAGTGGTGAGACCGGCAGTTCGACCCCTGCCATGCGGCCCACCTGCTTGGCCCAGAGGCCGGCTGCGTTGACCACGTGCTCACAGGTGATTGTGCCCTTATCGGTCGCGACTTCCCAACCGTCGGCGGTCTGCGTCAGGCTTTCAACCTTGGTTTCTTCATAATATTCAGCACCGCGTTTCTTGGCTGCGGTCGCATAAGCCTGCACGGTGCCGGTCGTGTCGATATACCCTTCGCGATCCGCCCACATCGCGCCCAGCACACCATCAGTGGACATGATCGGGCAACGTCGCTGCGCCTCTTCCGGGGACAGCAACTCGCAATCGTCGATCCCAATGGATTGGAAGATGCGATAGTTCGCTTGCAGCCATTCCCACCGTTCCGGGGTGCCCGCCAAGGTCAGACCACCTGTCATGTGCAGGCCGATATTCTGGCCGGATTCTTTTTCGATCTCACTCAGCAGGTCAATGGTATAAGCCTGCAATGCTGCCATGTTCGGATCGGCGTTCAAGGCGTGAATACCGCCCGCCGCATGCCACGAGGACCCCGACGCAAGACGCCGCCGTTCCAGCATCACCACATCCGACCAGCCAAACTTGGCCAGATGATACAGAACCGAGGCACCCACGACGCCGCCCCCGATGACCACAACACGATACTGAGATTTCATCCTGCACTCCCCCGCATGACTCGCAGGGGACGCTAGACGCACTGTTCACCTCTGTCTAGACATTTCTGTACAGTTCTGATGGTTGAAATCTAGCAGGACCTGATCGGGTCTTTAAAGCTGGGCGCTGGGTCGCGACGCTATCTTGTCAAACCAGGCCAGAGTTGCCGCGTTTTCCTGAGGAATCTTCATTTTGATCACGCGTGCGAAATCAACGAATACGAATGTCGAAATATCCGCCAACGTAAACACTTCGCCCGCGACAAAATCGCTTTCGGCAAGCCTGGCTTCCAGAACATCGAAAAACCGCGCGACCCGCACTGTCGCGCGCTGCGCCAACTCGGGGATCTGGGCGTGGTTCACAGGTCCGGGTATCGCCCGACCTTCAAACGCAGGATGGGTATTGCGCAGCGCCTCGGCAATCGGCGCCCCGCCTTGTTGCTCGACGATACTGTTCCACATCAGAACCGCACCCTTTTCGTCCGGTGTCCGCCCCATCAAGGGCGGCTCGGGAAAGCGTGCTTCCAGATAAGCCGCGATTCCCAGATTCTCGGCCAACGTAGTCCCTTCGTCGGTTACAAGAACCGGAATGGTCGCGTTCGGATTGACGGCCCGAAATTCCTCGCTGAGTTGCTCGCCCTTGGCAATGGAGATGTCGCGGGTCTCAATCTCAAGCCCTTTTTCAGCGATGAACATCCGTGCACGGCGGGGGTTCGGAGCAGTAGAGCAATCATAAAACAGCATCAGAAAAATCCTTATAAGCCAGTTAGCGGCGATAAACGAAGCAGCGGCCTTCGACGGCCCCCGTCGGCAATGGCAATTCTGTCAGGGTTTCGAAATACATCCGGTCGCTCGATACCATCAGCCCCCCTTCCGCCAAAAGCGGCTCGATCAAAGGTGACACAAGACGCGCAAACGCATCGTTCTTTTCCCGGTTGTGACCGCCAAGATCAGCATGGATCACGCTGGCCGTTGCGCCAAAGCGATCCAGTGCCGCAGGAAGCGTTTCCCGCACATCCCCCAAAATCACCATGTCCTCTGGCGGGGTTGAATCAGGATGCGAGGCAACAGCACGCTCAAAAACATAGACGGGCCGATCTTTGATATACTGGACCATATGGTGATAGGTGCGACCATTGCCCAACCCCAGTTCGAACACAGGCCCCGCCATGCCTTTTGTCTGTGCAATGGCGTGGTCCAGACAGGCTCGCTGCGAAACCATACGGTCGATGAACAAATCGAGGCGGCTTTGGTCGTCAGGCACTGGGAAATCTCTCCTTGATATCTGTCGGTATGAAAGGTGGGGCCGACATCGCATTTGATGGCAAATCCTCAAGGCTTTGTGTAGGCAAATAGGCCTCGGATTCAAATTTTCGCGACATTTCAGCACAAGAACGGGTTTGACTAGTTGGGTCCAACCGCGCGAAACTGCTTCAAAAAACACGGGGAGTTGAACAAGCCGATGAAAACCCACGGCCAGACGGGTGGAAAACCCGCATGACTGCGTTGTTGTCTGTCCGAGACCTCAGCATCGGTTTCGGTGCGGGCGATTCTGTTGTCAAAGACGTCAACTTCGACGTCGAAGCCGGGCAGACACTTGCGCTGGTTGGAGAGTCGGGCTCGGGGAAAACGATCTCGTGCAGGGCGGCGCTACGCATCCTGCCGCGCACTGCACAAATTCGCAGCGGCACCATTACTCTGAATGATTCCAAGGGAATGGAAGACCTGACCCGGATCAGCGAACGCCAGATGAGGGATATCCGAGGCAACCGTGTTTCGATGATCTTTCAGGAGCCGATGCGTTCCCTGTCGCCCCTGCACAAGATCGGAAATCAGGTAAGCGAAGTCCTCTGGCTGCATCGCGGCGCGTCCGAAGCCCAGGCGCGCAAAGAAGTTCTGACACAGTTTGAACGAGTCGGGTTTCCCGATCCTCAGCGTGCGTATGATTCTTATCCGTTCGAACTGTCGGGCGGTATGCGGCAGCGCGCGATGATCGCGATGGCCATGGTTTCCAAGCCAGAGCTGCTGATTGCCGACGAACCCACGACCGCGTTAGACGTGACAACTCAGGCGCAGGTGCTGGGGCTGATCAAAGAGCTTCAGCGTGAAACCGGAATGGCGCTGATCCTCGTAACACACGATCTGGGCGTGGTTGCGAATATGGCAGAGCAGGTCGTTGTCATGCACAAGGGCCGCGTCATGGAATCCGGTGCGGCCGCACCTATCCTGACCGACCCGGCGCATCCATACACACAGCAGTTATTCAACGCGGCCCCGGAAATTCCCGACGAAGATTCGGTAGGCATCCCGATGCCTGACGAGGATTTGATCCTGCAACTGAAGGGCGTATCCAAGACATATACAATGCGTTCAAGCAAAGGGTGGCAGGGGGAACGGCTGATACATGCCTGCCGTGGTGTTGACCTGAATCTAGCACGCGGCAAGACACTGGCCATCGTGGGCGAAAGCGGCTCTGGCAAAACCACCGCCGCCCGCATAGCCTTGGGCGCGGAGCCACCCGATCCGGGTGGAGAGGTTCTTTTCCGCACGTCCCCGAACGAGGACCCGATAACCGTTCACCGGATGTCTCGCGCGCAACGCACCGCCTTTCAGCGCAAGGCGCAGATGGTGTTTCAGGACCCCTACAGCTCGCTCAGTCCGCGTATGCGCATTCAGGACGCCATGACCGAACCGCTGGAAATACACAACATCGGCTCGACTGCAGAACAAAGGGACAAGGCCGCCGAAATGCTGCAACGGGTCGGCTTGAACGCCGATATGCTGAAACGCTATCCGCACGCGTTTTCGGGTGGCCAGCGTCAGCGCCTGTCTATCGCACGCGCCATGATGCTGGACCCTCAACTCATCGTCTGCGACGAGCCGACTTCGGCGCTGGACGTGTCGGTTCAGGAACAAATCCTGACACTGTTGGAAAACCTGCAGGAAAGTCTGAACCTGTCGTATTTCTTCATCTCCCACGACCTGGCGGTCGTGGCGCGGATCGCCGACGAAGTCGCGGTGATGCGCCGGGGTCTGGTGGTTGAACAAGCCCCGCCCGAGACCCTGTTCTACAACCCCCGCCACCCCTACACCAAGGCGCTGATTGCCGCTCAGCCGGAACCCGACATCAACCGGCCCATTGACCTGAATTTGGTTGCTTTGGGCGCTGGTTCACCAGACAGTTGGGATGACGCCTTCCGATTTACCGACTCCGTGATACCTTCGCTGGTAGAGATGGAGCCCGGCCATAAGGTACGATGCCATGTTTAAGACCACTCGCCCCCTGTTACTGGCAGCCGCTTTTTCGGCCCTGTGTTCCCTGCCGACACTGGCCGCGACACCCACCCCAGTCGAAGGCCCCTTCTGGCAGTCTGAGGTCAGCGCGGGCAACCTACCCCCAATCGAGGAGCGGCTTCCGGCTGACCCCTTGGTCGTGGACCTTGCCGCGAAGGGGCGCGAATTTGGCACCCCGGGCGGCACCCTGCGCACGATGGTGACGCGTTCCAAGGACATTCGCCAGATGGTCGTTTACGGCTATGCCCGTTTGGTTGGATTTGACCAAAACTACGAGATTGTCCCGGACCTGCTCGCGTCATTTGAAAACGAAGGGAACCGCAAGTTCACGCTGCGCCTGCGAGAAGGTCATAAATGGTCGGACGGCTCGCCTTTCACGTCCGAGGACTTTCGGTACTGGTGGGAGGACGTTGCGAACAACGAACTACTCAGCCCGTCCGGGCCGCCCGACTTCCTGATTGTCGAGGGCAAGCCGCCAACCGTCAGCTTCCCGGACGAAACCACAGTCGTGTATGAATGGGACGATCCGAACCCCGACTTTCTGCAATCTCTGGCGCAGGCCCGCCCGCCCTTCATTTACCGGCCTTCAGAATTCCTCAAGCAATATCACGAGAAGTTCGCTGATGCCGATGAGCTGGCCTTTCAGGTCGAGGATGCCCGCGTCAAAAGCTGGGCCGCGCTGCACAACAAACTGGATAACCTGTATAAGTTCGACAATCACCAACTGCCCACGTTGCAGCCGTGGCTGAACGCAAGTTCCGGCAAGAAGATCCGGCACAATTTTGTCCGCAACCCTTATTATCACCGCATCGACAGCAAAGGCATGCAATTGCCCTATATCGACGTCGTCGAGATGGAAATCGTCGCCCCCGGACTGGTGGCCGCGAAAACAAACGCTGGCGAAACCGATCTGCAAGGGCGTGGGCTGGCGTTCCGCGACGCCTCGATCCTGAAAAAAGGTGAAACGGGCGGCGACTACAAAACCTTGCTATGGAAAACCGGAGTCGCGTCGCAGATTGCGATTTATCCCAACCTGAATTTTGCCGATGATGCGTGGCGCGAGGTTCTGCGCGACGTGCGCGTGCGCCGTGCCCTGTCGTTGGCCATCGACCGAAAGACGATCAATCAGGCGCTCTATTTCAAGCTGGCGCAGCCAGGGGCCATGTCTGTTCTGCCAGCCTCGCCGTTTTATGACGAAGAAAACGCAAAGGCTTGGGCCCAGTACGATATTGAGCAAGCCAACGCCCTGCTGGATGAGGCTGGCCTGACCGAGCGTGACAAGAACGGTATCCGACTGTTGCCCGATGGACGCCCGATGGAGCTGATCATTGAAACGGCAGGCGAACGGCAAGAAGTTGAGAACGCGCTGCAGATCGTTACCGACACGTGGCGTGAGATTGGCGTCGACCTTGTGATGCGCCCATTGGACAGGGATATCCTTCGCAACCGGGTATTTGCGGGGAACACGATGGCCTCGGTCTGGTTTGGTTGGGATGACGGAATTCCGCAGCTCCATACCTCACCGGCGTATCTGGCGCCGACCGATCAGGTGTTTCTGGCCTGGCCCAAATGGGGGCAGTACTATCAGACCGGAGGCGAAGCTGGTGAGCCGCCCGACATGCCCGAAGCACAGCGCCTGATGGAGCTGGCCCATGATTGGCAGATCGCCAAGACGGACGATGAGCGGCAGACCGCGTGGAACGAAATGCTGAAGATACACGCGGACCAGTTGTACGCGATCGGTATCCTGAACGGTGCGCCTCAGCCCATCGTTGTCTCGAACCGGCTGCGCAATGTGCCCGAGCAGGCAATGTGGGCATGGGAACCGGGTGCTCATTTTGGTATTCATCGTCCCGACGAGTTTTTCTTCGCCGACTGACAGGAGCAGCTAAATGGTAATGCTGCGCTATGCGGTGTATCGCTTTTTCACGATGCTGCTGACGCTTTTGGTGGTGTCGGTACTGATCTTTGTGATCATCAACCTGCCGCCCGGCGACTATCTCAGTAACCAGATCGCCGAGCTTCAGGCATCGGGCCAGTCTGCAGGCGTAGCCAAGGCCGAGTTTCTGCGTACGGAATACGCATTGGACCGCCCAATGTGGGAGCAGTATCTGATCTGGATGGGTTTCTGGCCCGGTCCCCACGGGTTCGAGGGCCTGATACAAGGCAATTACGGCTGGTCCTTTGAATTTGACCGTCCCGTAGCCGAAATCGTTGGCGACACTTTGTGGCTGACCGTCGTGGTTAACCTTGCCGCCATTCTATTCGTTTACGCGGTCGCCTTGCCGCTTGGCGTCATTGCCGCTGCGCGCTCCCGGACGTGGATTGACTATACCTCGGCGTTTGTTGGGTATCTTGGACTGGCCACGCCGAACTTCCTGCTGGCTCTGATCCTGTTCTATTACGGCCACCGCTACTTCAACTTGCCGATCGGCGGCCTGATGGACCCGTCCTTCGAGGGCCAGCCAATGAGCTGGGACAAGATGAAGTCCATTCTGGTTCACCTGATTGTCCCGACATTCGTGATCGGCACGTCCGGCGCGTCTGCCATGATGCAACGCCTACGTGCCAATATGCTGGATGAATTGGGTAAACCTTACGTGGAAACGGCAATCGCCAAGGGGATGTCTCCGTCGAGGATGCTAACGAAATACCCGCTGCGCGTGGCCTTCAATCCCTTTGTGGCGGATATCGGTAACCTGCTGCCGTCAATGGTATCCGGCTCGGTACTGGTGTCGGTCGTTCTGGGTTTGCAGACCATCGGCCCGACCTTGCTGACCGCGCTGAAAACGCAGGACCAGTTCCTATCTGCCTTTATCCTGATGTTCGTGGCCCTGCTAACCCTGATCGGAACCATGATCTCTGACATTCTGCTGGTCATGCTGGACCCGCGCATTCGCTATGAGGGGCGCGAGGCATGACCAAACGTTCCGACGGCCGCTTTGTTGACGACGCTCCGTTCGATCCGGATGCCGCCCTCCAACAACTTGAGCGCGCGGATTTGGACGCGCCCAACTGGGTTTTGGTCTGGCGAAAATTCAGAACGCACAAGCTGGGTCTGATCTCTGGCATCTTCCTGTTGCTGTGCTATCTGATGCTGCCGTTTGCGGGGTTCATCGCCCCCTATGGCCCGAATGAGCGCAACGACGAACACCTTTACGCCCCACCGCAAAGCATCAACTTTTTCCACGAGGGAAAGTTCGTCGGACCTTTTGTTTATCCAATCGTCGCCGAGGCTGACCTTGAGACATTCCAGTGGAAGTTCATTCCAGATGAGGAAGACCCGCGACCAATCCGGTTCTTTTGCGAAGGAACCGAATACAAGCTGGCGGGGCTGATCCGAACGGATACGCACCTGTTCTGTCCGCCCGAGGGCGCAACCCTGTTTCTGTGGGGCTCTGACCGTTTGGGCCGCGATGTGTTCAGCCGAATTTTATACGGCGCGCAACTGTCGCTTACGGTGGGCCTGATTGGTATCTCTGTTTCCTTCTTCCTTGGCATCTTATTCGGGTCCATGGCCGGGTACTTTGGCGGAAAGATCGACTGGGTTATCAACCGTGTGATCGAAATTCTACGCTCTCTCCCAGAACTTCCGCTGTGGTTGGCGCTGTCGGCTGCGGTACCATCGAATTGGAGTCCGGTTGCGGTCTTCTTCATCATCTCGATCATTCTCGGGATACTCGATTGGCCCGGTCTGGCGCGATCCGTGCGCGCCAAATTCCTGTCCTTGCGGGAAGAGGAATATGTCCGCGCCGCCGAGATGATGGGCGCAAGCTCGGGCCGGGTGATCCGCAAGCACCTGTTGCCAAACTTTATGTCTCACCTGATCGCTTCCGCCACTCTGTCGATCCCGGCCATGATACTTGGGGAAACGGCGCTCAGCTTCCTG
Source organism: Ruegeria sp. HKCCA5426 (assembly GCF_013034585.1). Lineage (NCBI taxonomy): Bacteria > Pseudomonadati > Pseudomonadota > Alphaproteobacteria > Rhodobacterales > Roseobacteraceae > Ruegeria > Ruegeria sp. HKCCA5426. The sequence goes on from NZ_WQGH01000002.1 coordinate 499,113, forward strand.
GGCCTTGGCCTGCGGGCCCCTGCCGTCAGTTGGGGTGTGATGTTGAACGATGCCCAGAACCTCGCTTCGATCGAGATCTACCCATGGACGGCGATCCCGATGCTTCCGATCATTGTTGTGGTTTTGGCCTTCAACTTCCTTGGCGACGGGCTGCGGGACAGTCTGGACCCTTATCAGCAATGACCCTGATCTCTGCCCTTCCCGCATCAGATGGTTATTTGACAACGGGATCGGGTTCCCGGCCCAGTCTTTATGCAGTCTCCGAACTGGCAACCGCCAGTTTCGCCGCTGTGGGTCAGGAACTGGCCCGCTTGATTGCTGCGCTGAACCTTGCCCCCAGCGCGCCAGAGGTTTCGGTTGATCATCGGCTGGCCTCGCTCTGGTATGGGTTTTCCTTCAAGCCGGACGGATGGGACATGCCAAGCCTTTGGGACGCCATCGCCGGGGATTATCAGGCCGCGGATGGGTGGATTAGACTGCATACCAATCTACCCCGTCACCGGGCGGCGGCCTTGAAAGTATTGGGTGCCAAACCGGAGCGTGAGGCCGTATCGGAGGCAGTGAAAACCTGGGCGATTTCTGACCTCGAAACCGCGATCGTCGCAGAGGGTGGCGTTGCCGCCGCCATGCGCAGCCGTTCGGACTGGTTGGATCATCCGCAGGGGCGCGCCGCGTCCCGCGATCCCTTGATCGGGTGGACCAATCCCCGCCAGATTACCTTGCGCGACAGGCCGCAAGCGACGGCAGAGCGTCCGCTGTCGGGCCTCCGTGTTCTCGATCTGACCCGCGTGCTGGCCGGGCCAGTATCCACACGCACCCTGGCCGGGTTCGGGGCCGAGGTACTGCGCGTTGATCCTCCGGGCTGGGACGAGCCCGGCGTGATCCCAGATATCTCTTTGGGTAAGCGCTGTACCTATCTGGATTTGAAATCACCCGCAGGCATTGAGCAATTGCAGTCTCTTCTGGCGCAAGCGGATGTGTTTGTACACGGTTACCGACCCGGCGCTTTAGACGCGCTGGGCCTGACACAGGCAAAGCGGGACGAACTTGCCCCAAACCGCGTCGAAGTCACCCTGAACGCATATGGTTGGCAGGGACCGTGGGCCAGTCGGCGTGGCTTTGACAGCCTTGTACAGATGAGCAGCGGAATCGCAGACGCAGGGCGCGTCTGGGCAAAATCCGACAAGCCGACGCCGCTGCCTGTGCAGGCACTGGATCACGCAACCGGCTATCTGATGGCGGCTGCCATTCTTTCCGCGCTGGCCGAGGCCGCATCGGGTGGGTCTGTCATGCAGGCCCGGCTGTCGCTGGCTCGCACAGCCGAGTTACTGGCAAGCCTCGCCAAATCCGAAACTTCAGAAGACATAACGCAGGCCATGCCCGCCGATTTTTCTGACACGCCCGAGAACTCGGGCTGGGGCAAAGGCCACCGCCTGAAACCTGCCCTCAGTGTGGGAAAGGCAAACATGGACTGGCCCCTACCTGCGTCGAAACTGGGCTCGTCCCAGCCCAACTGGCCGACATCTAAGTCGTAGCGCACCCGCCGCGCGGCACGCGCGGCCCGGCCCAACGCTTTGGGCAGTGCCTCATCAGAGGCGCAACCCAAAGGGGCGGGAGCCGCCCCTAGCGATCATCACCACCACCCGGGCCGATATCGTCGAGGTAATCCTCGTCAATCGCAGCCTGCACCGCACCAGTTACGGCCTCACGCTGTTTTGGTGTCAGGTCCTCGGCTCCTTTTTCGTCGGCCAGACGAACCGTAACCTCGCGGTGGGCAAAGCGAATGCCTTCACGGGCGAACAGCTCGCGGATGTCCTGATAGACCTTTTTACGCACAAGCCACTGATCACCCGGCTTGGTCATGAACTTGACCCGAATGATCATCGCGGAATCCTGCATTTCGATCACGCCCTGCGACTTGAGCGGTTGGATGAAATTGTCACCAATCACCGGGTCACTCAGCAATTCCTGACCCAGTTTCTTGATGAGCTTGCGCACCTTTTCAACGTCCGTGTCATACGTCACCCGCAGCGGCAGTTTCATGATCACCCAGTCGCGGGAATAGTTAGTCAAAACTTTGATCTCGCCAAAGGGAATGGTGTTCAGCGCGCCCAGATGATGACGCAGTTGGAACGACCGGACCGAGATCTTCTCAACCGTTCCTTTCACATCACCAATGTCGACGTATTCTCCCTTACGGAACGCATCATCCATCAGGAAGAACGCGCCCGAGAAGATATCCCGCACCAGCGTTTGCGAACCAAAGCCCACAGCCAGACCCACGACGCCCGCACCTGCAAACAGGGGACTGACATTGATGCCCAGTTCCATCAGGGCAATCAGTGCGATGGTCACGACAACTACGGCAAGGATCGCGCCACGGAACAGCGGCAGCAACGTGGCCAATCGGCTTTGCCCGCCTTCGCCCCCTTCATCGCCCAACTCGGCCTCACCCCCACCGTCATCTATCTCTTCGGCAATTTTGCTGTCGATCCAGACGCGGAAGAAATGGAACAGGATATACCCGATGAACAGGATGACCATCACATCGAGGGCACGCTCGATGGGCAGGTCCTCGCTCCAGCTTGCATCCGGGTTCCAGATCACCACCAGTGCATACAGACCAACGACAAAGGCCAGAATACCAGCGACGCGCCGAGCCAGGTCCTCATACGTCACGATCGAGTGCTTGCGCCGCTCCGCCAGTGGTGTGTCTATGATTTCCGGTTCCTCATCCCTTTCGGCCTCGGCATTCATTTCTTCAATCTTGCGATTGCGGTCGAAATACCGTTCCAGAAGGTAGTTCATCGCGCCATACGCAATGACGACCGACATGAAGATGGCGTAGCTACTTGCGACAATGGGAATCGAATTGTCGTTCTCCAGCACCAGATCGACCGCCAGTTTGAACCAGCTAAACACCATGTAAACGATCAAAACCGGGGCCCAGGCGAACGAGATAAACCGCAAAATCCATGACACTTGATCCGGTGCCCTGCCCCCGCGGATGGCATTGGATATGGAGCGCGCGTTGAACAGGATCATCAGCACATTGCCTAGCGCGCCAACCATCGTCAGGCCGCCATAGACCATGGCATAGACGTTGTAATTCAGGCCGAAATCCGCAACCCATGTCGAAAACAGCACCACGGTGATGTCATAGGTCGCCAATGCGGATGCCCAGATATACAGCCGCTTGGCATCCCGATCCGAAAACGGCGGCAGTCGGTACTGGCTTAAATACGGCGACAGCACCATACGCCACAGGTCCGACACCGTTCGAGACAGGAAGAATGCCGTGAATATCGCCGTGACCGTGAACTGAATCGAGATATCTTCGGCCTCACCAAAGAACAGATATCCGACGATCAGCGCCATCAACATTGCAAAGACCGTAGCTCCGATCCCCATCAAGAAGCGGAACACCAAAAACGGCATCTTTTCGCGATACCCCTGCGGGTTTTCCTTGGACCGCGCAACAACGATCTTCTTGGCAATACGTTTGCCGTAAATCTCGGTGGACAGCCAACGCCCTAACAGCAGGAAAAGGACATTCCAGAACAAAACCTCGACATAGGTTTGAATACGTCCGTCCGGGCTGGTCTGCCGCAAAATGTACTGCACTTCAAAGATCGAATATGGCAACGCCTCTAGCCGCGAGACCATCGACTCGCGGAACTTCGAAAGCCGCTCCTGCGCCTTCATAAGTTGCGAACCTTCGGCCATCGGGTCATGCGGCTCGGATTCGGCCGAGGTGTCCTGTTGCGCACCGGTTGAAACGATCTGACCTGCGCTGTCGATCACGATGACACTGGCGCCACTTTCAGTGGCTGACCGAATTGCGGCGGCCAGATCGCCTTCGCCAGTTGTGTCTTCGGTGGTGCTTGTGGCGGCGCCGTATCCGGGAATAAGCGAGGTCTGCGCAGCAGCCCCATTTGCCAAAACCACTGGCATCATCCAGAACAACAGGGCGAGAACGGCAAAAAATCTAAGTTTCATCAGGTGTTCGATCCAGTTCGGCATTTGCACAAAACACTACAGAAGCGTGACGCGGTGTTCAAATAATCAGCCTCGCGCTTCTCGTGATCGTGTCTATTCGTGTCTCGGGTGCACCGACGCCAATTGAAGTGTTTTCAACCCAGAAAAAACTGCATATGACCCGTTAGACGGACTGCAAACTGATGCCTGCGCTCTGTGTTTGATGTAGGACAGGGAATATCTGGCAAATCACAACTAAGATGTAGCTAAATCGCAATGCTTACCGGTTTCGGGTCATCTCAACCGAGTTTTTGCAAGCGCAGGGAAAACATATACGATACAGGTGCAAACGCGCGGAGCTGCACCGGAACACTAAGACAGGCGAAAGCATGAGCCTAGGAAGACAAAAAGATACAATCGGCCGTGCGCCCCGCATCCTGTTTTACAGCCATGATACGTTTGGACTGGGCCATTTGCGCAGGTCTCGTGCATTGGCCTCGGCGATTACGCAGGCTGACTCGAGCGCATCTGCGTTGATCCTGACAGGATCACCGGTCGCGGGCCGATTTACATTTCCGCGCCGCGTGGACCACGTCCGCCTGCCCGGGGTGACGAAACGGGCTGATGGGTCCTATGCCTCGCAAACGATGGGCATGGGCATTGAAGAAGTGACGGAACTGCGGGCAGGCTTGATTCAAACTGCGGTCCAGCAGTTCGAGCCCGACGTCCTGATTGTCGACAAGGAACCCACCGGATTCCGCGGTGAGCTGCTGCCAACGCTTGAAACGCTGTACCAAACCAAGGACACACGTTTGGTCTTGGGGTTGCGCGATGTTCTGGATGAACCCGAAGTTCTTGCAGCCGAGTGGGACCGGAAAGAAGCCGTTACCGCGACCGAAAAATACTATGACGAAATCTGGGTATATGGCTTGCGGTCGATCTATGATCCCACCAGTGGCTTGCCCCTTAGCCCGGCTACGCAATCCCGCATCCATTGGACCGGCTACCTGCGGCGTGATCTGGGGCCAATAGGTGAACCGCCCGAACAACCCTACATCCTGATCACTCCGGGCGGCGGTGGCGACGGCAAGGCGATGGTCAATCTGGTTTTGTCCGCCTACGAACAGGACCCGGACCTTTCCCCACGGGCCGTGCTGGTCTATGGCCCTTTCCTGTCCGGTGAGTTGCGCGAGGATTTTGAAACACGCGTCGCCGCCCTGAATGGCCGCGTGACAGCCGTGGGCTTTGAATCCCAGATCGAAACACTATTTGCGGGTGCCGCTGGCGTGGTTTGTATGGGGGGCTACAACACCTTCTGCGAGGTGCTGTCTTTCGACAAACGCGCGGTCATTGTTCCGCGCACAACGCCAAGATTGGAACAGTGGATCCGGGCCTCGCGCGCGGAAGGTCTGGGACTGGTTCGGATGCTGGACGAAAACCGGGACGGGCTGACAACCGACGCGATGGTACAGGCGATCCGCGCGCTACCCCATCAGCCGCTGCCCTCTCAGGCCATTCAAGACGGGCTGCTGGATGGGTTGGATTATGTCACCAGCCGTGTTGACGCCCTGCTGGGTGGTGAACGGGAACGGGCCACCGGATGACGTCCACCCCTCCGAAACTGGCGGTGCTGGTCAAAGGGTGGCCGCGCCTGTCCGAGACATTCATCGCGCAAGAACTGGTTGCCTTGCAGGACGCAGGCCATCGCTTTGATATCTGGTCCCTGCGGCATCCGACTGATGTGAAACGCCACCCGCTGCATGATCGGTTCGAGGGTCGGGTGCACTACCTGCCCGAATACCTTTACCAAGAGCCTGATCGCGTCCGGGCTGCCAGGCACCTGGCCCAAGGCTTACCCGGCTATGCTCAGGCCTATCGGGTCTGGCGTGCTGACCTACGTCGTGACCCGACGCATAACCGCATTCGACGCTTTGGGCAGGCGTGCGTTCTGGCCGCCGAACTGCCGCAGGCGACGCGGGCGATGTATGCCCATTTCATGCATACGCCATCATCCGTCGCCCGCTATGCAGCCATCATGCGCGGCCTGCCCTGGAGCTTTTCCGCCCACGCCAAGGACATTTGGACTTCGCCCGATTGGGAAAAATCCGAAAAGCTGCGGGCCAGCACGCATGGCGCTGCGTTTGGCGCGACCTGTACCGCAGTCGGGGCGGAACACCTACGCAGTCTGGCCGACGATCCAAGGCGGGTTGATCTGATCTATCACGGGTTGGACCTGACGCGGTTCCCGCCCCCACCAGATCGAACGCCCCGCGCCCCGAATGACCCGTTTCATATGCTGTCCGTTGGGCGGCTGGTCGAAAAGAAGGGGTTCGACCGTCTGATCGACGCACTTGCCATGCTACCGGGCGAGCTGAACTGGCACTGGACGCATATTGGTGGCGGCACCTTGGGAAAGGCCCTGCAGGAACGCGCGCTGGCCGCCGGGGTCGCGCATCGGATCACGTGGAAAGGTGCCTGCGACCAGCCGGAAGTCATCGCTGCCATGCGCGAAGCCAACTTGTTTGTGCTGCCCAGCCGCATCGCGTCAGATGGGGACCGGGACGGCTTGCCCAACGTGCTGATGGAGGCCGCGTCCCAGCGCCTGCCGATCCTGTCCACACCCATCTCCGCGATCCCGGAGTTCATCGAAACCGGTCGGCATGGCATTTTGTCCGACGATGATCCTGCGGCCCTGGCTTCCGCTATGATCCAGATGGCCACCGATCCCGGCGAAACCGCAGCAATGGCAGACGCTGCCTATGACCGGCTCATCGCCGATTTTCGGATGGATCCAGGAATCGCGCGTCTTTCCCAGCGGCTCAACGCCCTTGGCGCGGGTCCGGACTAATGGCGCGCGTCGCCTTTTACACGCCAATGAAATCACCGGGCAGCCCGGTGCCTTCGGGTGACCGTGAAATGGCGCGCAACCTGATGCAGGCCATTGGCGCGCAAGGTGACACGGTTGATCTGGTGTCGCGCCTGCGCATCTACGACAAGAACGGCGACACCGACGTCCAAGAGGCATTGCGCAAGCAAGCCGAGACAGAGTCGCAGAGACTGATTACAGAATTGCCTACGGAAACGGCGCTTTGGGTGACCTATCACAACTATTACAAAGCGCCGGACCTACTGGGCCCTCGCGTGTGCAAAGCCCGCAACATCCCTTATGTGCAATTGGAAAGCACGCGCGCCACAAGCAGGTTGAAAGGCCCATGGGCCGGGTTCGCGCAAGCTGCACACGATGCATGCGACGCTGCGCAGGTGATCTATTACCACACCGCCAACGACCTGATTACGCTGGAACGGGAAAGGTTTGGAAACCAACGTTTGGTGGAACTGCCCCCGTTCCTACCACTTTCAGAGCTGCCGGCCCTATCAACATGCACAGGACCGATGCTGACGGTTGGAATGATGCGGCACGGCGACAAGCTGGCTTCATACGAGATTTTGGCGCAATCGCTGGATCATTTACAGGGCGATTGGTCCTTGAAAATAGCGGGGGATGGTCCGGCCCGCGCAGAGGTCAAAGCGTTGATGTCCCCCTTCGGTTCAAAGGTGCAGTTTCTGGGTCAACTGGAACGGGACGCGTTGCAGGCTCATTACCACACCGCGTCCCTGCTGGTTTGGCCCGGCGTGAATGAGGCCTATGGAATGATCTATCTAGAAGCACAAGCCAACGGTGTTCCGGTTGTGGCTCAGGACAGGCCGGGCGTTCGTGATGTTTTGGCTCCGGGTGACTATCCGTCGGTGGAATCCGGTCCTTCTGCGTTGGCTACGCGCCTTCAAGACCTGCTGAATGACAAGCCGCTGCGCCAATCAATCGGACGTATGTCGCGCGAACGGATTGCGTCACGACACCTCATGCCTGCGGCCACTGACAGGTTCTGGCAGGCCGCACGGCCATTGATTGAGGGACGCCAATGACCCGCCTTGCACTGCTGCGCCACGGACATACGGAGTGGAACCGCGCCGGTCGCATACAGGGGCGCAGCGACATCCAACTCGACGAAGAAGCGCGCCAGGACTTGTCGACCAACAGCCTGCCGCAACCGTGGGACACGGCGGACATTTGGTCCAGCCCGCTTGCGCGGGCCCGCGAAACAGCCCAGTTGGTATCAGGACAGGACCCCATGATGTCCGCTGCACTGACCGAAATGAACTGGGGCGACTGGGAAGGTCTGCGCGGTGTCGACCTGATCGCTGATACAGGCAGCGGCTATCGTCATATCGAGGATTGGGGATGGGATTTTCGACCTCCGAACGGGGAAAGCCCTGCGGATGTGAAGATGCGATTGCGCCCGTGGCTGGACTCACTGCGCGCAGATACCGTAGCGGTCTGCCATATCGGTATCATGCGGGTCATTATGGCCCTGGCCTGGGGTTGGGATTTTAGCGGGATCCCCCCCTTCAAAATCAAGCGCAACCGCCTGTATATCATTGATATGGATACAATGCGTCCCGACCCCGAGCCCGTCCGCCTGATCCGGGCAGAGGTTCCCGAATGAAAGTGATGATCGTCGTCACCCATCTGCTGGGGACAGGGCACCTGAGCCGCGCTCTCACGTTGGGGCGGGCCTTTGCGCATGACGGCCATCAAGTCCTGCTGGTATCCGGCGGGATGCCCGCGCCACAACTGGACAGCGCCGGAATGACGGTGTTCGGGTTACCACCTTTGCGATCGGACGGCACGGATTTCACACGACTGCTGACCCAAACAGGCGACGTTGCCGATGACGCCTATGTGCAGGCACGTAAACGGGCGCTGGTAGAGGCGGTGCGATCCTTTGCGCCGGATACTCTAATCACCGAGCTTTATCCCTTTGGGCGCAGGTCGTTGACGGGTGAATTCAGCGCAGCACTTGAAGCGGCACAGGAACTGCCTGCCAAACCCGTCATCCTGGGATCTGTGCGGGATATTCTTGCTCCGCCGTCCAAGCCTGCAAAGGCTGAACGCACCGAGCAGATCGTGCTGGGAATCTATGACGGCATTTTGGTCCATTCCGATCGGAAAGCCGTATCGTTGGATCTAAGCTGGCCTGTCTCGGAACAGCTTGAGAAACGGCTATTCTACACGGGCTTCGTTGCGCCCAATGCACCTGATCCGCACCCCGACGCCATGGGTCGGGGCGAAGTGCTTGTCAGCGCCGGAGGGGGTTCGGTGGGGCAACCGATCTTTCGCGCGGCCATCGAAGCCGCCAGAAAGATGTCCAGCAGGCGCTGGCGCCTGCTGGTCGGTGGACAGGACGCAAGCGAACGCATTGATCACCTGTCCCAATACGTTGGCGACGCTCCGGTAACACTTGAAAGAGTACGACCAGATTTCCGTCAAATGCTGCCCCACGCGGCCGCATCGGTTAGCATGTGCGGATATAACACCGCGCTCGACATCCTTCAGACCGGAACAGCCGCAGTATTCGTGCCATTCGATGATGGAAAAGAGGTTGAGCAAACCTTACGCGGGCGAAGTCTTTCAAACCTGCCCGCAATTGACGTTCTGCCAAGTCAGGACCTGAACGGCGACACGTTGGCGACGGCGGTAGGCCGCGTTATTGATGCCCCAACCAGACCAGCCGCAGAATTTGGGTTTAACGGTGCAGCAAAGTCTGTGGACATCGCCAAGACCCTTTGGGAGCGGCGCACATGATCGTCGATTGGCGTCCTTTGATGGTTGAACTTGAGATCTGGCACAACAAGGGCCTGTCGCTGCCTCTTTGGTGGCGCGACGACGATGCAACAACCACGACACAACAGCTTGATCGTCTGACGGCCCTGTCAGATAGGCTTGGTTTGCCAGTGCATCTGGCGGTAATCCCACATGACGCGGGCGACGCGCTGACGGACCATGTCACTGACAACCCCTGCCTGATCCCGGTCGTTCATGGATGGGCCCATCAAAACCACGCACCGCAGGGCGAGAAGAAATCAGAATTCCGCCTGCACCGACCTATGTCAGAGATACTGAAGGATGCACAAAACGGGCTGGACCGATTGAAAGTATCGTTCGGCGAAAGGTTGTGCCCGATGTTCGTACCGCCATGGAACCGAATTGCCCCAGACGTGGTAAAAGAACTGCCCGATTTGGGTTACCAGTTTTTGTCTACTGCCACACCGCGAAACGCCGCTTACCCGGTGTCAGGACTTCTGCAGGTCAATACGCATCTTGATCCGATTGACTGGCGCAGAACACGGGGATTGATCGCCCCGGACGTCCTGATCAACCAAGCCGTGGACCTGCTGCGGGATCGCCGTGAGGGGCGTACCGACAACGCTGAACCCTTTGGTGTTCTGACCCATCACCTTGTTCATGACGAAGACATCTGGACATTCACACGAGACCTGTTGCACCGGCTTCTGGATGGGCCTGCCGTTATCTGGACCGCGCTGCAAAACGACACAAAACGGAGACCCGAATGAGCCGACTGGATTCCATGCTGCGCCGCCTGACGGCCCAAAGAGATGGGCTGGACTGGGCAGCCGAACAGATATCCGACATCATCGGGGACGTTCTGGATATGGGTCTGGGAAACGGTCGAACCTATGATCACCTCAGAGAAATCTTGCCGGACCGCCGCATCTGGGTGATGGACCGGGTTCTGCAATGCCATCCATCCAGCACTCCGCCGCCCGAGGATTTTTTGCAGGGCGAAGCGGAACCCATGCTCGAAAAGCTGGCCGCTGGTGGGCAAAAAATGGCGATGGCACACTATGATTTTGGGCGCGGCATCAAGGACGAGGATGTGGCCGAAGCGGCTCGTCTCAGCCCCCTTATAGCGCGCGTAATGCGTCCGGGCGGGCTATTGATCTCGGGTCAGCCCTTGGTGGGGTTCGACCAGATTAGCGGCCCGGACACCATCGCCCCGGACCGGTACCTGTTCTACAGAGCCTGATCAGGCCACACGGCGTCCACGCGACCAGGCACCATTTAGCGCAGGCGCGCCCTCGCGCATTCGGAACCGAATGACGTCCGCGCGGGCCCCGACGCGCAATTCGCCGCGATCATTCAATCCGACGACCTGTGCAGGCGTCTGCGTCACGGTCCGCAATCCACGTGCCATGTCCCCCCACATCTCGCCCAATCGCGCCGCCGACAGCAAAAGAGCGGCAGGCACATAGTCTGACGACAGAATGTCGAGATGCCCAAGCTCGGCCAGTTCATGCGCCGCGACATTGCCGGAATGGGACCCGCCCCGGATGACATTCGGAGCGCCCATCATCACCTTGATTCCGTGATCGTGGCAGGCACGGGCGGCCTCAACCGTTGTGGGGAATTCGGCCAACGTAATTCCATGCCCTGCGGATGTGCGCACTTGCGCAGCCGTGGTATCATCGTGGCTCGCCAACATCGCGCCAAAGCGCCGGGCGGCCTTGACCGTTTCGACTTCGTGCCTGTCGCCAAAGCGTTCGCGCAACGCCTTGAGCTGGGCGACATGCTGAAGAAAGTCGTCATCATTCATGCCATGCTTGCCCTTCATATAAGCCTCAAGCTGGGTCATGTCCCGAAACTGCCGCTGGCCGGGGGTATGATCCATCAGCGAAACAAGGCCCACACGGTCGCCAGCGTCAAACTCGTCAAGCTCCTCGACCAGTGTCTCGGAACAGACCTCTGCCCGAAGGTGCAGGAAATGGCTGATCTTCAGCGCGTCCTGCTCGCGCAGTTGCCAAAGCTCGCGGGACAGGTCGCGCGCATATTTCTTATAGCGCTGGCCGCTGGGGATCGAGCCGATGCGCATGGCGTCAAACACGGTGGTGATCCCTGTGCTGGCCAGTTCAGCATCATGCGCTAGGATGGCCGCTGCGTGGGGCCAGTCGACCTTGGGGCGCGGCTGAATGTGACGTTCCAGATTGTCGGTGTGCAATTCGACCAGTCCGGGGCAGACATAATCCCCTTCGCAGTCAATCGCACCTGCAGGAATCGCAGCACCCGACGCGACCTCGATAATTGTCTCACCCGCAAACCGAACGCTGCCAGTTAGCGTCTCGTTGGGAAGAACGAGTGTGGCATTGGCAAGGATCATTTCTTCTGTCATCTGAACTTCACACGGTTTGAGCTATTGGGAAGGCCACGCATAGGAGGCCAATGTGACATTCACGCGATACGCAATCTATTTTGCGCCCCCGGCCGAGGCCGGTTGGACAAAATTTGCGACCCAATGGCTGGGTTGGGACATGGAGACCGGACAGGCCGTGGCCCATCCGGACATCGCCGGGGTTGACGTTTCCTCGATGACTGAGGTTCCGCGAAAATACGGGCTGCATGCGACGATGAAGCCTCCATTCCGACTGGCGGTCGGGCAGTCGTTTGACGGTCTGCACGCGGCCTGTGCTGAATTTGCGGCCACACGCGCGCCCGTGGTGCTGGACGGGCTTGAGATCGCACGTCTTGGCCGGTTTCTGGCTCTTCGCCCTGTCGGAGACACTGCCGACCTGAATGCTCTGGCCGCTGGCTGTGTTGGGGAACTGGACGCATTTCGCGCACCAGCGCCCCAATCCGAACTTGACCGTCGGCGCGGCGCAGGTCTGACCCCGGAACAAGAGGCCAATCTCGTACAATGGGGCTATCCCTACGTGATGGAGGCATTCCGCTTTCACATCACGCTTAGCGGACGTCTGGACAAACCTACGCTGTCCAAGGTGCAGAAAACGCTGGAAGACCGGCTTGCGCCCTCGCTGCCAAACCCGTTTAAGATCAAGGATCTGGCCCTTGTGGGCGAGGCTGAGGATGGACGCTTTCACATGATCCATCGTTACGTCCTTTCCGGTTGAATACGGTCCAGAATGGTATCAATCGTCTGATCCAACGGGCCGGAGTTATCGACCTCAAAGACCTTCACAAGGCCTTCGGGCAAATTGGTTTCCGCACGCGCCAGACGCCGTTCTTGTTCGGCTGCGCTTTCACGCCCACGGCTTGCTAGTCGTTGGGCAAGAACCTCGGGGTCGGCGGTCAGCGAGATTACGATCAGATCGCCGAACACCTCCTGCGCCCGAAGCAAGACAGCGCGCGACAGGTTCACAAGTACCGCATCAACGGTTTGTCTGAAGGTCTCGATCGAACGCGGGACGCCATAATTCAGCCCATGTGCCGACCAGTGCAAAATAAACGCATCGTCGGCCACCATGTGTTGAAAGTCATCTTCAGCGACCCGGTCAAAATCTTCGCCCTCTTCGCCCTTTGGCCGGGTAATCACGCGCCGCACTCTTAGAATTCCAGGCGTACGCGCAACCAGTGCCTCCATCACGCTGTCCTTGCCCACCCCGGACGGGCCGACAACCGCTATGACCGGGGCGCGGGTCATGCGGCCTTTCCCGGTGTGAACCCTGACACGTCGATTTCCCGATCACACACACGGTTTCGCGCTTCGACATCGTGGAAAATACCGACAATGGCAGCGCCGCGCTCTTTGGCCTCTTCGATCAGGGACAATACTGTCTCACGGTTCTGCGCGTCCAGCGAGGCGGTCGGCTCGTCCAGCAACATCGCGGGATAGGTGTGCGCAAAGCCGCGCGCAATGTTCACGCGCTGCTGTTCACCGCCTGAAAACGTCGTTGGGCTAAGCTGCCAAAGCCGTTCTGGAATGTTCAACCGGGCCAGCAATGCGGCCGCCCGATCCAGCGCCGCTTGCTTTTCGGTTCCGATTGCAAGCAACGGTTCCGCCACCACCTCAAGCGTTGGGACGCGCGGAACAACCCTGAGGAACTGGCTGACATATCCTAGCGTTTCGCGCCGAAGCGCCAAGATCTGGCGCGGCTCGGCCCGCGCCACATCCAGCCCGCCGACCAGAACCTGCCCGGATGCAGCCAAATAGTTACCGTAGATCACCCGCATCAGGGTCGACTTGCCCGCGCCGGAAGCCCCCGTCAGCGCGACGCATTCTCCGGGCGAGACACTAAGCGTCGCGCCCTCCATCACCGGAATGACTGCGCTGCCCTGATTGTGCAGGGTAAAACTTTTGTTCACACCGATCAGTTCAATCATTGCCCTATCCCTTCAAACCTGCAGCACGCTTGAAACAAGCAACTGCGTGTAGGCATGTTGCGGATCGTCCAGAACCTGATCGGTCAATCCTGCCTCGACCACGTGGCCGTCCTTCATCACCATCAGCCGGTCCGCCAGCAACCGCACCACGGCCAGATCATGAGTGACGATGATGGCGCTCAGCCCCATCTCGCGGACCAGACCACGCAACAAGTCCAGCAGCCGGGCCTGCACCGACACGTCCAGCCCACCCGTCGGTTCGTCCATGAACACCAGCCGGGGACCGGTCACCAGATTGCGCGCGATTTGCAACCGCTGTTGCATCCCGCCTGAAAATGCCGTCGGGCGGTCATCCACCCGACTTCCGTCAATCTCGACACGGCCCAGCCAATCAATCGCCCGGTCGCGGATCTGACCATAGTGACGGTCGCCGACGGCCATCAGGCGCTCGCCAATGTTCCCACCGGCGCTGACGGACATGCGCAGCCCGTCGCGGGCGTGCTGATGAACAAAGGCCCAGTCCGTCCGGCCCAGCATCCGTCGTTCAGGTTCCGACATGGTCACCGTATCCACAGGCCCGTCCGCGTGTGTGTCAAAAACAACCTGTCCTGCGTCAGGCTCCAGATGACCGGCCAAACAATTCAGCAACGTCGATTTGCCCGAACCGCTTTCACCGACGATCCCCATGACCTCGCCCGGGTAAAGATCGAAGCTGACGCCCGAACATCCGATCCGGGTTCCGTATCGTTTCTCGACGTCTTTAACTTGTAGCAGAGGGGTCATGCTGCAACCTCCTTGGTCATGCGACCTGTGTGGCCCGCTTCACGTCGGGAGCGGCAGTAATCGGTGTCAGAGCAGACAAACATTCGGCTGCCCGCATCATCGGTGATAACCTCGTCCAGATAACTGTCTTCGGCCCCGCACAGATCGCAGGGGTAGTCGGCTTTCGTGGCCTCAAAGGGGTAATCCTCAAAATCCAGAGACACGACCTTGGTGTGTGGCGGTACGGCATAGATACGCTGTTCGCGCCCGGCCCCGAACAGTTGGATCGCGTCCATCTCAAGCTTGGGGTTGTCGAATTTTGGGATCGGAGATGGATCCATCACATACCGCCCCGACACCTTCACCGGATAGGCGTATGTGGTCGAAATCGCCCCGTGCTGGCTGATGTCCTCATACAATTTGACATGCATCAGCCCATATTCTTCAAGGCTGTGCATCTTGCGGGTCTCGGTCTCGCGCGGCTCCAAAAAACGCAGCGGTTCGGGGATCGGCACCTGATAGACAAGGATCTGATCCTCGCGCAACTTCGCCTCGGGGATGCGGTGGCGAGTTTGGATGACACTCGCCTTTTCGGTTTCCTCGGTGGTTTCGACGCCTGCCGTGTTCTCAAAGAACTTGCGGATCGAAACGGCATTCGTGGTGTCATCCGCGCCTTGGTCGATCACCTTGAACGTGTCATCCGGGGTCAGAGTCGCGGCCGACACCTGCACCCCACCCGTACCCCAGCCATAGGGCATCGGCATTTCACGACTGGCAAAAGGCACCTGATAGCCGGGCACCGCCAGACCTTTGAGGATGGCGCGGCGGATCATACGCTTGGTCTGTTCGTCAAGATATGCAAAATTGTATTCGCTCATTCCGCTGCCTCCTTCGGCGTGATGCGATCTTCGGCTTCGCGACGCAGCTTTCGAACCAGTTCCAACTCGGACTGGAAATCCACGTAATGCGGCAGCTTGATATGTTCGAGGAACCCTGTGGCCTGAATGTTGTCGGCGTGGCTCAGGACAAACTCCTCATCCTGCGCCGGGGCGCCGAGGTTGTCTTCGCCCAACTCTTCCCAGCGCAGGGCGCGGTCGACCAAAGCCATCGCGATGGACTTGCGCTCGGACTGACCAAAGACCAGGCCATAGCCCCGGGTGAACTGGGGCGGTTCAGTTTTTGAGCCTTTGAACTGGTTGACCGTTTCGCATTCGGTCAGTTCAACCTCACCAATGTCGATGGCGAATCCCAGTTCCGGGATGTCCATCTCAACCGTGACCTTGCCGATGCGCAATTCCCCGACAAACGCATGGTTGCGGGCGTATCCGCGCTGGGTCGAGTATGCCATGCCCAAAACGAAGCCTTCATCACCACGCGTCAGGGATTGAAGCCGCAGCGGACGGTTGGACGGAAATTCCATCGGTTGCCGGGTCAAATCGTCAGGGGTTTCATCGTTTTCGGGCTCATCCTGAATGATCCCCTCACCTTGCAGAAATTCCGTAATATGAGGCGTCAGTTCATCGCGCGGAGCGCCCTTCGGCGCGTCGGGAACTTCCCCCTCGGCCGCCAGTTTGAAATCCAGCAAACGGTGTGTGTAATCGAAGGTCGGCCCAAGAACCTGTCCGCCCGGCGCATCCTTGAAGGTGGCCGAGACTCGTCTGTCGCACGCCATCTCACCCGTGGCCACCGGATTGGAATATCCAAACCGCGGCAGAGTTGTTCGGTACGCGCGGATCAGGAATATCGCCTCGATCAGATCGCCCCGCGCCTGCTTGATCGCCAAGGCCGCCAGATCGGGGTCGAACAGAGACCCCTCGGCCATGACCCGGTTCACGGCCAAGGAAAGCTGCTCGCGAATTTGCGCGATGCTCAACTCGGCCACATCCGTTGACCCCCGGCGTTCCTCGGCCAGCCAGGAATGAGCATTTTCGATGGCCTTTTCACCACCTTTGACTGCAACATACATCGCCTAACCCTCCGACCGAATTGTCGTGCTGCGCGGCAAGGCAGCAACCTTGCTACCGCAGGTGAAAAAGAAATCGCAGCCCAGAGGAAACAAAGACGAATTGGCCTGCAAAGCCGGGATATCCGGCAGGGACAAACGCGCTACATCCCTGATCCCCGGGCCACTGAGTCTTGCGCCTGCGTTGACCAATTCGGCGCATTCAACGATCAGGGTCGCGGACCGGTCCGGATATTCGGCCGTTCCAGTCCGATAGATCGTCAGCGACCCAAGATTCTGCCACGTCCCCACGGCAAAATCCGCCTCGTCTGCGCCCGTGACTGGAGCGCCCGTGTGAAAGGTCAGCCACTGGCGCACGGCGGGTGTATCGGCTGACCCGGCCAGGTGAACGTTGGTCTCAGGATCGCAAAGCGTCAGCAACAGCGTACCTGCGGCGACAGACAGCGGCTTGGGCGGCAGCCCACCGGTCAGTGATCGTATCTCGCCCGGTCGGGCCATCGCAGTCATCGCGGCCCGAAACGCGTGTGCGGCCTGAATCGGCGCGTCACTGAAACCGCCTGAGAACTGGGATTGCGTCGTCATCAATCCTCTCCCCGAACCAGAGTAAAGAACTCTACCTTTGTGGCGGCAGCCTTTGCCGCGCGGCTGGTTTTTGCGGCTTGCATCATTTCGGCCAGAGGCTCGATCACCTGTGACCGGACTTTTTCTGCAATGTCGGTCTGCATCAGCGCATCAATCAGCGCTGCCACCTCAGCCTTTGATTTTGAACGGCCCTGCACATATCCGTGCCCGACTGTCCCGTCATCCAATGCCAGCGAACAGCGCGTGACGGTCATTTCCCCAAGGTTAAACGCCGCGCCGGTTCCGCCAGTGCGCCCCCGCACCATGACCCCGCCCACTTCGGGTCGACGAAGCCACTCAAAATCGGGGCGCAGGTCGAACTCGCCCCATTTCGCAATCAGCGCCTCGGACGGCACACGGGCCAGAAGGCCCATCCATTCCTTGCGCGCGATATCTTCTGTTTTCATCTGAACCACCATCAAACCCTCTTGGTCGGGTTGTCTATGCGTACTATACAACTAGACAAATAATACACTCCGCCGGGGCGACTCGCAATCCGGGGAACTGTGAAGATTTGGTGACATGAGAAAAACTCCGGTCTGGAAAAGCATCGCATTAAGCCTGACATCGGACATCGCCGAAGGGCGGTACAAAACCGGTGACCAACTTCCGACCGAGGCGCAGTTGGCCTCGCAGCATGGCGTCAACAGGCATACCGTTCGGCGCGCATTGTCGGACCTGTCCGATCAGGGATTGGTGCATTCCAGACGCGGCGCAGGCGTGTTCGTGACCGCGCGTCCAACGGATTACCCAATCGGAAAACGCGTGCGGTATCACCAGAGCATATCGGCCAGCGGCAAGATCCCCGGAAAGAAGATACTGACACTCACCACCCGAACAGCAGACAACTCCGAAGCCGAGGCGTTGCAGCTTGAGCCGGGCGCGACAGTTCATGTCTACGATGGTCTTTCATTGGCTGACGGCCAGCCGATTGGCCTGTTTCAAAGTGTATTTCCAGCCGACCGCCTGCCCAATATCCTTGTGGCCCTGTCCGAGACGCAATCGGTGACAAAAGCCCTGCAAGTGTGCGGCGTTCAGGATTACACCCGCGTCTCAACCCGCCTGACGGCGCGGGCTGCGACGGCCACGCAAGCCCTGCACCTCCGCCTGACCGAGGGCGCACCGGTTCTGTATTCCACAGGCATTAACGCCGACACAAACGGCGTGCCCGTGGAATATGGCCGGACGGTGTTCGCGGGCGACCGCGTGACGCTGACATTGAACGAAGACTGAGTTGAAATCTGTACCTCCCTTCAATGACCGTAGCGGCCAAGATCGGCGGTATCAGCAGGCGGGAACGCTTTCATATTTATCTAAAAACGCCTCGGCCCCCAGCGCGCGAAAATCCGGCAGCGCTGCGCGAAGACGCGCATTGTCCCAGTCCCACCAAGCAAGGTTCATCATCCGCTCGGCCACGGCCTCGGGGTACCGGCGTCGGATCGGTTGTGCCGTAACGCCACCGACGATGGTATAGGGCGCGACGTCTTTGGTAACGATCGCACCCGATGCGACGACTGCGCCGTGACCAATGGTAACTTCGGGCTTGATGATTGCCGCGTGTCCAATCCAAGTATCATGCCCGATCGTCGTGACCCGGCTTGCGCGACGGGCAAACCATTGGGCGTCGTCCTCGGCATCATCCCAATAATCAGCCGACCGATAGAGAAAATGGTGCAGCGATGCTTTCTCCATCGGGTGATCCGTTGCCCCAATCCGGGTAAAGCTGGCTATATTGGCAAATTTCCCGATCTCGGCATTGGCAATGTCACAAGTTCGATCACAATACGAGTAATCCCCGACCACGGAATTCGCGACCCGCGTCCCTGCTCCGATCTCAACATACGCGCCAAATGCACTGTTCGAGATCGTGCAACCGGGGTGAATGAAAGGTTGATCCGAACGAAGACGCGCCATCTTTTGATCCCTCTGCCTGTGCCAGTTCAGCCTGCTTTGACGGGCTTTGCCTTCTTACGTTTGGGCGAAGTTTCCCCCTGGATCAGACGCCTGCGCAACCAACCCGAGAACCAATCCATCAGCATAACCATCAGGATGATCAGGACGATGTAATAAGCGACCTCTTCCCAGTCCTTTTGCGTGATAATCGCTTGGGTTAGCAGCAACCCGATCCCGCCACCTGTGATGGCACCGATCACGGTCGCGCTGCGGGTGTTGGATTCAAGGAAGTACAGCAACTGACTGAGCAAAACGGGCGTCACCTGCGGGATCACGCCAAACCTATACCGTTGCGGCGCGTTGGCACCTGTGGATTGGACACCTTCGATCTGCTTCTGATCGACGTTTTCCAGCGCTTCCGAGAAGATTTTGCCGAAGGTTCCTGTATCAGTCACTAGAATGGCCAACGCACCTGTCAGCGGTCCGGGACCAAAAGCGCGCGCCAGCACGACGGTCCAGATCAAGGCATCTACGCCACGGACAAAGTCGAACACGCGGCGGGTCAGAAACCGAACCGACCTCAGCGGGTTGAAGTTGCGCGTTGCAAGGAATGCCAGCGGCAGCGCGACCATGCCTGCACCCAGCGTACCAAGGAAGGCCATCAGAATCGTCTCGAATATGGCCCATGCCACGTCCTGATGCCGCCACATCTTGTTGGTCCAGAAATCGTTCAGGATCGCCCCCGCCTCACCATTCGCGGCCAGCCCAACCAGTTGCGGGAAGGATTTACCGTAATAGGGGCTGTCGAGAGTAAAGAAGAACAGCTCCCATCCGGTGAAGTAGCGGAAGACTTCGGACCGGTTCCGCGTCACCGTCAGGCGCCCCGCATCCGTCGTGATCGCCATCCTGTTTTTCGAGATGTTGATCCAGTCCGGCACATCGCCAGCAGGCAGTTCGGCCTGTACACCTGCTGCACGCGTGGGTGTGGCACGGACAGTGCCGTATCCCGGGATATAGTATTCGACGGTCTCGGGGCCGAACCGCACGACGTGACCGTCCTCCAGATCAATCACCGTGGTTTCGCCCAGCGTGACCCAATCTGGCGCTTCGCCCACGGGATAGGCACCCTTGCGCTCGCCTTCGATAGCGGCTGAGATTTCTCCGGTGCGGTTATCGCGCTCGATATGGGTTTTGTAGCTATAGCTGTCGGCCACCAGCGTCTTGCCGTTTTCCCAATTCGCACGCTCGGCCAGACCGGGCACGTCGAAAGCGAAGAACACATAGATCAGATAAGCCAGCACCAGCGACGGCAGACCGAAATTCACAAGACGTTTGCGGCTGAACAGATGGTCAGCTTCGGCCTTCAGCTCATCAATGGTCAGATTTGTGGCGAAGGTGCTCATGCCCGCGCTCCTTTCTCGGATCCGTGGGTCAGGCGATCACGCAGATGACCCGAGATTTGGTCGACGACAACGATGGTGACAAACAGCAACAGGAAGATCGCGGCAGCCTCATCATAGCGCCCCTGCCCCCATGACATCGAATTGCGCAGCTCGTACCCCAGACCACCCGCGCCGACGAAGCCCAGAATGGCCGAGGCGCGGATGTTGATCTCGAACCGCAGCAAGGCATAGCTGACATAGTTCGGTCCCACCTGAGGGATCACACCCAGATACATCCGCTGTGACCAGTTGGCCCCGACCGAATGCAGCCCCTCAACCGGCTTCAACGATGCGTTCTCGTTCACCTCGGAAAACAGCTTACCCAGCGCTCCTGCCGTATGGATTGCAATGGCGATCATCGCTGGCACCGGACCGCCGCCCAGAATAAAGATCAGGACCAGCGCGATCACAATCTCAGGAATTGCGCGGCAAATATCGGCAATACGCCGGAACAGCGGGATTAGCGCAGGCCAGAGCGCCATACCCCGCGTGGACATCAGCGCCAGGAACGTACCCGCAATAGTGCCGATCAACGTGGACGCAGCAGCAATGTTGATCGTCTCAACCAGCGCCGGGAAGAATTTGACCAAGTTGGCGGGCAGCGCGTCGATCTTGTCCCAGGCCTCGGACAGAACTTCGGCGGGGTAGTCAAAGATGCGGTGCCAGCCGTCCACAAAGCTGCCTGCGTTGCGGTCATCGGCGGTGCGAAACCCTGCAGCCATCAACGCCACGAATACGATCAGAAGGATACCACCATAGACCCGCTTGCGTCGCGTCATCTCGGAATAGTCGGCCCGGATCTGGTCGACGGTTGGGGACCCTGCGGTCAGGTCTGTCATGGAATGCTCCTGAGTGGGAAACGGGGCCCGGTTTCGACACCGGACCCCGGTCTTTGGGGTATGCAGGCTTAGTTGGACTTCAGCTTGCGTGCTTCGATGATGATCTCATACGCCTCGTGGGTGATCGGCTCGAACGCCTTTGCTTCACCCGCGGCAACGCCATAGAAACACTCGCGGTCTTTCTCGGCCAGACCCGCCATCAGCGCAGTCATTTTCTCTTTCACATCCGCAGGCAGGGCGGTGCGCAGCACAACCGGGCCTTCGGGGATCGGCTTGGATTTCCAAATCTGGACCATGTCGTTCATGTCAACCAGACCGGCATCAACAGCACGGCGCAGCGCGCCCGACTTATAGCCGTCTTCCCAATCGCCCAGCCCGTCAGCCCAGGTCACGCCGCCATCAACATCGCCGTTGTTTACGGCAACGATGGTCTGCTCATGGCCGCCGGTGAATTTCACCTCACCAAAATAGTCGCCCGAGTCCATGGTCGCGCCAGTGGTGGCAGGGATTTCGATGGACGGGATCAGGTAGCCCGAGGTCGAGTTCGGATCGCCAAAGCCGAAGGTCTTGCCCTTCATGTCGTCCAACGAGGTGATGCCGCTGTCCTTGCGGGCAAATCCGATCGAGTAGTAGCCATAGCCGCCGTCGGTGTTGACCTTGACCAGAACCGGCTCAACCGCTTCGGGGTCGGATAGATAGGTTTTCGCATAGCCCGAGGCACCCAGCCACGCCATGTCGATGGTGCCGCCCAGCAGACCCTGGATCACGCCGTCATAATCGGCAGGCGCAAACAGCTTGGTTTCCACACCCAGCGCTTCTTCGGTGTATTCGCGCAGGCATTCGTTGTTGTTCAAACGGTCCTGAGCGTTTTCACCGCCCAGAATGCCGATGCGGAATTCGTTTATATCCGCAGCCATGGCTGGGGCGGCGATCGCAGTTGTCGCAACAAGGGCAGCAATCAGTTTTTTCATCTGTCTCTCTCCGGTTTGATATGCCGGCCTTTCATCGGCCGGTCGATGAAAGGGGGGATCGGCTCAGACGGTTGCTTCCGCTTCCATCAGGGCCATTTGAGTCGCATCCAGCGTCTCGATCTCGGTCGATGTCGCCTCTTCCGAGAAGCTGGCATCGGCTCCGTAAATCTCACGCGCGACACCGGTTGTCAGTTGTTCGGGCAGGCCGTCGAAAACGATACGCCCGTCGCGCATTCCGACGACGCGGTCGCAATAGCGGCGTGCGGTGTCCAGCGTGTGCAGGTTGGCGATGACTGTCCGGCCGTCCTCTTCATGGATGCGGCGCAACGCCTGCATGACGACCTGAGCGTTCATCGGGTCAAGTGAGGCGATCGGTTCATCTGCCAGAATGATGCTTGGATCCTGCATCAAGGCGCGCGCAATGGCGACACGTTGTTGCTGACCGCCCGACAACGCCTCGGCCCGTTTGGGTGCGTGTTCGGCAATGCCCAGACGATCCAGAATGTCGATAGCGCGGTGGACATCGTCCATCGGAAACAGATTGAACATGGTGGCCAGCGTGGAATGACGGTTCAGCGTGCCATGCAGAACGTTTGACACCACGTCCAAGCGCGGCACCAGATTGAACTGCTGAAAAATCATCGCGCAATCGGCTTGCCACGCGCGCTTTTCGCGACCTTTCAGTTTGGTTACATCGCGGCCTTCAAAAATGATCTCTCCGTCGCTGGCGTCTGTCAGGCGGTTGATCATGCGCAAGAGGGTCGACTTACCTGCGCCCGAGCGTCCAATGATGCCGATCATGCACGGCTTGTCGACGTCCAGCGAAGCAGCATCCACAGCCGTATTTTCGCCAAAGCGTTTCGTCAGTTTTTCTATTCGCAGCACGAGCCACCCCCAAATGTGTTGGCGGCTAGCTAAAGGCGGTGTTCAACGGCTATGTGTCGATTGGGTGAAAGTTTTGTAACGCAGCGCTCGCTGTTGTTGGCCCTACCCTTCCCCGCATATCGCAGGTATATGCGGGCCGACTCTTTATCCTGACACGAGGCCAAACATGTCCTTTGACCGCAGCATCAAAATCGCTCCGTCGATTCTGTCCGCCGACTTTGCCAATTTCGGCGCCGAGATTCAGGCGATCGAAGCACAGGGCGCAGATTGGGTCCATGTTGACGTGATGGATGGCCATTTCGTGCCAAACCTGACCTTTGGCCCCCCCGCCGTCAAAGCGTTTCGTCCTCATGTAAAAACGGTGATGGACGTGCACCTGATGATCACGCCTGTAGATCCGTATATTGACGCCTATGCAGATGCCGGTGCAGACATCCTGACAGCCCATGTCGAAGCTGGCCCGCACACGCACCGCACGTTGCAGGCCATTCGTGCCGCTGGCATGAAAGCTGGCGTTGCCCTCAATCCCGGCACCCCGGCCGAAGCGGTCGAGCATCTGCTGGACCTGACTGATCTTGTTTGCGTCATGACAGTGAACCCCGGATTCGGCGGCCAGAAATTCATCGACCTGACCGAAAAGGTGCGCCGCCTGCGTCAGATGATCGGTGACCGCCCTATCCATATTGAGATTGACGGCGGTGTGGACCCGAACACAGCCCCTCTGGTCGCGGCTGCGGGCGCGGACGTGCTGGTTGCGGGATCTGCTGTCTTCAAAGGCGGCTCGGTTTCACAACCGGACGTTTATGGGGACAACATCCGGGCTGTTCGGGCAGCGGCAAAAGCTGCGATTTGATTTGCATACCATGGCCCAGCGGAAACGCTGGGCCATTGCGCCAGACGCACAGCGGATATGACCGGGCGGGGCTAGCTGGCAAATACACGGGTGCGTAGATTGTACTGGTTCAATCAAAACGCAACGAAACGCTCTTATGCCCAAATCCACCGTTTACCGCCCGCATGACCTTAGCCCTGCCGCATTGTGGCAACTGCTGAGTCGTCGCCTCCGTTCCAACCTGCGCAGACTGTCTGAAACCAGATCGGCAACCCGCAGAATCCGCGCCTATTGGCTGATGAGTGATGCCGAACTGCGCGCGCGCAGTCTTAAACGCGAAGATATCGTTCGGTTGGTATTGGCTGGCGTAATCTAAGCCGATCAGAGGGTTTTGGCCTGCATAGCCAAGTTTATGCACCCACGACACAATCCAAGTAAAAAGGCCGCCCTGTTTGGAGCGGCCTTCTTTAGTTTTATCGATGCGCCGGGCT